>NZ_JBZDPU010000012.1:0-25307 GCF_058270075.1 Mycobacterium shunyiense | reverse complement strand
GCAACTGAAAACGCGACACACCCCAAGTCTGGACCGCCACATCCAAAATGTTTGTCAGACACGCCCTAGTGGCCGAGATTCATATTCGCATCAACTGCTCTGCGTTGCGGTGAGCGATCGCATGGCGCTGGTCATCGGTGAGGTCGGATTGGACCAGGAAGTCCGCCACATCGTCACGTACGAGGTAGGGAAAGTCCTCGGAGTGAATGATCCGGTCGGCGCCGACCTCGGCAAGGATGTACTGCAGCTGATTGCCGCTGTACATTCCTGACGGCGTGACCCATACGTGGTCGCGGTAGTAGTCACTCACAGTTCGTTCGAGGTAACGGGTCTTCGCGAACGTTCCGTCGAGGCGCTCGAGCCATCCGGCGGCGAATTCGCCCCAGTGACCGCTCAGTAGTTTCAGCTTCGGATGCCGGTCCAGCGCACCGGACAGGATGAGCCTGATGATGTGTATGCCCGCTTCCATGTGCCATCCGAAGGCGTGGGTGGCGAAGGTGAAATGCACTGCGGCCGGCCAATTGCCGGCGTAAGGAATGATTGATGCCGGACCATCGGGCATCCCGGGGTGCACGTAGATGGGAAGGTCCACCTCCTCGGCTGCGGCCAGGATGGGATCAAAGCGTTCGTCATCCAGGAATCGGCCGCCGCAGGTTCCGGTGATCAAGGTTCCCACGAACCCGAGTTCGTTCACGCACCGCTTCATCTCATCTGCTGCAGCGGCGGGATCGTGCAGGGGAATGGTGGCGAACCCGCGGAATCGCGTCGGGTGCTCTGAAATTTGTTGTGCCAGGCGGTCATTGACCTTCCGGCAGAGGTCGACAGCCTCAGGGTGGTCAAGGTTGTTCGGACTGAATGCGCCGTGTGACACGACTTGGACGTCGATCCCGGCCCGGTCCATGTGGGCAAGCCTGTTGCCCCCGAGTTGTTCGGCCGAATCCCGATCGGGCATGAATTCTTCCTGAATGAAGGTGGCGAATCCGTCGTCGGGCGCCACCGGCAGCGGTCCCGATAACGCCCGAACTTCCGCGCTGACCTCGGGGTGGTGGAAGTGTTCCTCGACGGTGATGACCCGCAACGATTCCATGATTGATAGACTAATAAATAAAATTGATTGTGTAAACAACGTGCGCCAGCGTTCCCTCTGGCACGGGCCAAACTGCCGTCATGGCATCGGCTCTGCCATTCTGAGAACGTCGGAACCGAGGAGGGAACTTCGAATGTCAGCTGCAGCGTCACGCCGGAGCGGCCGCGGCGGCAAACCGGCGCAGTCGTCCGAACCGTCGCAGCGGGGCGCCAACAACACCCGAGATGTGATCTTGGAGACGGCGATCGACTGTTTCGCTCGATCTGGCTACGAAGGCACGTCCATGTCTGCCGTCGCGCGCGCCGCTGGTGTTGCGCAGCCGCTGATGCACTATTACTTCACTTCAAAGGACGATCTCTGGCGGGCGGCGGTCGGTAGGGCCTTCAACGAGATGTTGGTGCAGCAGGAGCTCAATCATGAGCTCAAGGAGCTAGACCCCGTCTCGGCGCTGCAGGTGCTGATTCGACGGCACATCTCCTTCCTGGCCCGACATCCCAACGTCGCCCCCTTGCTCGCGAGTGAATCGCAGTTCGCGACAGAGCGGGTCCACTGGCTCTCCGACACCTACATCGCCCCGTTGGAGGAGCACCTCGCGAAGTTGATCAAGCTCGGCCAGCAGGATGGTCGAATCCGGGACGACCTCCCGATTCCGTACGTCGCACGCTTCATCATCGGCAGCGCATCGGCGTTCTTCATGACGGGCGCGTTGATGGAGCGGATGTACGACATCGATACCGCGGATCCCGACGCAGTCGAGACGTACACACGGGTCACGATCGATCTGTTGTTGGGTGGACTGCTGACCATCAAGCACCGTTGATCACGCTGGTGCGGGACCTGGGTCGCTGGTGGGTGAGTGGGTGGCAACGCTATTGCTCAGCGTGCCGATGCCCCCAATCTCGATTTCGACGATGTCCCCGGGCCGGAGGAAGCGGCCGGCTGCTGCGCCGACGCCCGATGGCGTCCCGGTGCAGATCACGTCACCTGGTAGCAAGGTGACCATTCTTGAGACCGTCGACACGAGCGTGGGAATGTCGAATATCAAATCGCTTGTCCTGCTTTGCTGTTGAACTTCGCCGTTAACTCTGGTGGTCAGACCGATGTCCAGCGGCAAGGAGAACGAGTCCATCGTCACCACCGCGGGGCCGATCGGCTTGAACGTGTCCATCGCCTTTGAGAGGCCAAGGCCGGCCGAGCCCGGTTCGCCTAGGGCGGCCGCCTGTAGATCCCGGGCCGATACGTCGTTGACGCACGTCAGCCCGCCGACGTAGTCCCAAGCGTCTTCGGCTGAGACGTTGTATGCGGCGCGCGCGATCACCACGCCGACCTCGCCCTCGTAATCGACATGGTCTGGTGCTGCCGGCGGAAGGATGATCTGGTCGCCGGGGCCGGCCACCGGTCCGCCGTCGACGCAGAAGAATGTCGGCTCGGCGGGAATCCCTAACCCGGTCTCGGTCGCATGTGCGCGATAGTTCAGTCCGACGACGACGAAGCGGCACGGCCTGGCCACTGGCGCAAGCACATTGACATCTTCGAATGTCACACGGGCGCGGATGGGTGCGGTCGAGGCCAGCGCAGGACCGGCCTCGAATAGTGCCGCTATATCTGCATACGGCAGATCGAGCAGCAGCAGGCCGTCCCCGTCGTTGCGTGCGAGTCCCAGGGACGTTCGGTAGAGGTGCATGACTTCTTGCCTTTCATGTGATTCGCGCAGTGCGTCACCGCGTTGCGCGCTTCGTCGGGTCTTGACGAAGCCGTCCACGTCAATCTAGTTTGATAAACCTATCAAGAAAAATGATGAAGTAAACAAATCTCGGAGGTTGCAGTGCCACAGGAAGCTCCCCAGGAAACCGTGGAGACCACGGCGTCCATCAGCCCGGCACGGCTGGCGCACGTGGTCCTGCGCACCACGCAATACGACGCGATGCTCGCTTGGTACCAAGCGGTGCTCTGCGCCTGGCCGACATTCGAGGTTCCGGGTGCACTGTGTTTCATGACTTACGACGACGAACACCACCGAGTCGCGATCGCCAACGTGCCCACCCTGGCGGAACGGCCGGACATGGCTGTCGGACTTGAGCATGTCGCGTTCACCTACGGAACTCTGGGTGATCTCGTCGCGACCTACGAGCGGCTGAAATCGCTTGGGATCGAGCCTTACTGGACCATCAACCACGGCCCGACCATCTCGTTCTACTACCGGGACCCGGACAGCAATCAGATCGAACTACAAGTTGACAACTTCGCCACCATCGAAGAAACCAATGCCTTTCTCGCCGTCGAGTTTCCGAAGAATCCGATCGGCGTAGAGATCGATCCCGACGACTTCGTACGCCGATTCCACAACGGGACCCCCGAATCCGAGCTGCGTAAGCGGCCCGACACCGGAGCGGGCGGGTTCGATGCCGTCCGTACGAAATGAGCGGTACCGGCATGCACACCGAACCCAATTCCCCTGTGAACGACGAAACACGCCGTGCGATCGAGGCCCTGTCCACCGAGTACTCGTGGCTCGTCGACCACGGATACGCCGACCGGGCAGCAGAACTGTTCACCGATGACGCCGTGCTTTCGACGGGAGCCCATGACGCCAGCGGGATCGTCGACATCCGCCGACACCTGGGCGAGCGGGCTCAGAACCGTGACATCCGGTCCCGCCATGTGGTGACCAACATCCGGCTGCTCGGTGAGGGTCCGGAGCAGGTACGCGGAACGCTCGTCATGACCATCTACCGCAGCATCGGCGAGTCTGCCCGGCCCCACATGATCATCGGCGACGTCGAGGATCTGTACCGACTCGGAACCGATGGCCGTTGGCGCCTTGCGGAACGCAAGCTGACGCCGACTTTCCTCATCGGTGACCTCTGACGCCGACCATCACCCCCACCTGAGTACCCGCCCTCTTTCGGCGACCCAAAAGGAGATAGCAGTGGCAGACTTTGAAGTTCCGGTGTTGATCGTCGGTGGCGGCGCAACCGGCCTGACGACATCGATCATGTTGTCGGAATACGGCATTGACCACATGCTCATCGAGCGCCACGATTCGACATCCGAACTGCCCAAAGCTCACTACCTGAATCCGCGCACGATGGAGATTCTGCGCCAGTTCGACGTCGCCGAGGCGGTGTATGCACAAGGTATCCCGCTGAACCACATGTCGAAGGTCGAGTGGCGCACAACTCTCACCGGTCAAGGGCCATTCGATGGCAAGCAGCTCTTCGAAATGGAGTGCTTCGGCGCCGGCGACTCCACCGCCGAGTACCGGCGCAATTCGGTATGCCCGCCCACGAACCTGCCGCAGCTGCGCCTCGAGCCGGTGCTGCGCGCCCAGGCGCAATCCCGTAACCCCGCCGGCGTGAAGTTCGGGCACGAGTTGATCACGCTGGTCCACGACGACCAGGGGGTCAACGCAACGGTACGAGATCTGGCCGATAACGAAGTCCATTCGGTCCGTGCGCAATACGTTGTCGGCGCCGACGGGGGCAAGACGCTCGGGCAACTTCTCGGAATTGCCATGGTTGGTCCGTCCAAGATTTTCGAAACCATCACCGCGCACATCAGCGCAGACCTCTCCTCATGGTGGAACGAGGGCGTCATCATCGCTCATTTCCTGCCGAGCGGCGGGCGCCTGGTTCCGATGGGTCCCACCTGGGGGCCCAGCTCGCAGGAATGGACAGCGCACTTCGCAGTACTTCCCGGTGAACCCGTGCCCGATGACGCGGCGATCGTGGCGAAGATCGGTGAACTGATCGGCACCGACATCGACATCACGGTCAAGAAGATCAGCCATTGGTGGGCCGAGTCCACGATCGCGGAACGCTATCAGGACGGTCGCATTCTCTTGGTCGGCGACTCCGCCCATCGTCTCCCGCCGACCACCGGTCTCGGTCTCAACTCCGGCATCCAAGACGTGCACAACCTCGCCTGGAAGCTCACCGCTGTGCTTCGGGGGGACGCACCACCACGCCTGCTGGAGAGTTATGGGGCAGAACGTCAACCGGTCGGCCTTCGCAACGTCGAGTGGGCCATGTTCGCGGCCCAGAATCACCTCGCCATCGACGCCGGATTCGGGCTCATCCCATTTCCATTGCCACCCGAGGTGGACGCGTTGATCGTCAGCGGCTTTTTCGCCGACGGACTGGTGGGGGAGGCGCGGCGAGCACGTTTCCGCACCGTCGTCGAGACCCAGTGCATCGAGTTCTGCGCACAAGAACTCGAGATGGGATATGCGTACGCCGGCGGGGCGCTCGTGGCCGACGGGTCCACACCACCCATAGGTGATCCGCTCGGCCAGGTCTATCGCCCCACGACACGCCCGGGCCATCGACTGCCCCATGCCTGGCTGGAGCAGGCCGGCCAACGCTTGTCCACTCACGATCTCATCGGCGCCCGAGACGCCGGCGTGCTCATCACCGGTAGCCGAGGCAGTGCGTGGGTCGCCGCGGCCGCCGAGGTCGCCGAGAAGTTGGGCGTGCGCATCGCGACGGCCCAAATCGGCACCACGCACCGCGACGTCGACGGCCAATGGGACATCATGTGTGAAGTCGACGACGACGGTGCCGTGCTCGTCCGCCCCGACAACCACGTTGCGTGGCGGAGTCAGTCGTCCAGCGATCAGCCGGTCCTGGCGCTCGCTGCAGCTGTGGAAGCGGTGCTCGCCCGGTGACCGGTGGGCAGTACGTCGGGTCGCAAACAGAGCAGCCTCTTTGGCGGGTGGACCCGGCAGTGTCGAAGATCTGGTTCGAAGCCCGCTGGATGTTCGGAATATTCACAGCCATAGGTGTTTTCGAGTGTTTCGACGGCTGGGCATCGATGCAAGATGATGGCTCGCTGCTCGGTGAGCTGACCATAGACCCGGCGAGTGTCAACACGGGCAACCGGCTCCGGGACCACGATCTGCAAAACCGGTTCTTTCTCGACTCGGCCAACTTTCCGGTCATCAGGTTCAGCTCGCAGGACGTCACCGTCACGAGCCGAACGATCACCGGTACCGGACGGCTGTCGGTGCGCGGCCGAAGCATTGACGTTCCCGTCCACGGAACGGCCCGCGTCGACGCCGATCACCTGACCATGTCGGGAAGCGCGACTCTTGACATTCGACAGTTCGGCTGGCTCTCAGCCCTGGGGTACATCAGGCGGTCGCTCGTCATCAACGGTGCGTTGTCACTGGGGCGCCATGAATAGCGGCGTGTCACATCCTCTGGCGCAGAGCGTGCCGGCGCGCCACGCAGAGAACTTGGACGATCGTTATCTACTCGCCGACGGCACGGTGTACCTCACCGGAATTCAGGCCCTCGTCCGCATGATCCGCGACCGCGCCCTGGTCGATGCGCGCCGCGGGCTTCGATCGGCAAGTTTCGTGGCCGGCTACGAAGGGTCACCGCTCGCCGGTTACGACATCGAGTTGGCGCGGCGGCTCACATTGTTCGGTGACGTCGAAATCGTTCACCGCCCAGCGGTCAACGAAGAACTGGCGGCGACCTCCGTCGCAGGAACGCAACTCGCCCGTCAGGCCGGATCCCTGCGACCCGACGGAGTGACGGGTTACTGGTACGGCAAATCGCCAGGGCTGGACCGTGCTTCCGATGCCATCCGGCATGCCAACCTGATCGGCACCGATCCCGCGGGTGGCGCGGTGGCCCTCATCGGTGACGACCCGGCAGGAAAGTCGTCGACCTACCCCTGCTCGTCAGAGGCGGCCGTCAGCGATCTGTACCTACCGACCCTGTATCCCGCCGATTCTCAAGACATTCTGGACTTCGGGATCCACGCGGCTCATCTGTCCCGATTCACCGGAACCTGGTCCGCACTCAAGATCACCACCGCAGTTGCCGATGGTGCGAGCACCGCGGTCGTCAACCCGGACCGGATCAACCCGACGATCGCAGGTCTCGAACCCAGCACGCACCGGCCGTCGGCCATGCTGATCGGCGCGAACCTTGCGGCACTGGAACAAAGCCTTCTCACCCGGCGATTTCCACGAGCGTTGGACTACGCGCAAGCCAACGGCCTCAACGTCATCACCGAGACGACCGCCGACGACCGAATCGGTGTCATCGCCGCAGGCAAGACGTACCTGGACGTGCGCGAGGCGCTGGAGCGGCTGGGACTGGGAGATTCACAAAGCTTGGCACGCCACGGAATCAGGTTGATCAAGCTCGGCATGGTGAATCCGGTGGACCCACAGATCGTCCGCCGTTTCGCACAAGGCCTCGAAGAAATCATCGTGGTCGAAGAGAAGCGCTCGTTCATCGAGACCGCGGTCAGGGAAATCCTGTACGCAAGGGCGGACGCCCCGGTGATCGTCGGAAAGTCCGACCACGCCGGCCGTGCCCTCTTCTCGCCGTCCGGTGAGCTCGACGTCGACCGGGTGATCGGGGGTCTGGCGCGTCGACTCGGCGAGGGTCACCACATCGAACCGGCGCAGCGATGGATCGAACGTCCGCGCCCGCCTGCTCGAATCGAGTTACCTGTGATCGCGCGCACGCCCTACTTCTGTTCCGGTTGCCCACATAACAGCTCCACCCGCACTGCCGAGGACACCCTCGTCGGCGCCGGCATCGGATGCCACGGCCTTGTCATGGTGATGGACGAGGAGCAGGCCGGCCACGTCGTCGGTGTCACCCAAATGGGAGGTGAAGGCGCCCAATGGATCGGAATGGCACCGTTCATCGATCGAGACCACCTTGTGCAGAACATCGGTGACGGCACATTCACGCACTCGGGAAGCCTCGCCGTGCGCGCCGCTGTCGCAGCCGGCATCAACATCACCTACCGACTGCTGTACAACTCTGCCGTCGCGATGACCGGGGGCCAGGATCCGATCGGGGGAATGCCACTCAGCCGCGTGATCGATTCACTGTGGGCGGAAGGGGTTTCCGACATCGTGGTGACCACCGACGACGTCCGGCGAACCCGTCGGCAGGCTCGACTCGGTCGGGATGTCATTGTCAAGCATCGCGACGAGCTCGAGAAAGAGCAAGCCCGCCTGGCCGCTGTGAACGGGGTCACCGTGCTGATTCATGACCAGGAGTGCGCGGCGGAAAAGCGGCGAAAGCGCAAGCGCGGTCTGATGCCAACACCTGCAGAGCGGGTCGTTATCAACCAGCGCATCTGCGAAGGATGCGGCGACTGCGGGGTCCAATCGAATTGTCTGTCGGTCAGACCCGTACAGACCGAATTCGGCCGCAAGACTGAAATCCACCAGTCATCCTGCAATCTCGACTTCTCCTGCTTACACGGGGACTGCCCGTCCTTTGTCACCGTCATTCCCGACGAACACGCGAAACGGGCACCGGCCCGCGGCGTAGAAGACATCGACGCCGATTTGATTCCGTTACCACTCACCGCAACGCCGACCGAGGCGCAGATACGCATCGTTGGAATCGGTGGCACCGGAATCGTCACCATCGCACAACTTCTGGCGACGGCGGCTGCCTTGGAGGGCAAGCATGTGCGCAGCCTCGATCAGACCGGGCTGGCGCAGAAGGGCGGCGCCGTCATCTCCGATCTCAAGGTCTCGTTACAGCCAGTCTTGCGACCGGGCAAGCTCAGCGCACAGTCCTGCGACCTCTACCTGGTGTCTGATCCGTTGGCCGGAACCGACGCGGCCAACCTCAAGGTGCTGTCGCGGCAGCGCACCGTGGCGGTTGTCTCGTCGGCGCAGATCCCCACCGGTCAGATGGTCATCGACACGTCGTTGAAGCTTCCGGACTTCGCCGACATGCACGCGGCGATCATGCAGGAAACCAGCCGCTGCGTGTCGCTGAATGCCGGCGAGTTGGCGCGCGAAGCACTCGGGGATGAGCAGTTCAGCAACGTCGTGATGCTCGGAGTAGCGTTCCAGACCGGCCGGCTGCCCTTGTCGAGCGAAGCCATCGAACGCGCCATCGAAATCAATGGCGTTGACGTTCACCGCAATCATCAGGCGTTCCGCCTGGGCCGACGGCAGGTGGCGCACGGCGCCGACAGCGATCCATCGCCACAAACCTCCAGCGGGGGCGAACACAGCACTTCCGAAGTCGACCTGCAGCGCCTGATCGATCGCCGAGTCGCAGATCTCATCGAGTATCAGGCTTTCGGCTACGCCGAGTTCTACCGGAAGCAGATCGAGCGGGTACGTGAAGCCGAACGTCGTGTCAGACCAGATTCGACGGCGCTTGCCGAGGCAGCAGCACGGTACCTCTACAAGCTGATGGCGTACAAGGACGAATACGAAGTCGCCCGACTCGCATTGGATCCCGAGTTCAAATCGAGTGTCCAACAGCAGTTCGGTGCTACCAGCAAAGCCTATATTCACCTGCACCCACCGGTTATTCGTGCGTTGGGCATGCGTAACAAGCTCCGACTGGGCAACCGCTTCACGCCTGCCTTTCGGCTCCTGAAGGCGATGCGTCGACTGCGCGGAACTCCGTTGGACATCTTCGGCTACACAGGTGTTCGCCGGTTGGAACGCGAGCTCATCGGCGAGTACACCACGATCCTGCACAGGCTGACTGCGGAGCTGACCACCGGCAATCACTCGACCGCGGTCGCGATCGCGAAGCTTCCCGACGGAATTCGCGGCTATGAACAGATCAAGCTTGACAACGTCGATCGCTATCGCAGCCAGGTCGCCACCCTTCTCGAGGAATTCGACACGTTATGAACACCAGAGTTCTGCACCAGCCCAACCACAATGGACACCTTCTCAGCGAGGCGCTCCGTCGACACGCGGATGCCCCGATGCTCACGTCAGGGCTCATCACGCTGACGGGTCGTCAACTGAGCGACGAAATCAGCAGGTACATGCAAGCGGTCGACTCACTGGCCGTCCAGGCTGATTCGTTCGTTGCGGTGCTCGCCCACAACCGCCCTGAGGTCTTGATCGACATTGCGGCAATGCACATTCGCGGCTATCGGCGCGTAGCGTTGCATCCGCTTGGCTCACTCGACGACCACGCTTACATTCTCGAAGATGCCGGCGTCACCTCACTGATCATCGATCCGACGCCGGCTTATGCGCAGCGCGCACTCGCACTCATCGAGCGGGTGGAATCATTGTGTCAAATTCTGACGCTCGGCCCCGTGCCCGAAGAGCTGTCCCACGTCGCAACGGACCTCTGTGCGCAGGCGGCGACGTTCGTACCGCAACCACTGGTTGTCGTCCCTCTGCCGCCTGAACACATTGTCAGTCTGGTGTATACCGGCGGCACGACAGGACGGCCGAAGGGCGTCGTGCTCACGGCGGGCACCTATTTCACGATGACGACAATCCAACTGGCGGAATGGGGGTGGCCGAAGCGCCCCCAGTTCCTCACCTGTACGCCACTCTCGCACGCCGGCGCGACCTTCATCGTCCCCGTAATGGTCAAGGGGGGAACGGTAGCCCTACTTCCCAGATTCGATGCAGCCGCAGTGCTTGAGACGATCGAGAAGAGACGGATCACGGCGCTGATGCTCGTCCCGTCGATGATCTACTCGCTCCTGGATCACCCCGACCTCCGTACCCGCGACCTATCGTCGCTCGAGACGATCTACTATGGCGCCTCCGCAATCAGCCCGACACGGCTGGACGAGGCGATCGAGCACTTCGGTCCGAAATTCGCCCAGTTCTATGGCCAATCCGAGGCTCCGATGGCCATCACCTATCTGCCCACCGACGAACACCAGAAACAACGCCGCACCTCTTGTGGACGGCCGACACAGTTCTCACGCTGCACGCTTCTGAGCGAAGACGGTCAACCGGTGCCGCAAGGTGAGGTCGGTGAAATCTGCGTCAGCGGACCACTACTCAGTCACGGCTACTGGAATCAAGGCCAGATGACCGAGGACACTTTCCGGGACGGTTGGCTGCACACCGGAGATCTCGCTCATGAAGACCCGGACGGCTACTGGTACATCGTGGACCGGGTCAAAGACATGATCATCACGGGCGGATTCAACGTCTATCCACGGGAAGTGGAGGACATCGTCGCGGAACACCCTGCCGTACAGCAGGTCTGCGTCGTCGGAACGCCGGATGACAAGTGGGGTGAGGCGGTTACCGCGGTGATCGTCTTGCGCGCGAAATCCGCCCGGGACGACGGGTACATCGCGGTTCTCACTTCGGAGATCCGCGCAGCAGTCCGAAGCCGCAAGGGGCCGGTTCACTCACCGAAGAGAGTGGTGGTAGTGGACGCCATTCCGCTCACCGGGCTGGGGAAACCGGACAAGAAAGCAGTACGCGGCCTCCTTGAGAGTTTCTCGGCCGCAGGGCGATCAACCGAACCAGCAAATAACCCAACGATGACAGGAGCCCACGAATGAGCGCGATCGACATCGCGACGGAAGCAGCTGTTCCCGCCCGGCACTGGATCAATGCGCAATGGACGGAATCCCGAACAACCGCACAATCCATCAACCCGTCAACCGGCGAAGCCGTCGGACACTACCAAGACGGCGGCGACGACGAAGCGGCGGCTGCCATCACCGCCGCCAGCGCCGCTTTCGAGACGGGGGAGTGGGCCCGCGATGTGAACCAGCGGGCACGTGCCCTATCTCAGATTGCTGATGGCGTGGAGGCGAGATCGTACGAACTTGCGTCGATGATGAGTCAAGAGAATGGCATGTTGTTGTGGCAGACGATGTTCCAGGTCGGCACCGCCGTCCAGTGGTTGCGCTACAACGCCGCGGCATGCCTCATCAGCTCAGATGTGGGGCGTCATGCCGAAATCGGCGCGGACGTGCACTTCCGCTCCATTCCAGAGCCCCTTGGAGTCGCGGGGATCATCACGCCCTGGAATGCGCCGATCACCCTGACCGTGAGGGCCTTGGGGCCTGCTTTGGCTGCGGGGTGCACGACGGTCATCAAGATGCCGGCGCAGACGGCGCTGACCAACACCCTTTTCGCGGAGATCATCGCTGAGTGCTCGGCCATTCCAGCCGGAGTGGTGAACATTTTCACCGAATCGGGTAGTCGCGGTGCGGAGTTGATGGTGAGCTCGCCGAAAGTGGCAGTGATCAGCTACACGGGCAGTACACCGGTCGGCCGGAAGATCGTTGAAGCGAGTGCTGCCACCCTCAAACGGCTCAATCTCGAGCTGGGTGGCAAGACTCCGTTGATTCTGCTCGACGACGCCGATCTCGACGTCGCGATCCCAACCGTGGTGTCTGCCGCAACGATGTTCAACGGCCAGTTCTGCGTCACCGGATCACGGGTGCTCGTGCACCGCGCCATTGCCGATGAGGTCCGGGCTCGGCTCAGTGAGGCACTGGCCGCGATACAGCCCGGTCGAAGCGATGACCCCGCCAGCCAGATCGGACCGTTGATCGACAGGGCGAGCGCAGAGCGCGTCGACCGATTGGTGGAAGATGCTCTCGCGCATGCCGTGCCATTGGTCCGGGGCGGACTCATCACTGATGGGCCGCTGGCCTCCGGGGCGTTCTACCGCCCCACACTGCTCGAAGTGCAGCGGCTCGACATCCCGGTGGTTCAACAGGAACTATTCGGTCCGGTGCAGACATTCGAACTTTTCGATTCCGACGCTGAAGCCGTTCATCGGGCAAATGCAACCGAATATGGTTTGGGTGCAGCGGTATTCACGCGTAAGCCGGGCCGCGCCCATGCCATCGGCCGTGGTTTACAGACCGCCGGTGTATGGATCAATACCTGGGGACTGTTGAACGAGAAGTTCGAGCAGGGCGGGTTCAAGGCGAGCAGCAACGGAGGTTTCCTGTGCGGTCCACGTGCTCTCGAGCAGTTCCAGCAGGTCAAAGTGTATGGGGAAGTTGCTCCCGCGCCAGTGGTTTCGTCTTAGATCAAATACCCAGAAGCTCCAAGACGGTACCTGCACACCGCGATCACACCGGAGATGGAGGGGTGCGCCGGGCTGTGCGCATACGAGCGAGCAACAATTCTGAAAGAGGATGAAGGTAAATGGATTTACGCGACAAGGTGGTAGTGCTGACCGCCGCCGGCGGGGGCATAGGGCGTTCGGTTGCACGGATCTTCGGGCGCTCGGGTTCTCATGTCGTGGTGTCCGACCGCGACAGTGCCGCAGCCAGGGCTGTTGCCGACGAGATCGTTGCCGGCGGGGGTAGGGCAACAGGGGTCGGGTGTGACGTCTCGGTCGATGAAGACGTCGCTTCGTTGGCGAATGTCGTGAACGAGATCGGGCCTGTCGACGTGCTGTTCAACAATGCGGGCGTGGCCGCTGCCGGCCCGATCGGCAAAATCCCGCTCGACGACTGGCGATGGATTTTCGAGGTCAACGTGCTCGGGCAGGTTCGCGCGATCAACGCGTTCCTCCCTGGGATGGCCGATCGCAGGTCGGGGCTGATCATCAACACGTCGTCCAGCCTCGCGTTGTTCCCTGAGGCGCCGTTACTGCTGCCGTATATCTGTTCCAAGGCAGGTATTCTCGGATTCACCGAAGCATTGTCCTTGATGTGCACCCCGCTGGGTATCCGGGTGATGGTGCTCGCTCCGCATATCACCGAAACCAACTTTCTGTTCAGCGCCCGACTGAGCGGAATCGAGCCCGAACAGGCAATGCAGATACTGCCGCTTTCCGAGGTGCAACCACCTGAGGCGGTGGCCGATGCACTCTTCCGTGCGATAGCGGCGGGCGAATTCCTGGCCACAAACGCCCCAGACGCCGACTCATTACTGTTGGACCGGGCAGCCGACCGCTTTGAGCCCAAAGTTCGGTCATGCGCCAGTTTGGCCGATCCGATCGCCGGCCTAGCCGGCTTGCTTGCTGGAGCCCGCAATCCTGGGCGGGCGGTCGGTACCAGTGACCGGCTCAGTGATTGACGACGATCAATGATTTGCCGATGAATTCCATCTGTGCATGAGGTGGGATGGGCATCCGCACAGCTCGTTTGGTCCGGGCCCGCCGGGTTTGGGGCACGGATGGCACTATGTCTGCATGCCCGGAGACGCGCCAGAGTTACCGACGTTGAGCGAGGCTGATCAGGCCGCACTGGAGAAATGGCTGCGGGAGCAGCAAATCGGATCGACGGTGACCGACGTGGCGCCGCTGACCGGCGGAACCCAGAACATCGTCGTGGGCATGTGTGTCGACGGACGTCGAATGGTATTGCGGCGCCCCCCTTTACACCCACGCCCGACGAGCGACAAGACCATGCTGCGGGAGATCGCCGTACTGCGGACGCTGGCCGGATCGGCCGTGCCGCATCCGGGATTCATCGCCGCCTGCACCGATCTCGACGTGATCGGCGTGGTGTTCTACCTGATGGAGGAGGTCGACGGGTTCAACCCGGGGACCGATGTGAGTGACGCCTACCGCGACGACGCCGACCTGCGCTACCGGGTCGGGCTGTCCTATGCCGGGAGCCTGGCGGAGCTGGGCAATGTCGAGTGGGAGAACAGCGAGCTCGCCGCCATCCGCCGGCCGGGATCGTTTCTGGCCCGCCAGGTTCCGCAGTTCCTCGGACTGCTCGACAGCTACCGCCACGAGCACTACTCGTCCGAGTCGTTGACGGGCGTGGGCGATCTGGCGCAGTGGCTGGAGGACAACCGCCCGCCCGACGCCGAACCCGGCATCATGCACGGCGACGCGCACCTCAACAACGTCCTGCTGCGCCGCGAGACTCCTGAACTGGCCGCGTTCATCGATTGGGAGATGTGCACGATCGGCGATCCGCTGCTCGATCTCGGGTGGATGCTCGTGTGCTGGCCGGATGATCCCAATCCGATCAACGCGGGCTCGGCACTGGCAGCGCTCGGCGGACTGGCTCACCGCAGCGAATTGATCGAGGCGTACCGGGCCGCCGGAGGCCGACAGACCGACCGGCTGGATTGGTATGTGGCGCTGGCATGTTTCAAACTCGGCATCGTCATCGAGGGAACCTGGTCGCGATACCTGGCCGGGCGAGCCAGCCGCGACGCCGGTGAGCAACTGCACGCTTCGGCGGAGAACCTGCTTGTGCTCGGAACACGGGTGGCCAAGGGGGACAACCCCTTCGAATAGCCGTGGGTCGTCAGTAGGTGTCGAGCGCGAGCTTGACGGCAAGGGCCACGCCCGCCGCGCCGATCAGGAACCGCAATGGGGTGGCGGGTGCGTGGCGCACCACGATCGGACCCAGTCGGGAGCCGATCAGGCATCCGATGCCCAGCGGCACCACCGCGCCCCAGTGCACCGGAGCGAAGAACACGAAGATGAGCGCGGCGACGGCGTTGGCGACGCCGGAGATGACATTCTTACCCGCATTGGCATGCGCCAGCGTTGCACCACCCGCACGAAGCAACAGCGCGAGCAGCAGCACCCCGGCCGCCGCTCCGAAATAGCCGCCGTAGATGGTGATCAGGAAGATGGCGGCGGCTTCCGACGCCGCCCGGATCCGGTGCTGATTATGGTTGGCGATGCGGGCTTCGCGGTGTTCGCGGCGCGGCAGCAGGATTGCCACGGACGCGAAACCGATCAGGATCGGCACCACCCGTTCGAACCCCTCAGCCGGGGTGGACAGCAGTAGTGCCGCCCCCGCCACGCCGCCGAGCGCGGCGACAGGAATGATCCGCTTGAGCCAGGCCCCCTGTCCGGCCAGTTCTGGCCGTGAGCCCCAGACCGAACCGACACCGTTGAACACCACAGCCACGGTGTTGGTCACGTTCGCCGTCACCGGGGGCAACCCGACCATCAGCAGCGCGGGGTAAGTGGCCACGGAGGCCAGCCCGGCGATGCTGCCGGTGAGTCCGCCGGCAATCCCGGCGAAAAAGAGCAGTGCAACGTCGGCGATGCTCATGCGGCGTCCACTCCGCCGAGACTACGTAGCCAAAAAGTGTTTGCGTGACCGGACGGGCTGCGTCTAGCATCGCCAACGTGCCAAGGCGACTTGTAGTAGCAACCCGCAGCGGGGTCTGATCAGACCGACCCCCGCTGTGGGTCATTCGCTACTTCGTCGGTCACTTCCTCTGAGCAAGAGAAGACCGGCACATGTATCTCACTTCACCAGCACCGCAATCGGGTGATCCGATGTCATTCTCGGCCCACTTCACCACCCCGTTGCCGCGCGACCTCCGCGATGCGGGCGAATCGACATCCTGGGAGCAGTTCCTGGGCGAATATTCGCCGTCGGCGGGCCCACTGCGACTGGGGCACTTCAGTTGCGCCGACGAGCGCAGGACAGGCAGCCGCCTCGGCCCGCAGGCCCGCAGCTACCGGGCGACGCTGGCCATCGGCGACGAAATCGCCACCTCGACCGCGGCGGCCAGCGGGCCTGTGGCGGCGCTGACCGCGATGCTGCATGACCGCGGCGTCAGCGTCGAGACCACCTCGTTTCACCAACTGCCCGCCGCGGGGCAGACCGCCACCTTCATCGAAGGTTGCGACGGTCTGCACCGCCGATGGGCCGTGGGACTGTCCGACGACCCGGTGCAGTCGGCCCTGTCCGCGGTGATCGCCTGCGCCAACCGGCTGATGGCGGCCTGAGCGAGTCAGCCGTCGACGACGGTGACCGTTTCGTCCAGTGGCGCGCGGCCGGTCCGAACGTAGGGGACGGTGGGGTCCTCATAGCCAATGGACATGCCGCAGAACAGGATTAGTTCAGGTGGAGGGCTGAGGACGTCGGCGACGGTGCCGCGGACTTGAGACCACGCCATCTGAGGACAGCTGTGCACTCCCTCGGCACGTAGCAGCAGCATGACGGTCTGCAGGTACATCCCGAGGTCCGCCCACTGTGCGGGGCCCAGATCACGGTCGATATAGCAGAACAGCGCGGCCGGTGCGCCGAAGCAGTCCCAGTTGGCGATCGCGGCGCGTTGGCGGGCGTCCCAGTCGTCGCGGGCAATGCCGAGGGCGCTGTAGCGCTCCTTGCCGAAGGCCGCGCGACGGTCGCCGTAGAGCGCTTTCATGTCGGTGGGATACATGTCGTACTCCCGCTCGTCCCAGGGTTCGCCGTTGGCCACGCGTTCCGTGGCCCGTTTCTTGAGCTCGGCCAGCGGAGCGCCGGTGACCACGTAGATGTGCCAGGGCTGGATGTTCGAGGCGGACGGCGACCAGGCGGCGGCCGTCAGCACACGCTGTAGAACCTCGGTGGGGACGGGCTGATCAGTGAATCCGCGTACCGCCCGTCGGCTGGTGACCGCGTCGTAGACGTCAATCATGGCGTGCCTCCCGGATAGATTGTCGCGTTCGCGACTATCTCATTCAAGACGGTAGTGGCGCGAATTATTCCCGGGTGTGGTTGCGCGAGGTTGACTACGGCTCCGGTGGCGGGCTCAGACGGATCAGGAGTTCTTTCAGTTGCTCGACGTCGCCTGGTGGCATCGCGGCAACCAGGCGTTCGGCCAGAGGCCGCGCCGCTACATGTGCGGCGTCGAAAAGCTCCAGGCCTTTCGGGGTGACCTCGACCGCCCGCACCCGCCGGTCACCCGGAACCGGTTTGCGCACCGCTAGGCCCTTGTGTTCCAGGTCGTCGATGACTCGCATGATTGCCGACTTGTCGGACCCGGTGGCCTCTACGAGATCCCGTTGTTCCGTCGGGCCGTGATTGACGAGCTCGAGCAGGACCGCGAAATGGCGCATCTCGATGCCGAGGGGTGCAAGTGCCTCCGACATCACGGCCGACGCATGCCAGTGGGCCCGCCTCAGCAGCAATCCGAGGGCGAACGGCGAGGTATCGCCGGCGCGATCGGTCGCGCGCGGCGTCGATGCCTCCTTGACTTCATCGGCGGTCATGTCGCGACGTTAGACGTCTGGAGCGCCGAATGGCCAGTTATCGCACGGCGATACGTCTAACGCGTGCGACAACTGGCCAATGGGCCATCGAATGCCTCAGTGCAGCGGGCGCAGCACGATCGGCATGCCGTCGATCGGCACCGGCATGCCGCCGTAGTCGTAGTGCGGCTGGTAGTCCGGGCTCGCGAGCTCGAGCTTGTAGCGACGCAGCAGCCGGTGCATCACTGTCTTGATCTCCAACTGGCCGAATACCATGCCGATGCACTTGTGCGCGCCACCGCCGAACGGGGCGAACGCGTAGCGGTGGCTCTTGTGTTCGCTGCGCGGCTCGGCGAAACGCTCCGGGTCGAACTTGTCCGGGTCGGTCCACAGCTCTGGCAGCCGGTGGTTGATCGAAGGCCACGTCACCACGCTGGTGCCGGCCGGGATGAAGTAGCCCAGCAGCTCGGTGTCGCGCACGGCCTCGCGGAAGTTGAACGGCAGCGGTGTCTGCATCCGCAACGACTCGTTGATCACCAGGTCGTAGGTTTCCAGCTTGTCCAGCGCCTCGAAGTCCACTGGCCCGTCGCCGATCCGCGCCGAATCGTCGCGCATGCGCTCTTGCCACTCCGGATTGGCCGCCAGGTGGTAGGCCATCGTCGTCATGGTCGATGTGGACGTGTCGTGGGCGGCCATCATCAAAAAGATCATGTGGCTGATGATCTGGTCGTCGGTGAAGCTCTGCCCGTCCTCGTCGGCGGAATGACACAGCACGCTGAACATGTCGGTGCTCTCCGAGCGCCGCTTCTCGCCGATGCGGCTGGCGAAGTAGTCCTCCAGGGTCTTGCGGGCCTGGATTCCCCGCCACCATTTCAGCGGCGGCACCGAGGTGCGGACGATCGCGTTGCCGGCCCGCGTGGTGGTGGTGAACGCATTGTTGATTGTGGTGACCAGCGCGCGGTCGGTCCCCGCCGGCACGCCCATGAACACCTCCGAGGCGATGTCGAGGGTGAGTTCCTTCATCGCCGGATGTACCAGGAAGCGCGGGTCGTTGGCCACCCAATCGTCGGCCAGCACTCTCGAAGCCACCGAATCGATGTGGGAGATGTAGCCGGACAGCCGGGAGCGGGTGAAGGCTTCCTGCATGATCCGGCGGTGGAACATGTGCTCGTCGAAGTCCAGCAGCATCAGGCCGCCCTCGAAGAACGGACCGATCACCGGATCCCAGGCGCGCTGCGAGAAATCCTTGTTGCGGTTGGAGAACACCGCTTGGGTGGCATCGGGGCCCAGCGCCATCACCGACGACAGGGCGGGCGATTGGGCGAAGTAGAGCGGACCGTTCTTGCGGTACTGCTCCAGGATGTAGTCGGGACCGCCCCGGAAGATCTCGATCATGTGGCCGATGATCGGCAAACCGGAGTCGCCCATGATCGGCTTGAGGCCGCTGCCGGCGGGGGGTTCGGCGAAGACGAACTGGTCCCACTCCTTGGCCTTGAGGCGCCTTTCCAGCGCGCCCATGCCCGGCAACGTGTTGGGCGTCGGGGTGAACCGACGCTTGGCCTGATCGAGCAGGTAATGCGGGGTGCTGATGGTTGTCATGGGCCGCTCCTGACCAACAAAGTCCGACGAAGTGTGGTCGATGTCACCACTTGAGGCCATCCTGACTGTCAGACTTGACGCATGTCAAGTTTTGAACTGGCGCATCGTGGATGCAAAGGTCTAATGCCATGACCGCCGAATCGATACCGGGGAGCAGCAATGGCTCCACCGGGCGTCCGCAGGCCCGTCGCAGCCGTGGTGACCGGCAACGCGAGGCCATCGTGACGGCTGTGCGGGAACTGCTCGAGGAGCAGTCGTTCGCGGATTTGTCGGTGAGCACCATCAGCGAACGCGCCGGGGTGGCCCGGTCGGGCTTCTACTTCTACTTCGATTCGAAGTACGCGGTGCTGGCAGTGATCGTGTCTGACGCGATGGAACAACTCGCCGCGTTGACCCACAACTACGCGCCCCGCGACGCCGGTGAAACGCCAGCCGCCTTCGCCAAGCGGATGGTCGGAAGCGCGGCCACCGTCTTCGCGACCAACGATCCGATCATGTCGGCCTGCACCGTCGCGCAGAACACCGACGCCCAGATCCGGGAGTTGATGAACGACTACGAGGACGCGGTGATCGACCAAATCGTGGGCCTGGTCGAACAAGATGGCGGTGCCCGTCCGATCTCGGATGACCTCCCGGCCCTGGTCCGTACCCTCGTGGCGACCACTGCGATGACGCTTTCGCACGACTCCGCCTTCGTCGGGCGGGGACCCGACCCGGCCCGTGCGCTCGACGTGGTCGAGCGACTGTGGCTCAACGCACTGTGGGGCGGGCAGGACGGTTAGCACCACAGGTAAGGTCACCGCTATGGGGAGTGATACCGCGGGTAACGCCCGGGCGGACTTTTCGGGGAAAAAGTGCTTGATCACCGGCGCAGCCAGCGGCATCGGCCGGGCTACCGCCCTTGCCCTGGCGGCCCGGGGTGCTGAGCTGTACCTGACCGACCGCGATGAGGTCGGATTGGCCCAGACCGTCGCCGACGCCAAGGCGCTCGGCGCCGAGGTGCCTGCCCACCGAGCGCTGGATATCTCCGACTACGACCAGGTGGCGGCATTCGCTGCCGACATCCATGCCGCCCATGCGTCGATGGATGTGGTCATGAATATCGCCGGGGTATCGGCGTGGGGGACGGTCGACCAACTCACCCACCAACACTGGCGCTCGATGATCGACGTCAACCTGATGGGCCCGATCCACGTGATCGAGACATTCCTGCCGCCGATGGTGCAGGCTCGCCGGGGCGGGCATCTGGTGAACGTGTCCTCGGCCGCCGGCATCGTGGCGCTGCCCTGGCACAGCGCTTACAGCGCGAGTAAGTACGGGCTGCGTGGACTGAGTGAAGTGCTGCGTTTCGACCTGGCGCGGCACCGCATCGGGGTGTCGGTCGTGGTGCCGGGTGCGGTGAAAACCGGTCTGGTGCAGACGGTTCAGATCGCCGGTGTCGATCGGGAAGATCCGAACGTACAGAAATGGGTGGACCGGTTCGCCGGCCACGCCATCTCGGCGGAGAAGGCGGCCGACAAGATCCTGGCCGGGATGGCGCGCAACCGGTTTCTGATCTACACGTCGGTCGACATCCGCGCCCTGTACGCCTTCAAGCGCGTCGCGTGGTGGCCCTACAGTGTGGCCATGCGGCAGGTCAACGTGCTCTTCAGCCGGGCACTACGGCCGAAATCCGTGCAGCGCTAGCGTTTTCCCCAGTGCCACGAGGGCGTGTTCAGCATGCCGAACCCGTCCACCTTCGTCTCACCCCACTGCTTGTAGAGCTCGACCTCGATCGCGGAGCTCCGCTGCTCATCGGCCGCCGGCGTGGTCTCCAGGAAGTCCAGTAGTGCGCGCGAATGCGTCACCACGACCACCTGGGACTGCTTGGCGGCCGTGCGGATCAGCGATGCCAGCGGTCGGACCAGATCGGGGTGCAGCGACGTCTCAGGCTCGTTGAGCACCATCAGCGATGGTGGCCGGGGGCTGGCCAGGGCCGTCGCCCACAGCAGGAAACGCAGTGTGCCGTCCGATAATTCGGCTGCACGTAACGGTCGTAGCATGCCGCGCTGACGCAGCTGCAGATCGAACAGCCCGTCGTTGACCGCCACCGAGATGGTGGCGCCGTCGAACGCGTCGGCTACTGCACGGGCCAGATCGTCGAACGTCGTCTCGATGATCGTCTGAACCGCCGCGGCCAGATCCGAACCGTCGTCAGCGAGCACGGGGGTGCGGGTGCCGACATGCGGCTGGCGGGCGGGTGCGGCGGCATCGACCCGGAACCCGTCGTAGAACCGCCAGTCGCGCAACCGGTCCGACACCGCCGACAGTTCCGGAAGTGCGTCCGGATGTGCGTACTCGGCGAGCAGGCTGCGGTAGGAGGGCAGCGAACGGGTCAATTCATCGAAACCTCGACCAGACTGGGCGGCCACCTCGGCGTACTCGCGGGTGCGGCGCACCAGCGCCGAGGCCGGACGCAGCACCGGCCCGGCGAAGACCACCTCACGTTTGATCTCGGGATCCTGGGCGAAAGCTGACGGCTCGCCACCCGACCCGGCCATCTGCGGCAGGCCCAGATCCACCAGGTAACCGAAATCGTCTGCGGAGAAGCCGAGTTCGAGTGAAACCGGGCGGGTCCGGACAGTGCCCTGGGTCTGCTCGTTCGGTTGTTCGGGGCCCGCCCACAAGACCGACTGCAGGCCGCCCTCGCGGGCCAGCGAGCCGATCACCTGGCCCCGCCCGCAGTCCGCCAGTAGCCTCAGCGCCCGATAGATGGAGGACTTTCCGGTGCCGTTGGCGCCGGTGGCCACGGTGAGCTCGGCCAGCGGGAGGATCACCTCCCGTAGCGAGCGGTAGCCCCGGATCGCGATGGTCTGCAGCATGGCGTCGAGGCTATTGGTCGGTCCCGACAATCGGGGCGGTGGGGAGCTCGTCCATGGACAGTTCGAGCCGAACACCCAGCAGTCGGATCGGCCGGTCCAACTCGAACTGATCGAACACCGCCAGCGCGGTCTCGATGATCGCGTCGGCGTCGGTGCTCGGTGAACTCAGCTTGCGGATCTTGGTGCGGGTGTAGAAGGTGCTGGTACGCACCGTGACGGCCACTCGAGTGACGATTCGGCCCTGCTCCACCACCTCGTCGAGGGTCCGCCGGGTCAACTCGCGGATCGCGTCGTCCATCTCACCGCGCTCGGTGAGGTCCTCGGCGAAGGTGATGACGTGGCTGCGTGACCGTGGAACCCAGGGCTCGGAGCTCACCTCGGTATCGCCGCCGCCCTTGGCCAGCAACAGGATCCACAGCCCGGTACTGGGCCCGAAGGCCGAGGTGAGCACTGTGGCATCGGTGGCGGCCAGATCCGCCACCGTGGTGATGCCCAGCGCGGCAAGCTTTTTGGTGGTCTTGGGGCCGACACCCCACAGCGCATCGGTCGGACGGTCACCCATCACCGACATCCAGTTGGCCTCGGTGAGCAGGTAGACGCCCGCAGGTTTGGCCAGGCCGGTCGCCACCTTCGCGCGTTGCTTGTTGTCGCTGATACCCACCGAGCAGGACAAGCCGGTCTCGGCGGCGATCACCGTGCGGATCCGCTCGGCCAACTCGACCGGGTCGTTGACGTCGGCGCCCAGATAGGCCTCGTCCCAGCCCCACACCTCCAGCGGGTGGCCGAGATCGCGCAGGAGGTCCATGACCTGTTCGGAGGCAGCGTCGTAGGCATCGGGGTCGGACGGCAGGAAGGTGGCGTCCGGGCACCGGCGCGCCGCGGTGCGCAGCGGCATCCCGGCGTGCACCCCGAACTCGCGCGCCTCGTATGACGCGCAAGTGACCACCTTGCGGGGCTCGGTGGGATCGCCGCTGCCGCCGACGATGACCGGCAGGCCTTGAAGTTCAGGGTGGCGCCGCAACTCGACCGAGGCCAGAAACTGGTCCAGGTCGACATGCAGCACCCAGGCGGTCATGGTGCTAGTGGCCGCACAACTTGCGGGCGGTGTCCTGCCAGGCAGTCGTCAGGTGGTCGAGGCTGCGCCCGGCGGACAGCTGGTGCTCCAGATAGTCGGGGTTCAGAAGTGCGATCAGGGCATCGGTTTGGGCATCGAGATCACCTGTGGTGCCGGCGGTTTCGAGCAGCATTCGGACGTGGGTGCGGTGCAGCGTGAACGGGCCCGAGAAGCGCAGCGCGGGATCACGGATGGCGTCCGACAGCAGCGCCCGATGACTGTGGACGAATCGGAGGCGATCCGCGCCGTAGGCCAGCAGCCGTTCCAACGGCGGTGCGCCGGGTCCCAGCGGGGGTGGGCCGAACATGAAGGCGTCCTGCTCGGCGGTTTCGTCCTCGTCGAGCAGCACCATCATCAGACCGGCCCGGCTGCCGAACCTGCGGAACACCGTTCCTTTCCCGACGCCGGCCTCGACCGCGATATCGTCGGTACTGACCGCGTCGGGGCCGCGTTCGGCGATGAGCCGGCGCGCGGCGTCGAGAATGAGGGCGCGGTTCCGGGCGGCGTCGACACGCCCTGGGCCGCGTTCCTGTGGCGCCGGGTCGATGCCCATGAGCCGGGTCGGGCGGTCGGAGGCTGCCACCACTGAACTTTAACTCAGCCGGAATTAATCGGACCACAGTCCGGTTGATCGTTGCGAGAATTGAGCGAGTCGAACAAAAGGAGCGTGAACATGGCCGATATCAAGGTGCTGGTGTTGGTAGGGAGCTTGCGGGCGGCGTCGGTCAACCGGCAGATCGCCGAACTGGCGGTGGAGCAGGCGCCCGACGGAGTGGAGCTGCGCATCTTCGATCGGCTGGGGGAGCTGCCCTTCTACAACGAGGACATCGACACCGCCGAGGTGGCCGAGCCGGTGGCGGCCCTGCGGGCGGCGGCCGGCGACGCCGACGCCGCGCTCGTCGTCACCCCCGAATACAACGGCAGCATCCCCGGTGTGTTGAAGAACGCCATCGATTGGCTGTCGCGCCCGTTCGGCAACGGCGCCCTCAAGGACAAGCCGCTGGCGGTCGTCGGGGCGGCGCTCGGGCAGTACGGCGGTGTGTGGGCGCACGACGAGACTCGTAAATCCTTCGGCATCGCCGGGCCGCGCGTGGTCGAAGATCTGAAGCTGTCGGTGCCGTCCAAATCGCTCGACGGTAAGCACCCCAGGGAGAACGCCGAGGTGGCAGAGACGCTGCGCGACATTGTGAGCAAGCTCACAACCGAGGTCGGTTGAGGGGTCGTCTTCGCGTTTTGCCGTTTGCGCCGCTTTCCGGCAAAATCTTGCCGCCGGCTGGGTCGTTCCGACCCGGCCGGCGGCTTTGCTATTAGGGGGCCTCGCGCTGTGTGGCGGCCAGACTTGTCGGTGGCTGGTGGTACATCTAGGGCCGCTGCGCGACACGGTCTGTCAAGTCGGGTACGACACGCCGTGAACGTGGTTGCTGGCAAGCTTACGACCAGGGAATTTCAGAAATGTTATTCAGAACATGTTGTATGGCTTCGAACTGTCGGCCACTAGGTGTAGTGTCTGTGAGACCGACAGGCCACCACAGTTCGGGAGCCGGCCGGAGCGCAGCGAATCCGGCCGAGTCGGTTTCAAGACCAGCCGGAGAGCGGCTTCGACCGGCAGGAATTTTGGCGGCCCGAAGGTCGCTGAACTTAAGCGAAACGTAAGACCCGATCAGTTGCCAGTCACCTGTCTAGTTTTTTCACTTTCCGCAAGAGGAGCCGTACCGAAGATGACCGTCACCGTGTACACCAAGCCCGCATGCGTGCAGTGCAACGCCACCTACAAGGCGTTGGAGAAGCAGGGCATCGAGTTCGAGAAGGTCGACATCACCCTCGACAGCGAGGCCCGTGACTACGTCATGGCACTCGGGTACCTGCAGGCCCCCGTTGTGGTGGCCGGTAACGACCACTGGTCGGGCTTCCGTCCCGATCGGATCAAGGCACTGAGCAAAGATGCGACATTTGCATCAAATGCATCATAGGTAGATCTTGACCAATGACTGTTCTAGCAGGTCAAC
>NZ_JBZDPU010000011.1:0-118008 GCF_058270075.1 Mycobacterium shunyiense | reverse complement strand
ATGTCCACAACCAAAGGAGAGATGAGATCAATGAATACCGCATCACTCAATATCAACCGTCCACCAGTCAAAGATGCAACGTTGGCGGGCGGGGCAGTGGCGGTTTCGGCATGACTACCCCTGAACCAGGGGCCGTAGCCGATGGGTCGACCGTTGCGCTCGGTAGCGACCCGTGGGGCCCTATGCTTCGCGGTCACCAGATCATCCTGGGTGTTTTCGACGACGAGGCCTCCGGCACCGACGATGGCCAAACGTACTCCTGGGAAGAACTCTCCGGGCCGTTCTGCTCCTGCGGAGACTTTGGGTGCCCTGGCGGTAAACGTCCGCAAGACTGCCCTGAACGTTCGGGGGGCGACAGCAGCGTCTACCCCGAGCGCTGGACCGACAAAGACATCGACGACTACGAATTCGAATTCGCGATCTACGCCGCGCGCACCGACAACCACGAAGACGCCCAACGCGCCGCAGCGCAACTCACCCTCTATGACCGTTAGTCCGCCCCCACTGGCGAGCCCCGTTGAATGGACCAGGCCAACCATGCACAGGCTGCGCATCGCCCACCATGACGCGACCACCATCACAGTTCACGCCGACTTCGACTCCGCGCGTGAGGCATTGCAGACACACGCCAAAGTCACCGACACCTACCTACACGCTCTTACACCCAGTCGAAGCGCCCACGCCCAGTTCAATCTGATCCAGCTTGACGAGAAGGCCCGCACACCTATGGTTGCCGGCAACGCCACGATCGAACCCGATTACGAGAGGACCACCTGATGTCGCCGTACAACCGGCCCTACACCTTTGAGCTCGCGGCACAATTGCTGAACGCGCGTGACGATGATCAAGCTGTGACCGACGTGTATGCCACCGCGGCCGCCAACGGTATCGACCATGAGCAGCTCGACCGCGCCGCGTCCACACTGGCCCAGTTGCAGATTCACGACTTCCCCACCTGGATCCGGCAGGAGTACATCGTCGATGGCTGGCTGCATGGGTATCTCGACAGTTCCGCAGATCCATCTGACCCGAAGCTGACGGTGTGGATTCTGTCTCAGATGGCCGATGCCTACTACCGCAGTCTCGACCACCCCTGAACCCGACCGATCAAACACCGCGAACGGCACGGACAACTTTCGATTCGCGGGTTGTCAAAGGATGAATCGATGACCGTTTCGACCGCGGTCTTGAAAACGAAAGACATGCTGATGACTCCGGCGTTTCAAGCCCACTCGCTCGGAGCATTTCGCGGGTGCTGCCACGGCGACGCGATTGCCTACACCGCCACACTCGAAGCGACAGGCGAGCACGCTGTCCACGCGCTTCTAGGCCGCCTCAGAGAAGCTGGTTTGTGCTTACCCCACGAAGCGTTTTCCGGCGACATGAACGACCAGGCCGCTGCGGGCAGTCGCGACTACTATGCCGTTCTTGACATCAAGGACACCGACGGCAACTGGTTGGACAACCTGGCTGTGCCAACCAAGTCCGAATTCGACCAACTGCGCGAAGCGCTGTCGCTGCGCATCGAGTCCTCGGACTGTGATCTGGGCTGTGAATGATGCAACACTGGTGCCACTCCGTGGCACCAGTGTGGTGAAACACCAACATCCATCAACTCACCCCGGATCCAGCCCAATAGGAACACGTGCCCAAGGGGCCCATGCTCCCCGTCATGGCAGATCACCTGTCGCGTTACCTCACCACAACGTCGGTTCTGAGGAACCCAAGAGGATCGCTGCGACGGCCTGGTCATCCCATCCATGGCGCACAGCTTCCCGCAACGCCAACGCGCGCGTAACCCGTTCATGCACACCAGCTCCACGCCGGACGATGGTCGGGCGGCCACCGCCGCGTTTCATACGCGCCATGCGCGTCATGTTCTCGCGCTGGTCCCCGGCCACCACGTGCAACGCCAGTCCGCTCACGATGTCTCCCGCGTTGACCGTGCGCACGCATACCGGGTTGTCGCACTGGTGTAAGGCTCGCACATCAGCGGGCAGGGTTTCTCCGTTGAGGGCCAGTGCCAACGCATACCGCGCTGCTCGCACCATCCGAACGCGGCCATCGCGGCGGATCGCGAACACCCCGTATCCCTCGCTTAGCGCTCCCGTGTAGATGGCGCAATCCTCAATGCGTGGGCCCGTGATGACCTTGGATCGAAACCGCTCGATCTCTCGCCGGTCGGCGCTCGGGTCCACCGTTAAGGGCAGCGGTTCCCACCGTCGACTGCCACCATTTTTCGTGCCCACCGTCTTGGTCCTCGCCGTTAGCTTACTACGTACAAGCGCTTGACTATTGGGTAACCAGTGTCAGCGAGGCCGGCTCAGCTCCATCGCTTGTGTTCTCGATCTCAGTGGGCACGCTCTGGGAGCCGTCCTCGGGTTCTGACACGGTGGCTTCCGCAGTGTGCGTCGCGCCGTCGGCGGCCGCCACTTTCAAGTACTCGCGCACTTGCGCTGTCGTGACGCCGGCCTCTGCGGCAATACTGCGGATAGTCTCACCCCGGAACCGCATCGCCTGCAGCGCTTTTCCGGCTTCCACCATGTGGGCTCGCCGGCGCTTCTCCGCGTCTCGATTGGCCTTCTCGATACGTTCGGCCAGCCACCTGCTGACCCCCTCGGCCTTAGCGGTTGCCACCACGAACTCGGTCAGGTTCTCAGCATTCTGTCGTTCGCGCGCCTTGCGTTCGGCCGCCGCGGCGGCCTGGCGCTCCAAAATCTGCGCGCGCGCGAGCTTTTTGCTCGTTGTCTTCTCCATATTCGGATCTTAAAGCTGCCCAATGACTTTTCTGTTTTCGCTTGGCTGCTCCATCCACCCTCTACACCTGTCTGTTCTGCCTGCCCTCTCAACAATCCCAGTGCCCTTGCCCCTGCCATTTCAGCCTGCTCAAGTCCCACACACCTCTTGCACTTAGGTCACGTTTCGATAACAACCCGCTGCTGACCTGCGGTCAAAGCGAACACAACGGATGCAGCCCGCGGCCATAGCGTTGAGTGCGTGAAGCGGCCATGATGAGCGGACACAAGCTCACCGCCGGGGATGGTTACCTCTACCTCATCCGGCAGGTGGCCGCTGCCGACGGCACCGACAAGGGCCGGACTTCACTAAGTTCCTACTACTCCGAAAAGGGAGAGTCGCCGGGCCGATGGATCGGCCGGGGCATGGAGTCGCTGACTGCCCCTGAAGGGCGCAACCCGATGGTTGTCTCCGGTGAGGATCTTTGGACTGTCGAGCGCGGCTCGGAAGTCACAGAAGATCAGATGAAGGCGATCTTCGGCCTCGGACTGCACCCCAACGCCGCGGCCCTTGTCAAAGAACTGATCGCCCAAGGAACTCCGAAACACGCTGCACTCGAAGCGGTCAAACTGGGACGCCCCTTTCACATCAACGACGGGCAGTCCCCACTCCAGAAGCGCCTGGCCATCGCCTACCGCGATCACAACCTCAGCCAAGCCGAGCACTGGAACGCGCCGATCGCCGAAGAGATCAGGGCGAAAATGCGCACCGCGATCGCCACAGAAATGTTCACCGAGACCTACGGGCGCCCACCAGCAGGCAGCCGCGAACTGGCAGGATTCATCGCCCGTGAGACCCGCGAAAAGACCACCTCCGTAGCGGGATACGACTTCACCTTCACGCCCCACAAGAGCGCGAGCGTGCTGTGGGCAGTAGCACCAAGACCGATCGCCAAGATTATCGAGGAATGCCACCAGCGTGCCGTCAACGACGCACTGGCATTCA
The DNA here is from genome assembly GCF_058270075.1 of Mycobacterium shunyiense. Lineage (NCBI taxonomy): Bacteria > Bacillati > Actinomycetota > Actinomycetes > Mycobacteriales > Mycobacteriaceae > Mycobacterium > Mycobacterium shunyiense. The sequence continues at coordinate 114,267 of NZ_JBZDPU010000011.1, read as the reverse complement.
TGCAAGACAACGCAGCCTTCACTCGAATCGGAACCGGCGGCGTCGCGCAGATCGACACTGAAGGCTTCATCGCAGCGGCATTTACGCATCGAGACAGTCGCGCCGGTGACCCTAATCTGCACACCCACGTGGCGGTCTCGGGCAAGGTTCGCGCTACAGGCGCCGACGGGATCCCCCGCTGGCTCGCACTCGATGGCCGGCCAATTTTCAAGTCGATGGTGGCTGCCTCTGAGGTGTACAACACCCGCTTTCAGGGCTACATGATCGAAGGGCTTCCCATCGGTTATGCCGAACGCAAAAGCGAGGTCCGCGGCAAGCGTCCGGTCCGCGAAATCGTCGGTATCCCAGACAGCCTCATTGACCTCATGTCGTCGCGGCGTGCTGCGATCCAGCACCGATACTACGAACTGGCCAAGCAGTTTCAACGTGACCATGGTCGCGAACCAACGACGCCTGAAGCCATTGCGTTGTCACAGCGGGCGACCCTCGAAACACGTCAAGCCAAGCACGAACCGCGTTCGCACGCTGAGCAGCGCCAGCAGTGGCACACCCAAGTCGTTGAACACCTCGGCGGCCAAGACGAACTGACAGCCATGCTGGCCAACGTCTTGTCCGGCCGCCAACAAGCCGGACCCGAGGTCACTGCCGAGTGGATCAACGACCAAGCCGCCGCGGTGATCGAGGTCGTATCCGGCGCGCGCTCGACCTGGCAGCGCACTCACGTCTACGCCGAGGCGCTGCGCATAGTGCGCAAGCATGACTCGATCGTTGCCGACCACACGGTGGCCGACGCGATCGCCGCCGCGGCGCTCAGCGAGCCACACAGTGTGGCCCACGCCCGCGACATCGACGCTGACCTCGGTGAACCCGAAGCGCTACGCCGAGCAGACGGCGCCAGCGTTTACAGCACGCACGGAACTGCACTGTTCACCAGCCCGAAAATCAAGGCTGCAGAACGGCGAATCATTGCCTTCGCCCAGCGTCTTGACGGGCGTCGAGTGAGCAAGGAGGCCGTCGAACTGGCGCTATTGGAACAAAAAGCGCGCGGCCAAACTCTCAACGACGGCCAAGAAGCACTGGTCCGCAACATGGCCAGTTCCGGGGCGCGTTTGGCGCTGGCTCTGGCGCCGGGCGGCACCGGGAAGACCACTGCGATGGCGACATTGGCTCGCGCGTGGATGGAGGAAGGCGGCAACGTGATCGGCCTTTCCCCAAGCGCCAGTGCCGCTCAGATCCTGCGCAACGACATGCACGAACAAGGCATCGAGATCCCCGCCGACACCGTCGACAAACTCCTCTGGCTCGACAGCAACATCGACGCTGCAGTCGATGACCCTGCACGTACGTGGTTTGACACCATCGGCCCTGACACCCTGCTGATCATCGACGAAGCCGGCAAGACAGGGACTCTCGCGCTCGATACCGTCAAGCGCATCGCCGAGGAGCGCGGCGCGAGCATACGAACGATCGGAGATGACAGGCAGCTCGCCTCCATCTCGGCCGGCGGCATATTGCGAGATGTCGCCCTCACTGCCGGATCGGTGACCCTGACCGAGGTTATGCGGTTCCGCTCGCGCGCCGAAGCCGCGGTCACACTCGCCCTGCGCGACGGCGACCCCACCGCGTTGGCCTACTACGCCGACAACAATCGAATCCACGTAGCCTCCGAAAAAACCGCCGCAGACACCGCTTTCGAGCGCTGGCGTGCAGACCTCGCCAAAGGATGGGATTCGCTTCTTCTGGCACCCACCAATGAGACCGTCGCAGAGCTCAACGAGCGGGCCCGCCTGGAACGTCTGGACCGCCTCAACGCCACCGGAGGCGGTTTATCCGAGGACCAAGGCGAAGTCGTCGAACTGTCGGATGGACTGCACGCTTCCGTCGGCGACGTCGTCGCAACACGCGAAAACAACCGCCGACTGCGGCTCGGGGGCGGCGGCGATTTCGTGCGCAACGGCTACCGCTGGACAGTCACCAAAATCGGCACACGCGGCAGCCTGACGGTTTCCCAACTGCACACCAACCAGACCGTCACGCTGCCCGGATGGTACGTCCGCCAGCACGTCACCCTGGGCTACGCCGCCACCATCGACACCACCCAAGGGGCGACCGCAGGCACCAGCAAGGTCACCGGCACCTGCCACATCGTCGGCTCGGAGACACTGACCCGCCAGCAGCTCTACGTCGCCGCCAGCCGTGCCAAAGACGAAACCCACATCTACCTGTCCACCGCAGAAGATGACCCCCACCGCGTCCTGACCACCAAGGCCCTGCATCCCGACACCGCCCTCGATGTGCTCACCCGCGTGCTCGCCCGCGACGGTGCTCAACGTTCGGCCACCACCGAAGCCCGCGAGGTCCTCGACCCGTTCCACCGCCTGGGAGCAGCCGCCGACCGCTACGCCGACGCGTTGGGAACCGGTGCCGAACACCTCATCGGCACCGCCGCCGTTCTGGCCATCGAGAGCCACGCCGCACAGATCTACGCCGGACTCACCGAATATCCTGCCTGGCCGGTCTTGCGTAAGCACCTGGCACTGCTGCAATTAATGGGCGATGATCCGCACGAGCGGCTCTCCACCGCCATTAATGAACGCGAACTCGACAGCGCTGCCGATGTTGCTGCGGTGTTGGATTGGCGACTAGACCACAGCGGGCAACACTCCACGGGTGTTGGGCCTCTGCGATGGCTGCCGTCAATACCTCAAGAACTCCAAGATCACCCTGAATGGGGCGAATGCCTTTCGGCCCGTGCTCAATTGGTCTCCACGCTGGCCGAATCCATTCGAACCACCGCGAAAACTTGGGACGCAACTACCGCCCCCGCGTGGGCGCGCCCCCTTATCGCGAAGAAACCCGGGTTGGTTGCCGAACTGGCAGTTTTCCGGGCAGCCAACAATGTCGACGAGGCAGACACTCGCGTCGCCGGCCCACCGCAATACCAGGTCCGCACGCGCCACATCCAGCGCCGCCTCGAAACCAGTGCAAACGAAGCCTTGGGACTGTCCGGACAACCCACCGGCCGCTGGAACACCCTGGTCGACGAGATCGACCCTCGCGTGCGGCGAGACCCGTACTGGCCGCAGTTGTCTGCTCACCTCAGCACCATCGAACGCACCGGCGTGGATCTGCGCCAACTGCTCACCGATGCCGCAGCCCAAGGTCCGCTGCCCGACGAAATGCCAGGCGCAGCACTGTGGTGGCGACTGTCGGGCACACTCACCCCTGCCGCCCTCGAACTTCCCCACGCGGGTCTGCGCCCAGCCTGGCTGCCCGACCTGCACACCATCTTCGGTTCCACACTCGCCGAAGCGATTTCCGGTGACCCCGCCTTCCCGGGCCTGGTCGCCGCGATCAACGCCGCCGACCCGGCACGCTGGACACCATCTGATCTGCTTCACGTCGCCCGCGAACACCTGCTCGACACCGACCACCAGCCACCACTACGCGCCGACGAATACGCGCGCCTACTGACCTACTCCATCGACCTTTTCACCCCCACCCATCCCTTCGATCACATTCCCGCACCAGCCGAGCAGCCGCCAACCCCGGCCGAACTCGAGGAACTGCTCCACCACCACCCCGACCCGCACCAACCGCAACCGCCCAGCTTCGGCGACGAGCATGTACTCGACGACGATGATCTGCTCGAGCGCCTCGGATACATCGAACTCAACCCCGCCGATCTGGACGAACTACTCCCACCGGATCCCCTTTACGAGCTCCACTGGTCCGATGCGGCATTCGACGGCCTCAGCTTCGATGACCTCGCCACCGAAAGGCCTGTGGCGCGGCCACTTGCTCCGGCCTTGGCCAACGTCGCCGAGCTGCGCACCGCATGGCGCGCCGCCGACGACCACGTTCATCACCTCAAAACACGCATCGACGGCGGCCAGGGCCCCGCTGTGCTCGCCGCAGCGGAAAAGCTCAGCAGCCTTGCGGCCCGCGCCGACGCCGACCGTCCGTATCAACTGGCTGTCCTCGAAGTTGTTGGACGCTGGAAAGACGCCGAAGCCACCTACGAAGAGGCGTTGCAACGTGTTTCGTGGGCCCGCGACCAGATCGCTCAATTGCAGGCCGATCCCGGCGCAGATCCGCTCGATTTGGCATCAGCCCAAGCAGGACTTCGCCTGGCGACCATGGCCCTGCCCGCCACCAGCCCTGCCCAGCGTTTCCAATCAGAGCTGGCCGCCGCAATCGAGGCACGTGCGCACGCCGCCGGAGGCGCCGACATAATCGTGACCCGAGAAGACGTCGACCGCGCCCGCCGCGAGGCCGAAGACGCCGACAGAGCGGCCCTGCAGGCCGCCCTCGCCCACCGCCGCCGCATCAGCACCGAACTCGACCGAGCCGAATCCAGCGCTGCCGCAGCGTTCGCCGAAGCGCACACCCGCAGCGCCGAGCACATTGTCGAGCGTATGGATGCCTTGCGCACCGAACTGTCGGTGCTCAGGTCGGCCGGCGACTACGACCCGCAGCGCTCGCTGACACTCTCACCGGCAGCAACCGAACACCTCCCCCCGCTGGCAGCCCGCGGTGTCACCAGCTTGGGAGCCAATGGCTTCACCCTCACCCCGGTGCACGCCGGCGACCGCAACGAGGCGCTGGCCGCGATGAGCGTTCTGCACGCCGCCGCAGCAGCACGCGACCGTAAAGTGCTGTGGTGCCAGCCCACTGACAGCACCGCTAGCGGCATCGAGACCGCAGAGGTCGCCGATACGATCGCCACTGTCGAGCAAACCCAGCACAACCTGACCCAGGGCACCTGGAAGTTGCCCGCCAACTCCTTCGTCGTCATCGACCAGGCTGCCGACGTTGAGCCTTCGACAATCGCCGACATCACCGAACACGCGGCACGCCACGGCGCCACCGTGCTGCTGCTCGATTCCGGCGAAACACGCTGGCCGCCACCGCCTTCCTCAGCGCTGCTCAAACTGCTTCACGAAGACCTGCCCTGGTCGGCCACGCTCAGCGTCGAGGCCAACACGGCACCGCAACGGCCCCAACAACTCGACCTCCAACCGGTACTCGACCAAGCGGCCCACTACAACACCGACGTCCTGCCACCTGAGGTCTGCGACGCGATCGACGAGCGGCAACGGCTGCGCGAAGCACACCGCATCAGCCACCGAGTCCACAACATGGTTTGGCGCACCGCAGACACCCGTGAACACGAGCGGCGCGACGACCGCGGCATGTCCCTGTAAGGAATACCTGACACGCGGTCGCGTGGCGCAGGACATCCTGACGCCTCTCGGTAGCATGGCCCCAACATCAACTGGCCAACGAATCGAGCAGACAAATGACGTGGAGCTATACCGCTGATGACGGCACCACACACACCGCGACCCTGATCGCCGTACAACCGGATGGCCACGAGCGGCACCTTGACCAAGTGCCGGCGAATCCAGCAGATCACGCCGGCGCCATAGGGCTGCGCGTCGCGTGCACATGCACATGGAAACACCCAGGGATCGAGCGGCGCACCGATGCTGGCGTCGTCGACACCAACGAATTACGAACGACATGGGACGAACACCTCTGGCCGTCAGCGGCGTTAGCACAACTGCGAAGGCACACCACGCTCATCGAACAAGCAGAACGCGCACGGGACCGAAGTGTGGCCGTAGCACGGTTGCTGGGCGCCAGCTGGGCTGACATTGGCAATGCGACAGGCATGCGACGCCAATCCGCATACCAACGTTGGGGAGCCGAGAGCGCCGCTGTCGTCAGGGACGATCGCGGCCGGATCTGGCCTGTGGAGCGCTGTGATCAGCTCGAAGTCGGGGACCGCCTACCTCCCAGCCTCGAAGAGGTTGAGCCTCACCACCAGTGGGTCCGGATCACCAAAGTCACGCACCTAAGCGACGGTGTCGACATCTCGACCGAAGACCCCGCCACTGGGTGGTCGGTGGGACATGACGAGGTGTGGGAGACCCCGGTGCATCCGCACTGGCTCAAGCCCTAGAAGCACTCAAGGCCCCTGGCTTACGGTGAGGCGCACGCTCAGCGACCCTCTCACTGAGGGCTGAGAGGTCGGCTGATACTGCGAGGCTTCGTGCGCTTGCCTGGCCGCCGTGTGGCAGATGGGAATTGGCATCGTGATCGACCAGTACGCGCGACCGTCATGGAAGCGAACGGGTTACCGGTATTTTCCGTACGCTGCGGAGCACCGCGGAGCGTGGTGGGTCCTGCGCCTCAATATGGGGTTTCCCGAGCACAATGCCTACACCCTATTTGTCGATGGCCGTGCTGCCGTTGACCTTACTGGCAGCGCCGGCAGCGACATCCCGCTGCTGGCTTCCGTTCACGCGCTCGGTCACGCGGCACTGCCGGCGCTTGACCCCGACATTGCACGTGTTGTCGTCGGCGCGGTGGCACAGTTCGTTGAGTACGGCTCTGAGAGCGACGATCCATGCCCATTCTGCTCGACAGGGCGCCACGGACTGACCTACCAGAATTAGAGACGCTGGCGTGGAGGCGTTTTAAAGCGGCGGTCCTCGGTCACCTCGGTCAGGGCGACCACACCGGGGCGGGAAAAGCTGCCGTTCCAATCTTGGTGCAGGATGCGGCAGCCTTTCAATCCTCGACGAGACTAGCCCGGGAGCTTCCGCAGCGTTTTCGCCCCCGGGCCACTCCAGCCGCTACCTGCATGCCGCCATTAGCGACGGTATTGGTGCCAGGGCCATGTGCCCTCCCGTAGGCGCCACCGGACGAGGACCACCATCCAGCACAAGAGATTCAGGAAGATCGCGGTGCTCCATGACATGCCGAAACTTTTGAGGGCGAACAGCATCAGTATCGGTGAAATGACCAGGATGCTGGCACCTATGGTGCGTCGGCGCTTCAGAATCTTCTGGCGTCGCATCTCGAAGTCGGGGTTCGTCACAGCAGGAAATCTCCTCGGTCAGTCGGTCGGTCGCGAGCCGTCGCAGTCTTGGGTAGTGGGTTCGTTCGAGGCAGCTGACGCTGGCCGCGCCTACAGATGCTTCACAGACCAGTCCGCGAGTGCGCTGGTGCCGACGACAGCAGCCGTTCCTATAAGCAGCGCGATGATCGGGATGTAGAAGGTGGGTCCGGGCGTCAGCCATGCGAGGATCGCCGCCGCGAGGTAGGTGGCCGTCGCCACGAGTGGCACGCCGAACACGCCGATCATCACGCCCCAGCCCGATCGTGGGCGATCCGGTGATGCACCGTCTCCGAGCATGATCAGGTGAAAGCCGACAGCGAATGCGACAACGACGGCGGGCAGCAGAGCGACGAACAGGATCACCGTGATGATGGTGTCGGTCGTGTTGCTCACGATGACGACTGCTCGGACTGGTCGTCGGTGACCAACGCCAGCTGGGCGTGGTCGATGAATACCACACGGCCAGCCTCACCCACGGGATGGGCCTGCAGCGTCAATGTGGCGTTGGGGGTGTCCTCGATGATCTCCACATGCGTGGTGCCGCGCGGCAGATCTACCGGCACCCCAGCATCGTTGGTCGGCAGATCGGTCAGCAGCATTGCCAGCCGGCCGTGTAGGCCGGTTTGGTCGTACCGGATAGGGTTCGCGCCGACCGGCGGCCACCGGCCAGCCTTCTCGGCTGCCTCAACTCGCCACCGGCGCATGATGGCATGTGCCTGGGCCGCGGTGATCTCGTCAACGTCGTCGTCGTTGTGGCCGAGCCAGTAGCGGCGCAGACGCTCGGTTGGCCGCCAATGCAAGTCTCGGTGGAATGATTCATCAACCGCTGGCGCGGTGCGCCGGATGATGGCGGTCGGGTCGGTCAGTGACCGGCCGCCTCCGACATGCGCATAGTAGGACACTCTGGTCATTCGGCGCCTCGTTGCAGCGGCAGGGTCGCCGTCGTCGCGTCACGGTGAACCGACTGCCGGCACTGTGCCGATGAGCAGGCTGTCTCAAACATGGCTACAACGCTAATACCCGCACGTGGTGCTTGGCCGCACAGAAATCTCAGACCCTCAGGGCGCAAGTTTCTGTGGTGGGGGACCGTTGCGCCGGGCGGGCTTTCATCGCGCCATTGACAGGGTGCGCGCCTTTTCGAGGAAAGCCAGCTTCTCTGATGTGTCTGCAGACAGTGGGCGGTCGATTCGATCGAGAATGACCACTGATGGAGCGAGAATCGATTCCAGCATCGCGCGCCGAATTTGGTGGGCGCTGCGGAAGTTTGCTTCAAACATGGCCGTGACGAACACTTCGAAAGTACCGGCGTCGATCTGCCAGTAGTCCGCTGCTATCTCACTCAGCCCGGTCGGAACGCCCAGCAGATCGGCGACCTGCGCGAGAAATCGAACGTATAGGTCGCCGACCTGCAGGGCTGGGCTCCACACGGTGCAGTCCTCGACCTCGAAAACGAAGCTCACGATTGACCAGTCTCCCGGGACCGCGCCCTCACGCCAATCATTGCCCTTGGCAAATGATGTTCTTCCTCACTGGCAGTAGGAACTGGGCAACCGGCTCCTCCTGAACGGTAGTGCGTGCGTGGGTTTGGGGCTGACGCGGTGAGTCTGGGGATGGGGGCCTGGCATGATGCGGCGATGACAGTGGATGAGCTGTTCGAGCAGCACCCAGAGCATTGGGGCCTGCGCGGCGATCCGTACGTGTGGGAGGCAATCCGACAGCGTCTGGTCAGTGTTCCCCTGCCTGACGGCGACACGGAGTTGGAGAATTTGCTCCTCACAGCCTTCGCTTTGGTCGTGGGTGTGGACCTGAGGATCGAATCGGCCGAGAACGTGTATCGGGAGGAGTTCGCGCACGGCGGCATATCTGGTGGTCATGTTTGCATCCCGACTTGGAGGGACCGTCTGATCCCGCTGCTGGTGAGTCGGGCGCGGCGGAACTGAGTGGAGACGGTGTCTCCCCCGCTCCGTCGGAACTGTGTCCGCCGGAGCGGGGGCGGCCTACAGCAAGGGTCTCCTCGACGTAGAAACCGTCTGAGACCTGAGTCTGCGGTTGGCCAGACGTAAGTGGGATTCCGAAGCAAGTAATTCTCGACACCCTGGGCGCCGAATGTGCCCCACCTGACACCGCGCCGCTGGTTATGCGTGATGATGTATCCGCCGTCGCGCGATGGCGTGATCAGCGTACGAGGGGGTCTCAGTCGTGAGTTATCGGAACAAAACCTATGTCGCCTTCGCCAGCGAGGACATTCTGCACTACCGCCTCATGACTGCGTGGCGCAGCAATGAGAACATGGACTTCAACTTCTTCAACGCCCACGATCTGTTCATCGCCCGCGACACCAGTCTGCCCGAGACCATCAGAGGCAGACTGCGCGAACGCATGAAAAACGCCAAACAGATCGTTCTGCTCGGAACCCCGACCGCCAGATACAAGGGCGGCAACGGCTCGTCGTTCCTGGCCTATGAGATCAAACTCGCGATCGAGTTCGACCTGCCCATTGTGGTGGCGAACCTCAACAAGAAGCGGACCATCGATACCTCGGTCATTCCGCAACCACTCATCGACGCCAACCACTACACGGTGTCGGTGTCCTTCCAGCCGGCCATCATTCAGTACGCCCTCGACCACTACGCGCCGGCCTACGCAGCATCGGGAAAGAACGGGCCTCACTACTACGAGCCCCACGTCTACTCGGACCTGGGCATATGAGCCCCGCCCTGCTCAATGATCTCAAGAGCAGACGATTCCTGAAGCAGGCCGGCGCCCGGACCCTGGTCTGGGTTGGTGCGATCGCCTCGATCGGCCAAGTCTCGGACTGGATCTGGAACCTGCATGAACATCCTTGGTGGGGACGGCTATTGGTCATCCTGTGCGTGCCCGGGCTAATCCTGGCGGTCGTCTGGTCGTGGCCACGACCCATCGCAGAAACCTACAACACCCCCAATACGACGATCCGCATCGTCAGAGGGGACATCTTCGAGCAAGACGAGCACCTTGTCATCGGAACCTGCGACACCTTCGATACCGAAACACCGCACATCATCGAACGCACCAGCCTGCAGGGCATCGCGCTGGACAAACTCTATGACAACGACGTCAGCAGACTAGACGCCGAACTCGCGGCCGCGCTCGCCTCCACCGAACCGGCGGGCGACATCGCCAAACCCGGCAAAACCGTCCGATACCCACTCGGCACGGTCGCCGTCCTTAACCATCCGACACGCAAGCTGTACTTCCTCGCCTACGCGAAAATGGATGAGAACAACAATGCCCAAGGCACGCCCGACGGTTTGTGGATCAGCCTCAACTCACTGTGGGAAGCCATCTCGCGCACAGCCAATGGCCGAACAGTATGTATGCCGGTGATCGGCGGAGGGATGTCACGGCTGTCAAGCGTCGTACCCACCCAAGACTCGCTGCGGTTCACGATCTTGTCATTCATGTTCGCCTCACGAACCAACCGAGTGTGCGACGAATTGCGAATTGTGTTGCGGCCCCAAGACTATGACAAACTCGATCGGCTCGAACTGCAGGCGTTTCTGACCTCATTGAGGCCATCATGACCGAAGCGTCCGCCCTCGACATGCCCGACACCGCGGCATGCGCGTTCTGCGATTACCTCGCCGGCCGTCGGCCTTTCACGATCGCGGCACGTACCGAGCAGATCGCTGTGCTTGTCACCCGTGAACAGCGCGGCCTGCCCCATCTACTTGTCATCCCCATTGCCCATCGCCCATCAATTCTTGACCTCTGTGACGCCGAGCTCGCTGCCCTGGCCCGCGGTGTGAAATCCGCGGCCCACGCCATCACTACCGCCTACGCCAGACCTGGCATCGCCGTGTGGCAGAACAACGGCACGCCCGCCCACCAAACCATCCCGCACACACACTTTCACGTCGCCGGCACACTGCCGGAAGGCGGCACCAATTGGGGTGCGGTACCCGAAGAACCGTTAGAGCTCACCGACCAGATCGCTCGCGTCATCACTCCGCACCTGCACCTGAGTTAGAGGCGGCTACGTCTGGCACGCCCGCAGTGGACTAGGGTTTAGGACGCTTCGGCGACCATGACCTGCCCCTCGCGCATCAACTGAGCGCAGGTGTTGACGATTTTTCCAACTGTGTTGTGACTGATCTTGAGTTCCTCACCGACTTCGCGTTGCCCAAACGCTTTGTCGTAGCTGAGATATAGGGCTGTGGCGACCTGGGTTTGATTGAGTCCGTGAATGGGTGCGCGTGCAATCACCGCGCTCGCCATGTCGTTCCAGCGGGCGTAGTCGCGCACGTCAATAGCGCGTTGCTTGCGTGGCCGGCCGTGCGCTCTGTGTGGCGTGGAGTCCCGGGTTTCCCGTGAGGGCTCATCGTCATCGGGTTCGGCGCTGTCCGATTCTGCTTCGCCAGATGGTGTGTCCATATCAGAGGCGGTGGGCGTGCTCTTGCGGCCGAGGACGACCAGGCCGTGGGTGGTGAGTAGCAAAGAGATTGGCGCGGTTGCCGCAATCAACGCGCTCAGCGCCACCGGCAGGGGTGCATCGGTGGGTAGGTAGGCGTGGATCATGTTGAACGCGATACTGGCCGTGGCTGAGCCGATCAGCAGTTTCCAGAAGTAGCTGCGGTCGTGTTGGCGCTCAGGGGCGGATGCGAGGGTAACTACTCCTAGTGTGGCCAAGAGGATGGTTCCGTCGATGATCGCCGGCCACATCCAGGCCCATTCGGCTGGTATGTGGGATCTGGCGCCCAGGTCGCGTAGCGCGTGGAAGGACAGCATGAAGCTGAAGGTGCCGACGAGGAAGGTCACAACGACGGCGCAAGATCGTGTGAGTATTAGCCCGTTGGACGTGTGTGGCTGGGGTCGCATCGCGCATTCTCCGTTTCGCGGGTGTCGCAGAGGGACAGTGGTTTACGGGTCGCCGGTGTAGGCCCATAGGACTTTTCGCTTGCCCTCACGGATTGCCCGCCGTACTTGGCCCTGGGCTTCCAGGCTTCGCAGGTGTCGGTAGATTCCGTTGAAGCCCGAGGCGGTTCGCGGATATTGAACGACATGCCACGAGCGGTGGCACTCGAGAATTCGGATTCCCTCGCGGGGTGATGATGAGCACTGCAAGACTGCGCAGCTGTCGTCGCTGCGCACGGTCTTCCACGGCATACGCTGTGCCAGTTGCTCAGTGGACACCGGATGTGGGCAATCGCGCAGCTCCTGGAGGAGTCTGCGGCGCAGCATGAGGGTATCGGCGCTTGTCATCGCCGATACCCCCATGTGCTTTCGGTGACTTTCATGCGCTGCGGGCCGTCCGATCCTCGCTCAGATTGCGGCGGCGGGTGTTGCCCAGTGACCGGCGCCGGTAGAGGCCGCTGGGCTGTGGGATCAGCCGCGCCAGTCCCCTCCATACAGCGCCACCTTGTCCCTGTGAGGCGCCAAGTTCTTTGAGCCACGAGGTCACGTCTGGCTGGTCAATCGGTACCAACGCCGCTAACGCCACCACGAGGGCCTGCAAGTCGTAGCGTTCCGTCTCCTGTAGCTCGGCCCATAGAGGTCCCGGACATCCCTCATTGTGGACGTGCTCAGCGATGCGCATCGCGTTCTCGAACAGTGCGCTGCACTGGCGGGAGCGGGCTGCATCGGTGGAGTACTTCAGTGGGAGTGAGGACTTCCCGAGAAGGAACCGTATCTGTGCGGCTACCAGGCTTGGCTTAAACTTCCGCTGTTCGACATGCATGGCCTCGTCTTCAAGGTTGGCATCCAGCAGCAGCGCCGCGCGGACGACAGCTCGCGGCGACCACACATCGTGGGTCGGGCGCGATGGGTTCTCGGGTCGCCAGCCGTCGCCCAGGAACTCGTCGCGGTGTGACCACAGTAGTGCGGCGATGCGTACCTGAGGGACGTGAAAGAAAGCTGCCACCTCTGCGATGGCCGGCCCTTGCGGCAGGGTTACGCCGCTGTCGATGTCATCGAGGATGTCGATGTGTTTGGACAGCTTGTCGCGCTGTTTGCGCTGGCGCACCGATTCTGAGCGTGAAGCGGCCAGAAGCTGCTGGGCGGGCAGATCGTCGAGTTCGGTCACGAGGTCATTTCCTTCCTGTGGTGGTGAGCCCGGGCCGTCGCGTCGGGTTGGGGGTGCGCAGGGCGCTGGGCCGGACGAGGACCGACCATGGGCGGCTTTGCAGCCCGACGAAGCCGCGGCCCCAGGTTGGTGCGGCCAGTCGGTGCGGGTGTGCGAACACCCAGTGGTAGATCGGGCGGTCGCGACGTCGCTGTGGTTCGCCCCATGGACTGCAGCAGTGATGCTCGGCGCGGTGAACATCGGTGAGCACTGCGGCGCCCAACCAACCCTGTTGTTTGGTGTGCCAGTTCGCGTCGAGCCCAGCGCGCGTCATGTACGACGTGGCGGCCGCGTCGATGCGGGTCCCGGAGTAGATGAGTACCGGGCCCCGGTAGTCGGTGGACCAGGTCCTGTTCTCAATGTTCTTGCCGCCCAGGGCCTGCGGAGTCAATAGCAGCGATGCCCAGGGGCGACGCAGTGTCAGAGCCATGGCGCGCCCTCCTGGCTGGTAGGGGCTTTCCGGTGGATTGGCGAGGTCGAGCAATACGTTGCGGTGGCACGCGGTGTCATCAATCGGGCATCGACAAGCAAGATCACGTCCTGTGAGGTTGGTGATCGCGGTTAGCCTGTCTTGGCGACCCGCGACCCAGACGGCATACCGTGCAAGGGCTCCAAGGCGGTCCGCTGGGTTGGCGTCACGGCCAGGGTCAAAGGGATTGGCCAGCATGCTCGGTGCGCTGATCGAGACCGCATTGTGGCAGTGCCAGCGCGGGCGGGCGGGTGACTCGACCAGCGGGCGCGCGGTCCTCGCGTCGATGTGATTCGCTGTGAAATGCATCGGCGCGTGGTACATAGGGATCGTCATGGCGTACTCCTTGAGATCTGTCATCGAGCGGGTGAGGAGCCGTTCCCGCTGCGACCCGGGGGATCGACGGGTGGGCGCGGCTTGCCGGGCGGCGGGTTGTGCTGCGCAGGAGGCGCATCAGCCCTAGTGGGTGACGTGCTCTGCGGCTGTTGTCCGCCGCGTCCGGGCGAATTGGTTTGGCCGCGCTGCTTGCCTGTGCCCCGCAGACGCGATGCGCCCTGTTGCAGGGCGGTGGCGCCGGCGGCCGCGGCCGCTCCGGGCGGGCCGCCGACTTTCGCCCCTAGTTTGGCTGCGTTGGCTGTCTTGGCTACAGCCGATCCCTTCCCGCCGCCGGTTGTCGCCTGCTGTGCTGGCCGACCGGTTGCCGGACTGCTCGATGGGCCAGAGTTGCGTCCAGGACCCGAGGACCCGGGCCGGGTAGCGCTGCCGTGTGTCGGTGTTGAGGGTGGACGAGTAGAAGCTGGCGTGGGATGGCCCTTGCGGCCTGGAGCTTTCGGGCCGGCGTTGGACTCATTTGCGCTGTTGGCAAGCCGGGCTTTCCGCCTCTCGGCTGCGCGCGAGCGTAGATCGGCAACTTTGCGTCCGGCGTACTCACCTTCACGGACGACTGTGTTGGCGCGAGATACACTTCTGGCTGCGAATCGCACACCGCGGATGGGCCCGGGGAGCCCGCGATCGCCGAAACCGTGTAGCAGTTGCCGGAATCCGATGGCGCTGAATATGGCGACCAGCAGCATCACTATGACTTTTGCCATGGGGTGTGTCATACCGATTAGGCCTGGAAGATCGCCCCGGGTGATGTGTGCCAGAAGCAGAATCAGGATCCCCAAACCCACGGTAGCGACGATCATTTCGACGCCGTGGACGACGAGTTTGACAGCGGTTCTCTTAGCGAACTGTCGTTGAGGCCCCGGTGCTACGGCGAGTGCGCTTGCCGGGAGGATCACGAGCAGGTTCCAGAAAGCGCGGAATCCGATCCGGATAACTTCGCAGGCTACGTAGCAGATCGCGCAGACGACGACGAAGATGGCCAGGATCAAGAAGCCGAACTGCCCGACAGTCAGAGCGTCAAGCTGTTGTGCGTAGGCCAGTGCTGAGGGTGCACACGTGCCCATCGCGTGTGCCGGCGCCGCGGTGTGGCCGGTTCCCAGCGCCTGATTGTAGGCATCGGCGCAGCCCGGTATGTCGTCGATGACCTGGCCGAAGTTGATCTGTTGAATCTGCTGTCGCACAAGCACATCGACGAACCATGACATCATGCGGTCCAGCTGTGCGTCGCTACCCCCTGGCGCTACTGGCCCGTTGTTGGCCAAGCTCTGAGACAAGGTCAGCCCAAGATTGCGTCCGATGCCCAGCACTCCGCCGTCACCGGCAATGTCTTCGGCGGGATTGTTGAGTAGCAGCGCTATGAGCGCAATCACCAAGCAGCCGCCGAGAATAATCCCCGCCCCGGTGCCGAAGCCGGTGGTCACGGCGACCACTCCCCCGATGGCGGTGCAGATCAGGAACATGCCCGGGATGATGTACATCCGACTCACCAGCGCGCTGATGTTGGCCAGGATCGGTTCAGCGATCGCCGCAAGCCACTTCAGCCAGATAGTCGAGAGTGCGAATTTGATGACCCAAAGCCCCACCGCGACAATGAATGTCAGCATCGCGCACTCGACGGCCAGCCACGAGGCCAGTTGCGTGTAGGTCAGAGCGGTCCCCACTTTGGACGCGATCGCCGGACCCCATGTGCTGGGGTCCGCACCGAACTCGGGGCCTTGTTCTCGAATCGCTTCAACCATCGGAACGACGGAAACGAAGTGCGCGCCGATCGGAATCCCGTAGCTGTCGTGCAGCCCGGTCCACGACCATGTGGCGCTAAGACCGGCGGCGGCAGCGCTCGGTGCGGTCATCACCGCCAACAGTGAGCCGCCCCACATCATTTGCGCCAGAATCCACATCCGACGCACCCGCGGGTGGCAGTAGAGCCAAGCGGCCAGTAGCTCTCTCATTCAGGCCACCTCCGCGATGTCGCCCGTGGTGGCCTGCTCCTGCAGGTAACGCGTGTCGAACGCGGTGACCAGTTCCGGCTGCACCGGCGGGAGAAGATCAACCAGCCCGCATCGGCCGAAATCATCGATGAAGTAGGCGTATCCGTGCCCAGCGACAGTGCGCAACCGCATTACATCGGGATATTCATCGGGATCGATCCCGAGCTTTCGGAACGCTTCGCGTGCGTACTCACGCTCGGTGGGCTTGAAAGGCGTGATGATGCGCATCGGCAGGTTCTGGGCGCCGATTCCTTCGAAGTCCTCGAAGTGCTGCGAGATGCCGATGAATCCGTAGTGCTCTTTGCGGCCCTGGGTGGCCGTGCGCAGGGTGTCATCTCGGCCAACCGGCGATGTCAGATAGGTGCGGGCCTCCTCGGCGACCAACCAGCCGAACGCGTCGGGTCGTGGCCTGTTGGCTCCGGTGTAGGTCAACCGGGTCAGTGAGGCGATCATGCCGTAGATCGCCAGGCCAGCGCGGGCGCGGCGAGTCTGGCGCTGATAGAGGTGAAGCTGGTCGGTGTCACCGGTCTTGGGAAGCTCCAGCTCGGAGGTCAGCCAGATCACGGCATCTTTCTCGCGGATGGGCGGTGCGGGGAGGGATTCGTCAAATACCGCCCGCAGATAATCCTCGGACGCCCACGAGTTGAGTTTGGCTGTCAGCCGGGCATATTCGTCTTTCTCGGTGCCTCGGAGATCATTGAGGTAGCGCAAAACACCACCCATGGTTTCGGCGACGCGGCGGTCGGGCCGAAGCAGGTACCGGAGCTTGTCAGCCAGATCGTCATCGGGTGCCACACCCATCATGGGCAACAAGTGGTCGAGCATGTGCTCGGCTGCCTTCTCCCGGGGGAACAGCTGCAGCCCGTCCAGTGACCATTTGCCGCCCGTAGGGTCGATGGCCACGACGCGGTCGCCATGGTGGGCCAGTGCGGCCTCCCACTCGCGCATGGTTCCTGGGTCGATGATCGACGCTTGCGAACCCCGTTTGAGCAGACCGTCTACGACACGCTTACTGCCTTGTGACTTGCCGCCGCCGGACGTTCCGACAAACAAGATGCCGGGGGCTCCGCGCCGCTCGGTAGTGCCCTCCATGTCGAGCAGTACCGGCGTTGGACGCCTGGTGGCCAGGTTCTCGGCGAGAAGAATGCCGGTTTCATGGCCGAGCTCACTGGACAGAAAGGGGGCAAACCGTGACCAGTGTTCGGTCGTTGTCAGTTGGCAGAACTGACTGCGCGGTGCACGGTTTTCGCTGCCAGGATGGCCAAGCTGCCACAGCGCCCGTTGGGCCCCGCGAGGATTACCCAGCGTGGTTTCCAGTTCCTCGGCGAAGTGGGTACGCAACCGCTGAGCCGAGTGCTCAGTCGCCTTCGCGCTGGTGGATCCCACGGCGATAACCGTGGTCCACTCGGTTTCACGCTCCAGCGTGCTCGACTGCAGTTGAGCGTTGTAATCCTCACCCGACTCGTAGCGTTGCTCCAGGTCTGTGGTGCTGGCCCGGCGGCCGCCGCGCTGGTATGCCTGGTCGTCAAGATTTCGCAACGCGCGGTCGACACGGTTGATGCCCTTCTCCCGCGACCGAACCGTCACGTGATGCTCCCAGTCGACGTCGGCGTCGACATCAACGTCATAGGCAGACAGCAGGTACTCCGCTCCGGGGTAGGCCAGACCACCTCGGGGCAGTTCCTGCACGGGCAGCAGAGCCTGGTAGCTCTGCGCGCCGTCGGCACTACCGAGACGCACGATGCGCTTCATGGAGGGCAGGTGCCGCCGAAACCACGAGCGGGACTGGCGGCGCGTGCGCTGGTCGCCCTCGTCGAATTCCACGGGCGCGCCCGTGAAGTCCGCAGCAGTGAGCCGCCGCGGCCCGTCATCGTCGTGCGGGAAGGGTGTGGCGTCCGCGCCTAGGCGCCAGCGTCGGTGATAGCGCCACTGGATTTGCCGGGGTGTCGCGGGCCGAGCCTCGAACTCGTCGGGGATCTGGCGGAGAACGGACTCAACGACCTCTGAATAGGCCTCCAGCGTTTGGGGGTCGTCGTGATCGCGACCAGCTACGACATCCCAGGCCTTCGCGACGGCGCCCGCGCCGCTGCGCCCTGCCATGCCGGCGTCTACCGGTACCCGCAGACCAAAGATGTGCTCGTAGAACATGAGCGAGGCCGGCTGAGCTCCATCGTTTGTGTTCTCGATCTCAGTGGGCACGCCCTGGGAGCCGTCCTCGGGTGGCCGGTTAGCACCGTTGGGCTGTGACTCCAGCAGAGCATCCCACGCTCTCACCTCACGGACCCACGCCTCCTTGTGGGCCTTGCCAGCCAGCATGCGCCGCTTGAGGCGCTGCGGGCTCAGCGGGGCGCACACGCCCCACAACACCAACCCAGAGGGCAACTGGCGGACCAAAGGCCGGTGTCTCTCAGCGATTTCACGCTTCTCGCCAAACGGCATCATTCCGGCTGGCTGGCCGGTGATCAGGAATTCGGCGTACACCCCACCCTTGGTGAAGATGAGATTGTCGATCACCGCAATGGGTGGTGACAGCCAGGGGTCACGCTTGCCTTTGGCTGCTGCCCGCTGCTGAGTGCCGAAAACACACGACAGCAACCACATGATTCGGTATGTCGGGCTTGGTCTGCTGATCGGAATCTGACGCGCCCATGCGGTCAGAATTGCGGTGATCCCCAGGCCGGTGACCGCCACCACCGCAGAATGGCCGCTGTCAAAATTCTTGTATGCCGCCCATATCGTCAGGGTGAGGCCCAGCAATGCGGTCGCACCGTCCCACACCCGCCATGGCGCCCACCAGATGCGAGTGTTCTCATCGATGTAGGACACATGGATGGGGAAGTCACGCACGTCGGTGAAAACTCGTGCAGTGGTGTTGGTTTCATTGTCAGCCATGCAGCCCCCTTGGCTGTGGTTGGTGAGAGATCAGATGAGAGCTCTAGCGGCCGTACTGACCAACCGAGCATCCATTGCAGTGCTTGTCCATGGTGGTTTTGACTGAGTAGGTCAAACCGACGGCCGCGAGGACGACCGCCGACATCGCGATGCCGCCGATGAGCTTTCCGGCGGCAGAGCCGAATCCCTTGTGGAAGCTCACGATGGCGCCGACCACGCCAGCGGCAAGCACCAGGATCGATAGGGGAATCTTTAGGTCTTCCCAGAATGCAGGGATTGCGGTGACCAAGTCTGCTGCTGCGAGCGTGGTTTCGATCATTGTTCGTATTTCCTCTCAGTGTCGGTTAGGAGTGGTTGTCGTTCACTTCTGCGCAAGTTCGCGTGGCAGCTAGTTCGGGGCGGTCGCCCCTACAACGGGAACCGGGTCGTCCGCGGTGGACACCGCGGGTGCGGCATCGATCGCTGCTACCGACCACCGACCACCTAGCCCTCTCAAGGTGAGCGGGTACACCAGGTGAGCGGGCGTGTACTGGCTCGTGACGGCATCCACCTGGGCTAGAACCCGCACGCTTTGACCGTCAGCTGGCGTTGCCGGCACGGCGGACACTGCGGTAAGCATCGTCACGGTCGCTGTCTCATAGACAGGGCCCAAGCCGACCAACATCGAATCAGAGGTGACGTAGCGTTCCACTCCGCCTTGGCCCGTCAAGTACGCCGTGATGAAACCGGAAACCACCTGAAACGCGGAGTCAGAGGCCGCCAACGTCGTGGGATAGGCCAAGGGAAGATCAGCGCCCTGTCCAGGACCGCTCACGCGCGCCGGCAGGCTGGCCGCACGCGGTCCAAACCTGCTCCACAACACTGGAAGTCGGTACAACGCACGCATCGGCGGCGCTGACTCGTACGCGCGTTCAGTGACCCCGACCACCACGGAGTACACCTCGCTGTCGTGGGCCTTGCCGGCCGTACCCTCGAACGTCACCGCCACGACCGTCGGTGTCGTGATCACCACGCCAGGAGTCGGCGGAAGCTTCAAGACGTCGCTTGGCAGCGAGAAGCACTGGGCCAAGCTCGTCGAATCTTGCGTGGTCGCGGTGAGCCACACTGACACGCAGTCCTGGGCAAACGAACCAACGACGGCAGCCTTGTTGACCACCGATCGAGCCGGTGTCACCGGATCCGGTGGCGAGCTAAACAGCATCTGCCACAGCACATTCAAACCCGACAGCGCTGCCAGGCCGACCACGATGTAGACACCCACACGGCTTCCTGCCGTTCCCGTCTTCGAGAACCGATTTCGCCACGCGGTGTTGATCCTCATGAGCCACCACCCGCTGCCGCTCCGTTGATTGCCGTGTCCGGCCGCGATGTCCGTGACTGTGACCGTGCAAACATCTGTCCCCCTGACTGATTGATGTCTCTTTTAGTTCGGCTCGTGCCCGATCACTTCGAGGCGGCTGATGGCGAACTTGGCGTCGACCGGATCGCTGTTGGCCGAAGAGTTGCCCAGGGCAAACGGGTTCGACGTGGGCACAGCAGCCCCGCTGGGTGAGGCCGGCCCAAACACACCGGGCAAAAGTCCACCCCCGTTACTTCCGGGATTCGGTCCCGCCGCTGGTTCGGGCTGAGCCGGGGGCCGCGATGTCTGTCGGATCAGCATCGTGATGTTGGAGGCCACGACACCGCGCGCGCCGTCCGCGCGCTTGATTTTCACGACCGCTTCGCCGTGTACGTTGCCCGTCTCCTGAGTAATTGGCGTGCGGTCAACGTCGTTGAAGGTGTACTGGACAGTGGAGACCACCCGATGCTGAGCCCACTGCGATACGTCACTGGCGTCCTTGCCGACCCAGCCTGGAGTGATCTTGATAGCGGTGATCACATATGTTTTCGACAGGTCCAACGTGATCACCTGTCCATCGGCGCCACCTCGTACGCACACAAATGCCTGGCGCGGGTCACTGCCGGCCATGGTCTGAGCCGACGTGGACCCGACCCCGCAGGACCCTCTAGCGTCAGCGTTGTACGGGATGGAGCGATCGGAGTCAGCCGAGGGACGCGGCGGAGGCACCGGCTTGGCAACCGCTACTGCGGCAGGGTCTGCCACCGTGTCCCGAGGAGCGGCCTGCTGTTCAGGACCGCCGGAGTAGAACATCACACCGGCCACCAACGCCACCACGACCCCGGCAGCCGCCAGGCCCCCGAACCCCGCTGCAACCTTGTGATCAAAGCGCTTCGGCGATGCTTCGCTGTGCGCGACATCGGTGGCGCTGTCTCCCAACGTCACCTCGGCAGCGGTGTTGGCAGACAGCTCAGCATCGGGCCCGAGATCATCAAGGTCGTGTGGCTGCAATTCGCCCATGTCCGAGGCGGTTTCGACGCCCGATTGTTGCGTGTCGTACTCGGCGTTTACCTGAGCCAGCCAGTCCTCATCGGAAACGTGGTCGTTCAAGGTCATCAGAATCCCCCTCGATGTGAATTGATGCGCTGCTGCAGCGCACCGCTTGGATATCTGCGCTGATGCAAAGCGGCCCGGCCCGCCGGGGCGCTGTCCACAGTTGTTCGGGCCGGTGGTGTCCACGGGCCGACCAAGCCCGTCGACACCACCGGCCACACCGGAGCGTGCGGCCATGCGTAAACACCCCTAGGGGGGACAGTGGTGTTCACGCATTGACTCACCCCGGTTGCCCTTGTTGCCCCGTACGGCGACTGCCCCGCAGCCGACTTCGAGGTCCGGCGAGAGAAAGCGACTAGCAGCGCCACCAGCACAAGTGCCGGTGATAACAGTATGATTCCGCCGGCTAGCGATGCGAGTGCGGACACTCCGTTCGGCATCGCCAGCATGCAGCAGACAAAAGCACCTGCAACCGCTACGCTCGCCCTCATAAGCGCTGATTCTGTCAGAACGAAGCAGCAAGAGCAATAGGTGAACAGATGCTAGGCAATAAGGTGGCGCCTGATCGGTTCGACGATCTGCGCAGAGAGTGGATCGCAGACCATCAAGGGATCTTCCCGATGCAGAAGCGCCGCGCCGAATTACTCAACCGCCAAATCCGTTGGCGCAACCGAGTTTTAGCGGGAGCTAGACCGAGCGCCTCTGACGACAACGTCGTTCATCCGCTTCTGACTCGCCGTCCCACGACATTCGAGGGTTGGGCAGAGTGGGTCATCGTTTGGACCACCGCCGTACTGGCGCCCATCGGGTGGCCGGTGGGCAGGCTGCTGTACGGGCATCTACTGTCGTTCATCCCTGATCGTCTGCGGGCCTATCCGATCCCCGCGCTCCTGTGGACAGCCTTTGGCGTCGGCTTGCTCACCGTGCTCCTCTACACGCCCGACGGAAGTTTCACAGCGACCGTCTTCGCGCCGTACTTCATCGCCCAAATCCCTGCCGCATTTGCGATCGCCGGCGTCTACGGCATTCTCAACGGGTGGATCGCCGTCGACGGGTCGACCGAATGGTGGCCGCAAACCCCTCCACCGGTGCCCGTCGATCTCGACTTGCCTCTGGGGCCTGACGATCTGACCGCGCCACACATCTTCCTTACTGAGGACGACACCGATGAGGCCGCGATCGCGCCGTTCCAGATCACCCAGTCGGATCAGCCAGTCGGCCTGGTCCTTGCCGGCCTGGCGGCGTGTGCGATCGGCAGCGCCTGGATCATTGGCGCAGTGATCGCAAGCGTGCTCTGAATGATGGAGCCCGACCACCCGCCCCGGCATCGGCCAAGGTCTGCTGGCGCTGCGACGACCGTTGTAAGCGTGCCTTGGCTGCGGCGTCGTAGCGCTTCTTGAACACCGAAAAGTCAGGAATCTCAACCATTTTTCCCACATCGCCCCTAATCAATAGGCGTGCGGTCTCAGGGCTCGTCGGCAACAACTCCTGCCACCGCAGTCCCGGGCCCAGCTCGCTATTGAGGCTTTTGTGACCGTCGGCCTGGCTGAACGATTCAGGTCGCCGGTTGGTGAACAAAGACCAGTCCTCGCCGGCCTGTAGCAGCTCGATCTCGCGGGCGCCATACATGATGACCGTGGCCGGGAAGATCGCCCGCAACTCGTTGGCATAGACCTCCCCGTACACGGTGTCCAGCTGGCATGACGCCTGAACCGCGGCCATCAGATTGATACCTAAACCACGTCCCTCCCCCACAATCCGCCTCAACGACGGAATCGGCGCGGTGTTGGGCAGCTCGTCGACGACCATCAACAACCGGTGCATCTGCTCCCGCGATGCGGTTTTGTCTCGCCATCGCCGCACAAGCGACTCCAACAAAGTCACTGCCGCGCCGGCCACCGTTCCATCGGCGGGGGCCAGTATGAACAATGTGGCATGAGGGTCGTCGAGGAACTCCGAATCGAAGTTGTCCGGACTGAACAGGGTCGGCTGTTCGCTGTCGTTGAGTGCGCTGGCAGCGGCCAGGGAGGTGCGAAGCCACGGTGTGATCGCTTTGCGCATCGTGATGGCGATCGAATCACGCTGTCGTGGTTCCATTTCCAGCGTGCGCATCATGCTCAACGCCAGAGTCTCGTACCGGTGGCACAGCGCAGCAGCCTGCGCCCACCCCGGCTCGTTGCGCTTCTCGGGATCAATGTTGTCCACCGCCCGAAGCACCCAGTTCATGCCCAGGCCAACCCCGTCGCGTGAGACCGCGGGAGACGCCGCGTAAAGGAATGCAGCCAGCGGGCCCGCCGCCTGCGATTCCCAAATACCACCATCAGACACTTGATCAGCCCCCGACCCCAGGCCGACCGTCGCCATCTGCATGATGTTCTCAGCGACAGTCTGGGCTTCCATCGGCGTCTTGATCGACACCGTAGGGTCGTAGGTGAAGGGACGAACACCCTCGGGATACACCGGTGCTGTCACCGGCCGCATGTCGATCAGCCCGACAGGTCCGAATCGCAACTCCATCACGAGCTGCATCAGATCGTCTTTCGATGACACGATCACCGCTGGCCCGCCCCACAGAGCTGCCGCCGGCGCCAGCAAGCGCCTCGTCTTTCCCGTCTCGGTTGGCGCTGAAATCAACACGTGCGCAGCTGATCTGGGCACATACAGTCGCTTGACACCGTCCACTTTCTTCGTCAGAAACCCGCAATACGGTGTGGCTGGCTTTTTGTACATCACAGCGTCCTCTCGAAGAATGGTGCAGTGTGGTGCGCACGTGTCGCGGTCGTAACCGACGCGTCAAGCCCGCCGCGGTGATGCAGACGGGTCACCGCGCGGGTTACTTGTCGTGTGGTCTCGTCACAGTGGCTTCGCGGCCGCCAACCGAAAGGCCAGAGCAGCCGCCGATGCAGCCGTCGAAATCTACTGAGGTCCGCGCCCGGGCGCGCGTATCGATGCCAAGGTGCACGTTTGCCGCACGACCGAGGTAGGCGGCTTTCTGGATCACGTCGTGGTTGATGTGGTCGCCGTCGCCGACCAACAGCAGCAGTGGCCGGAATCTAGACGACGCCTTGGAGAACCGCCGAAGCCTGGCGAAGCGTTTTCGCAGCCAACCACCGGCCGGAGGCGGGCGCAGACTGTCCCACAGCCTATTCTCGACAGCAGCGAGGACCGCAGCGAGTTGTTGCGAATCAAGGAGATCAACGACAGTTGCCCCGCTTGCACGAACCTTGTCGCGAGCGGCTGGCGTGATCGGACCGTTAGACGTGCTCTCGATTACCAGGCAATCCCATCCCTCACGGCGAACCGCAGAAACGATCTGTTCGACCCCACCTGCGTGCCACCCGCCAACCCACGTGTGCGTCAGGCCAGCGAACCGGGCGGCCCGGGGGTGCCAGTCGATGGGCTTGAATGTGTGGGTGATCACCGGGGAGCCGCCTGTCGGCCGACCGGCTCGGGGCCGACAGATTCAACCGCGTCAAGCGAGTCGACCTCGTGGCCCACCACCTCGAATGGTGTATCGCCGATCTCTCGCCCGCGCTGGTCGCCGTCGGCGCCGGGCCGAGTGTCACTGATAATTGCAGTTACTCGCGAAGCGCGCAGTCCAGCAGGACGGTTGAGCAGCAGCAGAACCCTTCCGGCGACCGGCTCCACCAGTTGGATTTGTTCGGATGCTGGATACCCGTGCTCAGGGTCCCCGTTGAAGCGCCAGATCACCTCGCGGACCACACGGCCCGACTGGAGCGCCGCAGGATTCACGATCACCGCCGTGACCGCCTTCACATCGTCGAAGTCGAAAACATAACGACTCCCGTCGCGGCCAGCATGGTCGCAGGGATCATGGGCAGTCGCAGGATGGTCGCGCCGAAGCGAGCAGGCCTCACCGCTAGTACTGGCTGGCCGCAGAACACGGCTGTGCGGGCGCCCCGCGCCAGGAACGACCTTGGCGTCAGTGATCGCCTGGGGTGCAGCAGCGGTCACGGTGTGCGCCGCGGTTGACGCACCAGTGTCAACTGTGAGGCCCCACGCAGCTGCCACGGCAACTGCGAGCACGACGACGAGTGCCACGGCACCCGCCGACCGCCGAAGCCGTTCCCGAGGCTGCAGACCGAAAGACAGGATCCCGGTTGATGTGTCCTTAGCGGGAACGAAAGGACGGGCCAGGAAGTCGCAGTTCCACTGAACAATGAACTCCGAATCATCCTCGGTTGCAAGGTAGTCGACGTGCTGTATCTCGCTACGGAGCAGAGCGTTATCGGTGAACGCCTCGACCGCCTCATCGCTGATCGAGTAGTAGGCCAGGCCAGGCGATACCGAAAACGAGGTGGCGCGGACGTCAGTTCCCGGCTGTTCGGGCAGAGTCTTCCACAGTACGGCTCCGCGTCGTTTGCGGCTTGCCGGTCCGACGAGCTTGACAAGTGTGCGCGCGAAGCGTTCTTCAGCGCGCCCGACCCTCCACGTCATCCTCATCCTGGCGGCCCGTGTCAGCTTGACCTCTTCGTCGTGTTGAGTCTGGTAGCCAGACAGCCACACGTGCAGGGCCTCAAGGCCGCGGTGAAGACCAATGAACGCACCAGCTGCCGCCGCAGCGAACAGGCACAAGGTGACAGCAACCAGTGCCCACTTCAAGCTGGCGATGTAGTAATCGAGACCGCCGGTCATCACTTTCGTCGGATGGTAAGCACTGTCAGCGGTGCCAAGGTCCTCCAGGACCCACGGTGCAGCGTCGATGATCAACTTCGCCCACAGGCCCGCCGCCACACCCACAGCCGCGGCCGGCGCCCAAGCCTGTCTTCCTCGCTTGGGCCATGCGCGGCGATACACGTGCACAGACCCGATAATCAGCGCGGATCCGATCACGGCTAACGCGGTGAATGTCACAAGTAGAAGGAACACTGGCTCGGTCATCGTGAACCCTCGCTTTCGTTGTGCTCGAA
This sequence comes from Mycobacterium shunyiense, assembly GCF_058270075.1. Classification (NCBI taxonomy): domain Bacteria; kingdom Bacillati; phylum Actinomycetota; class Actinomycetes; order Mycobacteriales; family Mycobacteriaceae; genus Mycobacterium; species Mycobacterium shunyiense. Next base: position 88,198 of record NZ_JBZDPU010000011.1, on the reverse strand, counting down.
CTGCTGTTCTTGGCTGCGCATGTCCAACTCGGAGGCGCGGCGGTGCAGGGCGGCGCATACGGCTAGAGCGAGAAGAATCACCAATGCGAGTCCGGCTATCGCCCACGTCCGGGACTCGACAACAGTGCTGATCAGTTCGTTCATCGGTTGGTTGTGGCGTGGAAACCCCTGCTTTAAGCAGCGGGAGGAAACGCCACGTCTCCTTTCGGCTGGTGAGATGTGTCTTGAGTTAGAGCGGTGATGGCAGATCTGGCATGTCTGCGTCGGTGTTCCAGTTCCATACCGGCAGGCCGGCTATCGAGTCGTCACCTTCGGCCTCTCCGGTAGGCCGGTCGATGAACGCTGCGATGGCCGGAGCGGTGTCGGTGAAGACCAGGGAAGCCATCGGGGTGCAGCTGCCGTTGTACGACAACACCTTCCGGAAGGAACGCTGATCCTCGATCGCAACGTTCAGCAGCGCACGGTCAGCGTCGCCGGTGAACGGCAACCAGTTGCGATCAGTTGTCATCAGCGACAACTCTTCGACGTCGGCATAGCCAGCCCGTGAGACAGAGAAGGTGCAGATCGCTAACAGCCGGACATCTCCCTCATCGGCCATCTGCCACAGCTCAAGCTCGGTGGCGAACCGCTTGGTGAGCTTGCGATGCAGGTCCGCATCCAGGAACCAGGGGTGCCCGGGCTGGTGCCTGATCTGAACCTTGAACCCGTGACTCGCCGGCTCGATACCTTTCACCTCACCCACGCCGATCAACAGTTTCGCGGCTTTCCCCGGCTGATGACGAGCTGGAGCCCATGCCCTAATCCGACGCTGCTCGATCTCAGACTTCCGGTCGATCGAGAACGGCTCGGGCACAAACAGAGACGGTCCGAGCGGGTTCTTGCGCACAAGCTTGCCGTCCACGGCGGCCCGCAGCCGCTGGTAGACAACTGCCCATGAGCGATGTCCTGTAAAGGCCGCGTGCCAGGTCGTCAGTTCCGCTTCGTCCCACAGGTAGTGCAAGACCGCACGAAGGGACAATTTGTTGCCGTTGGTCTGGATTGTGCTCGATGGTGAGCCCGAGGGTTCTGGGGCTGAACGATTGCCGGACTTCGACAGTGAAAAGCCCAGCCTGAGCGCCGTTGTGCCATCGCCAGGGTTGTCGACGATAGATTTCTCAGCAACGGCTCCGTAGCCCGAAAGTTCTTCGGGAGGAAGCCAAGAGCGGCACCGATAGTCATGTGCGGCCGCCGTTCCGGGCATCCGCTTGACTATGAGCTGACCACCGGCGGCGGCAATATACATTTCCACGCCTTGGGACTGACACATGCACAATGGCCGCAGTCGCGCAGCTCTCGCGCGACCAAGAACCTGCTGAGCCTCCGGAGTGTGCACATCATCAACCAGGTCGCCGTCGACATAGAACGGGCTCGATACTGTGGTCGTCATCGCGTCGGCTCTCCCGACTCGATGTGCTGCTCCAGGTCTGTGGTTGGTCGGGCGATGGTCGTCGCGCGTGTCAGCCTGGCCATCACGATTTCGCAGCCTGAGATAGACGCGCTCGTAGCTTTTCTCGCGCGGCCAGACCGGCACGTGCTGGTATCACGTGCTGGTATCAGTTGGAGACCTAAGCCACGTCCCTCGGCCACGATGTGCCTCAACGAGGCAATCGGAGACCCGCTCGGGCAGTTGATCGGTGCGCGGCCCTTCGAGTTCCTGTGCGGACCCGGCGGCCGTGTCTGGCCGATACGCGACTGCTGTGACAGCGCCGTCGGTGCCGGTGATTCGTGAAACGACTTGGCAATCCGGACGGCCAAGGCATCCATTGCGCACTCAGCGACGCCTGCGGTGGCCTTGCCCCGCCACGTCGGCCACGGCCAAGCGTCGACGTGTGGCTGCACGTCGAGCGGCCATTCGAACCGCCATCTGACCGGCATGAGGCGCTTGAGGGCCCAAGCCCTGCCGGCCGCCGGCTGCGCCGTGATCAGGATCCGTGTAGGCCCCGACACAGGTGTCAATCCTTGATCGGTCATCGGCTCTTCCCCTTTTCATCTTCGTGTGACACCGGATCCGGTGAGTTGCCTTCTTGTGCAGACGCGTTCACTTCGAGTTGGTGGCGCGGGTGTGCCTCGTTAGCTCCCACTGCGCTCCTGACGGCAAGAACCGCCGACAAACCCAGTCCCGCTGTGAAGATCGCGACCAAGGCGATGGCGGTGGCATGGCGCCGCGCGCGTCCCAACCGGCCTAGCCCGGCCGGTTGCGATCGGTGGATAGCGTCGGAGCTGGCCGTTCTCACCGGTGTCGGCCTGCAGATCTTCCACCATGCAGGCGCTTTGTTGCGACCGCAGGCTGGGCATCGACAGCCCACCTCAGCGAGCGAATCGATGCGGCAGTATCCACACGGCCAAGGACCGGGAGTGGCGACCGCCACATCAGATGGACGTCGCCCCACAGCAATCGGTCCCAACCCGGCCTCACCGACAGTCCCGCGGTCGTGCCGACAAGTGTGTGCCCTCATGCAGGTGCTCCGATCGATTCCGCATCGGTGATGGTGCGAAGGATTGCACCGGTGACAATGCCGGCAGCCTCCTGAAGCAGCATGTGCCCGGCGTCGGGCAGATGCAGATGAGTGGCATTGGGAATGAGTGCTGCCATATGTTCGGAATGTGCCGGCGGGGTGAGGATGTCTCTTCCGCCGCTAATCACGGTCGTTCTCGCCGATATCGACGGCAGAATCGTGCGTTGGTCGAAAACCTTCAGCGCTTGCAAGAAGCCAAGCGAAGTCCTCATCGGCGTGCGGCCTAACGCATCGGCGAGCGACTTGGTCACCGACGCGTCGCGGGTGACAAGGCTGCACAGCGGCTGGGCCAGTGCACGTACAGCGCGCTCACCCAGCGCCCGAGGCGCGTGGGTGGCTACCTCGATCAAGGCACCCAACCCGGGAGCATCTAGGAGGCGGCCCAGACCGCATTCGGTGAGCCCGCCAGCCGATGTTCCCACGAGCACAAGTGCGTTCGGACGCACGGGCTGATCGTTGAGCGATCGCGCCAGATAGCTTAAGGCCGACATGCCCCCCATGCTGTGGCCAGCAATGGTCAGTGGCCCAACCACATTCAACGCGGTGAGAAGTTCAGCGAGGTCCTGGCCCAGCCTCTGTGGGGTATACGTCGCCAGTGCCGCACTGCTGGATTGGCCGTGCCCGCGATGGTCGTACGCGATGACCCGCACACCTGGTTGACACAACCGTCGATACGTCAGGTACCAGGACCGACGTGACAGGCACAGGCCGTGCAGTAGGACAACGGTGTGGCCGATCGGGCCCGAGGGACGGTAGTCGGTCACCGCGATCTCAACCCCATCGCTGGTCATCAATGCACGCTTTGAGCTGTCCCGGGTCTGAACGCAGCGGCGCGGATCGGTTGCTGCGGGTGAGCGCAGCGTGCAGACGGCGGTGTTCATGCCAGATCCCCCTTGCAACTGTGCAGCCATGGAGCGATCGCCGAGTGCATCATCTCGGTGATCGAGTTTCGCTGGCGTGGTGCCAAATTGGCGAGCGGCAGCAAACGTTCGGGAAGCGCCGTGCCCTGGCTCCAAATATTGGCCGCCTGGCGCCAACCCGGCGCCGTCTCTGCCGCTTTGGTGCCGACGAGCGCGGTCGCCACCCAGTCCATGCCGTTGCTCTCGCCGCGCTGTCGTGTTGCCGCGTAGAGAAGCTGCGCCAACGGCTGAACGGCTAGACACGTCCACAGCTGGTGGGCATCCCCGCTCTGGCGCGGCAGATGATCGAGCAGCGCCTGAGCGATGCCGAGGGACTCGCTAGGTGTATGGACGTGTTGTGTCGGATCGTTGCCGAGCCTACGACGGACGCTCCACCGGTTCAGTTCGTGGCGTTGGTGTGCGTACCGCTGGCGGACTTGTTCGAACAACCTCACTGCGTATCCGGTGTTGTTGAAAGCCATTCCTATCAGCGCCTTTCCGGTCGTGGCGAGCGTTCGACAGCCGGCAGTTCCCACAGCGCTTCCAATTGAGCTGACTGTCGTTCGTCGTCCTCGCCGATGTTGCCGAGAAATGCCCAGTAGGCGGTTCGATCGCCCTGCTCACTGTCGAGGCGAATGATGGTGCCCAAGGCCTCCAGCGCCCGCAGGTGTGGATAGATACCCGCGCACGGTGCAGGTGCGGCCACAACGTAGACGACATTCCCGAACAGGTCGATCCCGCGGCATTCGACGATGGTTTGACCCTTAACCCGATCGCCAATGGCCGCGCCCACGCCCGGAGGAAGACAGATGTGGTGATTGCTCGGCCCCAACAATCGGTCGGCGAGTTCACGAGTGGACAGAGGCCGGGGCGCGTCACGTAATTCGGCGAGGATTTGGTCGCGGAATTGCTCGATGTCGGCCCGGGCGCGGCGGTTCATTGCGGACCTGCCGCTAGTTCGCGGGAGTCACAGGTTTGGGCAGGCCCCAGATCAGGAAACGCCGGCACGAGCCAACGGTTGAGACGATCGCGGGCAAGAACGGTTCGGTGCGCGAAGTGATCGGTGATCCATGGTCGCACGTTGGCGAAAAAGCCCTGGGCCGTGATGAGGAACGTGAGTGCTGCGTGCTGGGCGATGAGCGGAATGCCGGGAAGCGCACCGATCAGAAGTGCTTGCCCTATCAGCCACCAGATCAACGCGAAAAGTGCCATGGAGACGAAGAACTGGGTGGCTAGGCGGTCGGATCGCGACCTGTGCGAATCAAGGGCACGCAGCTCGATCTTGGCGGCGCGCAGCAAGTCCAAGGACAACGGGGGCTGCAGTTGACAGGATGCCTCGACGCGCCTGAGCCAGTAATGCATTTCAGGGTCTGTCACATCCGCTGCGCACTTCCAGGGCCATCGGAGCCGCCACAACGCCTCGGGCAGCGGTGTTCGTACTTTCCCCATGGTTGTTGTCTCCCTAAGTGAACGACGAGCGGCCGGACGACGTTGGGTGGATTCAGGGGCCCTGTCCACCACGCTGAGGGCGCCGCCCAGGCCTGACGCCGTCTCCGCGGGCGTCGGTCGGGCGTAGGCCAGGCCACTGTTCGCGCGATCGCCTGAATTCAGAGGCGAGATTCTGAAGGCTGGGGCTGCGCGGTGGATCCGCAGCGGTATGTCCGTGGTCGCAATTAGGTTGCCACCCTGATCGATTGCCACGCCACACCCCCTTGAGCGACTAGGTGGCCCACAGTGCCCGGGCTACGCATTCGCCGCGCCTACTATCGCTCGATTCTGACAGAAAAAAGCAATAGACTCAATACGTAAACACTAATGAGTCACCGCCCGGTGGCCGCGTTGTGAACGAAGAGGAGCGTGCCGTGATCGACCCCACGTCCGCCGAAGCTCTCGACGAAGCGCGTACCGATATCAGCGCTGCCCGCGACGCCGAGGCAGCCGGCGACGCGATGCACTGCCATCAATACGCACAGTCGGCAATTGATTCCGCGGCGACCACACTGCTCGACCCCGCGGCCACCGACCGCGAAGTTGTTGCCGCTCGGTACTACCTGCGGGAAGGGTTCAGCCTCAACGGCCAAGCAGATTCATGCGGCGTCGACAGCATCAACACCGAGCGTGAAGCCGACTCGTTGAGCGAGGAGGATCGCCAGTGGCTGGACAACTACCTGAGCCAGCGCAGCCATGACACCAACCGGAGCCACGACTTCAGCCACGGTCGGTGAGCGCTACGGGGGCTCTGGCCGACCAACCGTCAAATACTTCAGACGAGCGTCCGATACGTCAGACGTTTACGTGTACGCTGAAACCATGACAGCGACCAGCTACCCCGAACCCCGCACGCCACTTTCGGACGCCGCAACCGATGTCGGCAGACACCTAAGCCTCGAGGACGCCAACTGGCTGATCTTTGTGGCGGCCGGCTACATCGGTGCCCACCCCGAGTTATCGCCGCGCCAGACCAGCCTCGATGTAATCACCCTGTTCACCGGTGCCCGGCATGTCATCGACAACTATGTGCGGGCCCTGGTCGCAGTCGCCCGCCGCGACGGTGCAAGTTGGACCGCGGTCGGCAAAGCGCTCGGTGTTAGCAAACAAACCGCCTTTTCGCGTTACGGGTCGATGGTCGGTGAACGAGACGGCCAGGTCTTCCTCAACGACATCGTCCGAGATCGCGAAATCCCATTAATTCCAGTCGATTCAGCCAAACCTGAGCCCGAATTTGTTGCGGTGCCGGCCACCCCTGCTCAGTTGGTCACGATCGCGACGCACTTCGAGGGCACCGACGCAGCCAAACCAGAGAATCTGCCGCTGGTGGCGAATGCACTGATGGTCAACGCCCAGAAGCTGGCCGCCAACGAGGGCGCGGACTGGAGCGATCCGACCGCCGCCGCGAAGTACTTGGAGATTATGCTGGCGATGTTCGCTCCTGCGAGTGAGTGATCTCTGCTCTTATCAGGGGTCAAATTCTCAAATGTGGTCATAAAGGTGTGTTGAACTGCTATTTAACCTGCGCACACATGTAACCTATTAGGTCATGGGCAGCCAAAATTTCGCCGACTGCCGGCGGCGTGGCGCGACGTGGAGTGTGGGAAACCGGGGTAAATGTTTACCCCATGGAGCTACACGACGATCCTCAGCGGCTCGTGGAGGAACTCGTTCGCCAGCACGCCCAGGTTTTGGGCGAGGCGCACGGCGATCTGGCTGCGCGACATCCGGAAGTCCCGGATCGTTTTATCGATCAGGGCAGCCATGTCCGACCGATCACGGTGTCGTGCTCGGTTTTGGAAACGTTTCTGATGTCGCGGTTGCGGCGGCAGACTCCCAACTCGACTCTAAAAGTCAAGGCGGGCAACGGGATGGGGGTTCTTCTTGTCGACGAGAAGGGCTCACGGATTTATGTGCGCAAGCATCCGCGAAACCGGCGGACTGGTCAGCTGATCGACACTGTGCCGTTTGTGCCGGGTGGGGAGCAGTACAGCATCGAGGAGGTGTTGGGTCACCCGATCGGCGGGCAGGAGGGTATCGCCGAGCCCCAGGCGTATCGGGAATATCTGTTGTGGTGGCCGGACGGTCGCGGGTTTTTCGGTGGTGCGGTGCTGGCGGCGGGGCTGCTGCTCGACAATGTGGAGGTTTTGTACGGCCGGACGCCGTTGCCCCCGCCGATCATGGAGGACCGCTCGTTCAACGTTGGTCTCGGCGAGGTCGGTCGGGATGGGTCGTTGGGGACTCGGCGCCGCGACGACGACTTCGTCGACGTCGACGAGGACGCTGCGAGCGAGCAGGACGAGGAGGGCGGTCCGCCGAAATCGTCGTAGCCGTCGTGCACAGTGTTGGGTGCATGTGGGTTTCCCAACCCGGTGACGTTGAATTGAGCGCACGATGATTGAGGTTTTTGGTGCACGGGTCCGGCAGGCCCGGTTGTTGAGGCGGATGACGGCGCGGTCGGTGGTGGCGGCCACAGGCTGGAGTACGTCGCGACAGTCCCAGATTGAGAAGTCGCCGACGGTGCGGCTCAACGACGGCGATGTTGCGCGGATGGCGGGGTTGTTCCGGTTTCCTGCAGCGTTTTTCAGCTCGGAGCCGCAGACGCGGATCAGCGCGAACGAGTTGTTGTTTCGGGCGCCGAAGTCGATGACGGTGGGTGAGCAGGAGTTTTTGGCGACGTTCGCGTCGTTGGCTGGCGATTTCCTCGGTGAGCTCGACGGCCGATCGAAGCTGCCTCCGGTGAAGGTTCCGACGGTCAGTCCGGATGAGTTGGCGCACAGTTCGATTCCGGTGGCCGCGTCGCGTCTGCGTGAGGCGATGGGCCTGGAACCCGATGAGCCGCTTGATGATTTGATGTATGAGGCCGAGCGGCTGGGCGCTCCGGTGATTGTCCGGCGCCGGGTCGCCGGTGATTGGGAAAGCGAGTTCGCCGCGACCGGTGGGCGCTCTCGTGATGAGCGGCATTTGGGGTATTCCAGTTGGGTGGGCCGGTTGCGGGACCGCCCATTGTTGGTGCTACGGGATAGCGACTCGTGGGAGCGGACCCGGTTCACGGTCGCCCATGAGCTCGGTCATTTGGTGTTGCACAGTCACGCCTATTGCTCGGTCAGTGCCGCCGATGAGTTGGAGGCCAACCGGTTCGCGACCGAGTTGTTGGCCCCGGCAGGGGTTATCGCCGGTGAGTTGCCGCGGGTGTTGTCGCTGTTGAATCTGCGTCCGCTCAAAGACAAGTGGGGCCTGTCGTTGGGGTCGTTGATCATGCATCTGCGGGATTCGGGGCTGATCGCGCCGGACCGGGCGAAAATGTTGACCACCCAGCTGCATTCGCGGATCAACCCGGCCACCGGGCATACGTGGGGTATGACGGAACCGGGGTGGGCCGACCGCGTCCCGGAGCGGCCGCGGCTGCTGCGCAAGTGGGTGGAGCGCTGTTACGGCGGCGCGTCGGTGCGGATGCTGAGCGCCCGGGAATCGATGATCTATCCCGCTGATGTGCTGGATTGGTTTTTGGCCACGCAGCGACCGGCGCCGGCGGCCGAGCATAGGCCGGTCGCGGCCAGTGTCGGCCATGGCCGCACCCCGGCCCCACCCGCTGCCGGTGGCTCCCAGGTGATCCGGTTGGACGATTTCCGCAACGGCAGGCCATCGTGAATATGGTGGGGTGCTACTGACTGTGGCACAGGTGCAGCGGGTGCGTTTTGTGGACCGACCACCCACCTACACGGTGGTCGGCGCCGACAAATTGCCCGTGGCCCCGGCGCGCGAGTACCTGACGTTTCTGCGTAACCAAGGGAGCTCGCCGAACACGTTGCGCGCCTATGCCTATGGGCTGGCGGCGTGGTGGACGGTGCTGGAAGGTACCGGTACGGCGTGGGATGATTTCCCCACCAGTCTGTTCGGCCAGTTCCTGGCCTATCTGCGTACCGGGGATCTGCCCGGGGTGGCCCGTATCGGTGAACCAAAGCAGAGATTGGCCGAGTCGTCGCTGCTGCCGCGCAGCGCGGCGGTGTTGTCGATGTACCGGTATTTCGCCGATGCCCATGACCTGGTGCGCCCCTACCGGCGGTTGTACGCCAGTCATGCTCGGACGTCCCGGCGGGGCCGCTATGCACCGTTTCTGGCCGGGGTCGGCCCGAGACGCGAACAGGACGGGCCGATTCACCGGCTGCGCGGGCTGCAGCGCGCTGAAACACCGGTGCTGCTGCCCGTGCAGGTCAACGCGATCTTGGATGCGTGCAGTGTCCAGACAGTCTCGGGTGAATGGTCGGGCGGCGGGGCGGGGCTGCGTGATCGGTTGTTTCTCGCGGTGCTGGCCGAAACCGGCATGCGCATCGGTGAAGCGTTGTCGTTGCGCCACCATGACTTTGATATCGCCGGTGGTGGTACCCCGTCGATACTGGTGGCGGGCCGTGATGATCATCCGCACGGGGTGCGCGCGAAATCGGGCCCGCGCCGGATCTACATCGGCGACGATCTGGTCGCCCTCTACACCGAGTATGTGTGGCAGCTGGTGGCCGCCGGCGCGGATATCGCGGTCGGCGACCTGGCGTCGTGTTTCGTGTTCGTCAACCTGGTGCGCGGCGTGCGCTACGCCCCGCTGCGACCGGAAACCCTCTACGACAAGGTCGATCTGATCACCGCCCGCCGCGCCGATGTGCTGCCTGAGCAGTGGACGCCGCACTGGCTGCGCCACACCCACGCCACCGCGCTGTTGCTGGCCGGGGTGGATGTGCATGTGGTGATGCGCCGTCTCGGGCACGCCGACGTGCAGACCACGTTGTCGACCTACGGCTGGGTGACCGCCGACGCGCAGATGCGCACGCTGGCCGAATGGAAGAACTATGTCGCCGGGTGGAAGGTGAACCGTGACGGCCAATGACAGTCCTGCACCGGCACACACAGCGCCCACCCATCGTGGCGGCGAGGATCGGTGGACGCAGCAGTGGCAACAGGTACCCGCGCACTGGCGCAACCTGGTCTATCACCTGGATACCGCCCCGGCCAATACGGTCTTCCAGCACAACCCGCGCTACCGGCCCACCCCGGACGGCCACGACTTCACCCCACACGGTGTGCCGCAACGGTTCTGCGACGAGCTCGCGTGGTGGGTGTGGCTGTGCGGACACGAAGAATGTCGCAAGATCGAACCGTCGCTGCTGAAATGGACCAGCGGCGCACTCAGTATCGCCGCCACCGACTACCACCAACGGCACCGGCGTCACCCGGCCAGTATTGCTGATCTGAGCGCCGAGGCCATCGTGCGCCACGGGGTGCGCGAGTTCGAGCGCCGCACCGGTCGGCTGCCCTCGGCTGGGTTTCGGCGCAACGTGGCCAGTTTCATCGAGCACCTGCACCTGTATGTGTCGGTCCGCTGCACCGACCGGTCATGGTGGTCTCATGACATCTGGGATCTAGACGCTGATCCCAGAATCCCGCAGCGTGAGCACGAACCCTGCCACGACCAGGTTGCCCGTCTCGGCGGGATCGAACCGGCCTGGCTGCGTGAAGGGGTGCGGTTCTGGCTGCGCACCTGTTTGACGGCTGAACTGCTGCGCTGGTCGTCGGTGATCGGCCGCACCCGCGGCATCACCCGCCACCTGGGCCCGTTCTTGGCTGAACGTGGGATCGATGATCCGGTGATCAGCACCGACCGGGCGGCGCTGCGGCTGTTGTTCACCGAGTTCACCGAGTACCTCAAATCACCGGCCGCGCGGGCCAAACCGGAGCGTCCGCTGTCGGCTGCGACGATCGCGGTCGTCCAGTCCAAGATCCAGATGTTCTACACGTTCATGGTGGACCATGCCGAGGAAGCCGCCGCGGCGACCGGGGATCCTCGCTGGAGCCGGTTGACCGACACCCATACCCGGTTGTGGGGTGCGGCGTTTCGCAGCCGACGCCGCAGCGGCGGCCGGGAGCTGACCTGGTTTTCGACCGCCGAACTGCAGCGGATGCTGTGCTATCTCGACGTGCTGGCCGCCGACGCGGGCAAACCGGTGGTCATCACCCACCCCGATTCCACCATCTCGGTCGTGTCCGGTCTCGGCGATCCGCAAGCGGCCCGGATCTGGCTGCTGCAAGCGTTGACCGGGCGCCGGGCCTCAGAGATTCTGATGCTCGACTTCGAGCCACTGCAACCGATCCCGGGCCACGACCGCCCCGCCGGAGCCACCGACGATCCCGACGGGTTCGTGGCCAAACTGCGCTACCAGCAGACCAAAGTCGACGGGGTGGTGCCCACCATCCTGGTCGAGCAGGCCGTGGTCAACGTGATCAGCGAACAACAAGACTGGATCCGGGCGCGCTACCCGCATTTGGACCCGAAATACCTGTTCCTGGGGGTGCGCTATCAGCACCAGGGTCAACGACCACGCAGCTATGACTCCTACAGCCGGATCCTCAATCGGCTCGACACCATCCACGGCCTCACCGACACCGCCGGCCATCCGCTGCGGTTCTCCCAGACTCACCGGCTGCGCCACACCCGGGCCACCGAGCTGCTCAACGACGGGGTGCCCATCCATGTGGTGCAGCGCTACCTCGGGCACGCCTCGCCGGCGATGACCCTGCGTTACGCGGCGACCCTGCAAGCGACGGCCGAAGCGGAGTTCCTGCGGCACAAAAAGATCGGCGCTCATGGCACCGACATCGCCATCAGCCCGTCTGACATCTACGACATGACCCAGCTCTCGGCGCGTACCGACCGGGTGCTGCCCAACGGGGTATGTCTGCTGCCGCCGGTGGCCAGCTGCGACAAGGGCAACGCCTGCTTGTCCTGTGGGCATTTCGCCACCGATGCCACCCACCTCGACGAACTGGTCGACCAACGCGCCAAGACCCTCAAGCTGATCGACATCCGCCGCGAGCAGTACCGTGCCCGCACCGGGCGCGAGCTCACCGACGACAACGTGTGGATCCACGAGCGTCGCCGCGAAATCGCCTCGCTGGATGCCATCCTCGACCGGTTCCGCCGCGACGACGTGACCGATGGCAGCGCGACCAGTGTCGCGGGAGCCGGTACCGCCAACCGGGCACCCACCATGCGCACCGCGACCCGGGGAAGCCACGAATCCGTGCTGCGCAAGGCCGACCCGGACACGCCGCGATGAGCCGACCCAAGCCGCCACCGCCCACCCAGAAGGCACTCGATGCGCTGGACCAATACCGCCGGGCCCGCAGCGATGAGAAGCGCCGCGACATCGAGAAGGCGATCGCCCACCTGCGCAAGACCAACGCCACCATCAACTTCTCCACCGTGTCCCGCCGCGCCAAGGTGTCCCGCAAAACCATCTACAAACACGACGACCTGGTGACCGTCATCGAGCAATACCGCGGCCGGCATACCGACCGACAACCGGCATCGACTGGCCGCGAAACCAGCATCCACGCCGCGCTGCGCCACAAACTCGCCGCCAAAGACAAAGAGATCGCCGCACTCAAAGCCACCGTCGCAGAACAACAATCAACCATCGAGCTGCTCTACGGCCAACTCGACACCCTGCACGAACAGACCCCCTGAGCCCGGTACGCCCCCCGAGGTGTGCTGCGGTCACGGCCTGGCCCGCCGTGACGGAGGCCTTCCCGGCCTCCTGGCCAACTCGTGAGTGCCCGCCCGTGCCCGTCGGCCCGATTGCCAGGTCATCGACAAGATTTGGCCCGGCGGGCTGTGGTGGGGAGATCTTTCCAGGGCGTGTCGGTGTCTGCCGATCGGTTGGTCGCTGAACCGGCGGCGGACCGGCGTTAGTCGGCGGTGACCGGCACACCGTTGTCGCCGGGCGGTGTGGGTGCGGTGGGGGTGGTTTTGCGCTGATGAGCGGTGAGGAAGTCGTCGACGATGCGGGTGGTGTCGTCGGGGGTCATGGTGTGCAGTCCGGTCATCCGGGCGAAGGCGAGCGGCCCGATGAGTTGACACAACGCGAGGTTCACGTCGAAGTCGTCGAGTTCGGCGCGGGCTTCTGCGCTTTGCAGGATGGCGTCGAAGGGTTGTCGGTATTGGTCGACGACGCGTGCGCGCAGCGTGCCGGCCGCGTGTTCACCGCCGGTGTGGTCGGTGGTTGCGGTCGGCCCGAGGGACAGCCAGGCCAGCATGGTGACGTGTAGCGGGGCGTCGGCGAACAGCGCCGCCTGACGGGTGAGCAGTTCGATGAGGCGTTCGCGCACAGTCCCGCCGGCCGGTGCCGGCGGGGTGACTTGGGGTAGCAGCCGTTCGAAGGTGGCCGCCAACAAGTGCGACGAACTGCCGAAGTGGCGGTAGAGGGTGGTTCGGGCCACCTTGGAGGCTTTGGTGACCGCCTCGACGGTGACGGCCTCGACACCACCGGTGCTGAGCAGCGCGGCCGCGGCGTCCAATAAGCGATTGCGGGACCGGGTGCGGCGGGGGTCGATATCGTCGTCGTCTTCGTCGTGGACTCGATCCGGCTGGCTGCTGCTCACACTCACTCTCCTCGCCGCTTCCCCCCTTTTATGGCCAACGGTTCCCGCCCGCCCGACACTTATGGTACCAACAGTAGCGTAGCGAAACTGGTCGTACTGGAGGTATCGGGTGTCCGAACACGTGCCGTGTCGGGATGAGGTACCCGACGGTGACCGTGGGGTGGGGTCACCCGCGGAACGGTTGCCCGCCCACACCCCGCACTGTATGGGCTGCGGCCCGGACAACCCCCACGGCCTGCAGCTGGTGGTGTACCGCTGCGGCGAGCAGGTGTATGCCGATGCGACCTTCGACGAACGCCACATCGGGGCGCCGGGATTGGCGCACGGCGGCGCGGTGGCGGCCGCCTGCGATGACGTGCTGGGCTTCACGTTGTGGATCGCCGGCACCCCGGCGGTGACGCGCAGTCTGACCGTCGAGTATCTGCTGCCGGTGCCACTGCACCAACCGCACCGGATCACCGCGCACATCACCGAGCGCAACGGCCGCGCCCTGCATGTCCGCGCGACAGGCACCGGCACCGACGGCGTCACCCGGTTCACCGCGAGCGCGGTGTTCGTCGTGGTGAGCACCGAGCACTTCGCCGCCCACGGTGATCTGGCGGCCTTCGATGGCCTGCTGGAACGGTTCACCCGCACCAACCGGGCCCACGCCGATCCGCACGACCCGGCACCGTGACCGCGACCGACACCGGCGCCCAACCCAAAAGCCAACAATCCCCGTCGGAGTCGCCGCCGGTGGCACCACACCCGACCGCGCCGCCACACCCGACCGCGTCGCCGCGTCCGCGCACGCCGACGCGTCACCGAGAGGCGATTCTGGATGCGGCGCTGGCGGTGGCCGCCGCGGGCGGGTATGAGGCGGTGCGGATGCGCACGGTAGCCGAGCGGGCCGGTATCGCGGTCGGCACGCTCTACCGCTACTTCCCGTCCAAGACCCACCTGCTGGTCTCGGCGCTGGCCCGAGAATTCGGGCGGCTGCAGGCCGCCCAGGACTGGGCCGCCACCGGCACGACACCTCAGCAGCGCCTGGATCGGCTGACCGGGTATCTGCACGACCGCTGGCAGCGCGACATCCCTCTCACCGAGGCCATGACACGGGCATTCGTCGCTGCCGACAGCACCGCGGCCGCCGCCCTCGACGAGGCCTCCGCGGTCATCGAGCGCCTGCTCGCCCACACCCTCGGCGGCGACACGCCCGGGCCGCTCGATCAGCCGGTCGCCGAGCTCCTCGCCGACATCTGGCTGGCGAACCTGACCGCCTTCATCGGCCGGCGGGCCTCGGCGGCCCAGACCCGTGACCGCATCGATCGGGCCAGCCGGCGCATCGTGGATCGCCTGGCCTCCCTCACCCCCAACAGTTAACGATACTAATAGTATCGCAGCGATACTTACCGTACCCTTCAGATGCGACCCAAAGACGTGTCGAAGGAGGCGCCATGTTCACCCAATGGATCGAAGACTGCGTCGTGCAACGCGTGTCGCTGCGCGACGGGTTGGTGTTGGACCTCGATGGCTACAGCGAGCTGGTGATTTCGCGTCCCCTGCGGCTGACGCTGCCGCCCGTCGGGGACTTTCCGGCCGAACAAGTGCTCATCGACCCCAACCGGGTCGCGGTGCACGAACGCCCGCTGCTCGACCTGGCCGGCGCGGTGTGCACGCACGCCCGATACGGCGATGACGGCGCGTTGCACCTGGGTTTTTCCCGCGGGCACCGCATCGATGTCGAGGCCGACGCGCACGCCACCGCCTGGGAGCTCTACGGCAAACGCCACGGATACATGGCCTGCCTGCCGCGTGGCCGGGTCCGGGTGGTCCGCCACGACATCCCCGACGCCGACGACACCGACGCCGGCGTCGGCGCAGGTCACTAGCGGCCCCCATACGCGCCGCGCGGCCCCGGCGGACGCGCAGCGCGGCCCCGGCGGACGCGCAGCGCGAACCACGGTGGTACTGCTAGTAGCGTAGCGATACTGATAGTTCCTTTTCTTGGGTGGAGGGTGTAGTGACCGACAGCGATCCGGATGGTTCGGGCACCGCGATGAATGCTCGGCGGCGATACCGCCGTGCGGCCGAACCGGCGGATTCCAGCGAGTACAGCGCGCGGCTGGCGGCGCTGGCGAGGTTCACGGTGAGGCACAAGACGCTGGTGATCGGAGCCTGGCTCGGCGTCGCGGTGATGCTGGCACTGCTGTTTCCCCAATTGGAAACCGTGGTGCGCCAGCAATCGGCGGAGCTGCTCCCCCATGATGTGCCGTCGTTTCAGACAGTGGACCGGATGAGCGCGGCGTTCGGCGAACAAGGTTCCAAGACCATGGTGTTCGTCGCGATGGAAGACCCCGCCGGGCTGACCCCCGCGACGCGGGAGCGCTACGAGGACCTGGTGGCGCGGCTACGCGGCGACACCGCCCACGTCTTGCTGGTTCAGGACCTGCTGGCCGACCCGATCACCGCGACGCAGGCGGTCAGCACCGACCGCAAGGCCTGGTTTCTGCCGGTCGGGGTGGCCGGCACCCTGGGCGATCCCGCCGCCGCCGAATCCGTGCAAGCGGTGCGCGACATCGCCGCCGACGTGTTCGCCGGCACGTCGACCACCGCGTACGTCACCGGCCCGCCCGCCACGTTCAGCGACCAGATCGCGGCCGCCGAACACGACCTGGTGCTGATTTCGATCGCCACCGCCGGCCTGATCGCGGTGATCCTGCTCATCGTGTACCGCTCGGTGTTCACCGCGCTGCTGCCGCTGCTGGTGATCGCGGTGAGCCTGGTCGTCGGGCGCGGTGTGCTCTCGGCCCTGGGCCAGCTGGGAATGCCGGTCTCGCAATTCACCGTGGCGTTCATGACCGCGATCCTGCTGGGAGCCGGCACCGACTACACGGTGTTTCTGATCAGCCGCTACCACGAGCAGCGCCGCGCACAGGTGCCGCCCGAACAGGCCATCGTGCACGCCACCGCCAGCATCGGCCGGGTCATCCTGGCCTCGGCGGCCACCGTCGCCTTCGCCTTCCTGGCCATGGTGTTCGCTCAACTGAGCGTGTTCGCCGCCCTCGGCCCGGCCTGCGCGGTGGCCGTCATGTTCGGATTCCTGGCCACCGTAACGCTGCTGCCACCGGTGCTGGCGCTGGCCGCCCGACGCGGCATCGGCGACCCCAAACCCGACCGCACCCGCCGCTACTGGAACCGCGTCGCGGTCGCGGTGGTCCGCCGACCCGTGCCCCTGCTGATCGCCAGCCTGGTCATCCTGCTGACCCTGGCCGCGGCCACCACCACGATGAAGATCAGCTACGACGACCGCAAAGGCCAGCCCGCCACCACCGCCAGCAACCAGGGCTACCAACTCCTCGACCGCCGCTTCCCCAAAGACATCGTCATCACCGAATTCCTCGTCGTGGAAAACCCCACCGACATGCGCACCGCAAAAGGGCTCGCCGACCTCGACGAAATGGCCTCCCGCGTCTCCCAGATCCCCGGCGTCACCACAGTGTCCGGCGTCACCCGCCCCACCGGAGCCCGCCTCGAACAAGCCCAACTCTCCTGGCAGAACGGCCAGATCGGCGACAAGATGGCCGGCGCCGTCGCCGACGGCAACGCCAGAAAAGACGACCTCACCAAGCTCACCAGCGGCGCCGACCAACTCGCCGGCGGCCTGGCCCAACTCGACACCACCCTGCGCACCGCCCTGACCCCCCTCACCGCGACACTGACCCAAGCCCAGTCCGCCGGCACCCAGATTCAACAGTTCCGGCCCCTGCTGCAACAACTTTCGGCCACCGCCCCCGCCGTCGACCGCGCCATCCAATCCGGTCCCGGGCTGCGACCCCTGGCCGAACAAGCCCAACACGCCATCGCCGTCCTCGACCCCCTCACCGGCGCCCTCAACACCTCCCCGTGGTGTGCCACCACACCCCAATGCGCCCAGATCCGCGACCAAGTCCAGACATTGGTGAGCTTGCGCGACAGCGGATTGTTCACCCAGATCGCCGAACTCGGCGATCGCTACAACCCCGACACCAACGCCACCGTCGCCGGAACCCTGGCCACCGTGCACACCGCGGTCACCTCCCTCGACAAAGCCTTCGCAACCCTCGGAGACCCCGCCGACCTCGCCGGCAACATCCGACGCCTCCAAGACGGCATCGGCCAACTCGCCTCAGGCGCCCAAGCACTGGCCACCGGCGTCCACGCACTGGCCGACTCCAACATCGAAATGCTGTCCGGGATGAGCCAGATCGCCACCCAACTCCAAAACGCCGCCCGCGCCACCGCCAACTCGGACTCCTCCAGCGGCTTCTACCTGCCCGCCAACACCTTCCAAAACCGCCAATTCACCGATATGGCAAAACAATTCCTCTCCCCAGACGGAAAAACAGCACGCTTTGCCATCGAAACCAGCCACGACCCCTACAGCGCCGAAGCAACCCGCCTCGCACACGAAATCACCGACGTCGCCAACGCCGCACGCCCCAACACCTCACTGCACCAAGCCACCGTCTCCGTTGCCGGGTTCCCCGCCGTCAACTCCGACATCCAACGACTGCTGCGAGCCGACTTCACCCAACTCGCCCTCGCCACATTGCTCATCGTCGGACTCATCCTCGTCCTACTACTGCGCGCCCTGCTCGCCCCGCTCTACCTGCTCGGCACCGTCGTGCTCAACTACCTGGCCTCACTGGGCATCGGCGTCCTCATCTTCCAATGGGGACTCGGACACGAAATCGCCTGGCCAGTACCACTACTCGCGTTCATCATCCTGGTCGCAGTCGGCGCCGACTACAACATGCTGCTCGTCTCACGACTACGCGAAGAATCAGGACACAACATCCGCGTCGGCGTACTGCGCACCGTCGCCAACACCGGCTCCGTCATCACCTCAGCCGGCCTCATCTTCGCCGCCAGCATGTTCGGCCTCATGGTCGGCTCAGTGGCCATCATGATCCAAGCCGGCCTCATCATCGGCTGCGGACTCCTACTCGACACCTTCCTCGTGCGCACCCTCACCGTCCCCGCCATCGCCACACTCCTACGCGAAGCCAGCTGGTGGCCCCAACGCGCCACCCACCGCCCAACAACCACCAGCCACTCCACACCACCACAACTAGCCACCCGCCAATAAAAACCAACACCCGCACCCACCCCCAACAAGTCACCGCACCCGTCACCGACGGCAGCCCGCCATGATGGCGGCGACGAAGCGACGGGCTCCCGAACCATCGCGCCAGCCAGACCGCACCAACCAACCCCTAACCGGAAACACCGGCAGCCCAGCCTGTTACCCATCACGCCAAGCCAGGCCAACTCGCCTCAGCGGGAACAACAGTGAACATCAGAATCTGACCCCAGATAATTGCGCCTCGTACCCCACCTCACCGATCGCGCCACGTCACGGTGCCGCACATGACACACATCGAACCGAAGGGCCGGTCCCTTCCACGCCGGTGAACCGGCATCGTCCACGCCGCCCACGGAAAGACGGCGCCGCTGTGCGCTACCTCGACCTGTGGCGCCGCGAAGTCGAGTACGCCGAATGCCTTCACCGCTCGGCACGCCCGGTCTATACCGGCCCCACCGGCTGCCCGTGCTGTGACGGCGAGATCTGGGGCGACTCCCGCGACCGACTGGAGGCGCTCGTCCGACGGCGCGGTAAGCACGCCCACCGACTCCGTGTCGAGGTGCAGCGCCTCGACGAACGCTTTCGTGCGGTCACGGTGGAGCGAGGCGCGTGGGCCTCTGCCCCGTGGTGGCGCCGACGCGAGCCGTGGGACTGACCTGTCCGCGGGTGAAACTCCCTCCCTTGCGGCCCATGTGGACAATGGGAGCGGACATGGACTACCGAGGCCGGGTAGCTTCAATCAAAGCGGCAGCATCAATCTTGCCCGGTGCCATGGTCGATAGCACGGTGCGCAGTGCAGCGCTGACGTCTTTCTCGACCAACGTCGTGATCGCCTCGTCGATCGCGCTGCCATCGAGACCGTCAACTTCATCGGCGATCCGGTGCATCTGCTCTTCGAACGACGCTTCGACCACGTTGCGAATGAACCGGCCATTGCCCAGCACATCGAGAAACCTGCGCCGCACTTCGTCGGGGCCTAAAGCGCCACTGTCTTCTTGGGCGGAGATGACTCTGCGAATCTCCTTGTCATCGTCGCCACCGACCACCACGTCGAGCAGGGTTAGCGCGTTGCAGACACGCTCGAGAGTGTCGATGCCAGCAGGCACGATCGTGGAGTCCTTTGCGCCGGCGATCGCAGCGGCGATCCCTGCCAGCTCGGCCGGATTGTAGGACTGGAATCGAAGGCGCCGGGGGAAACGCCCCAGTAGACCCTCATTCGCCGTCAGGAAGCGATCGATCTCGTTTTCGTAGCCGGCGATGATGACCATCAGCCGGTCACGTTCGTCCTCCATGCGCGCCAGCAGCGTGTCCACAGCTTCGCGTCCGAAGGCGTCTCCGCCAGATAAGCCAGTCTGAATGAGCGCGTAGGCCTCATCGATGAACAGGACTCCGTCGAGGGCATCGTTAATCAGTTTGTTCGTTTTGATCGCGGTTGAGCCCAACGTCTCCCCCACGAAGTCTGCACGCTTTGCCTCGCGAAACTTGGTGGTCTTGAGAACGCCTAGGCCGCAATAAATGTTGGCTACAACTTGCGCGATAGTGGTTTTGCCGGTTCCTGGCGGCCCGCTGAAGATCAGGTGATGACTGCGCATGATGGGTTCGAAACCGCGCTCGACCCTGACCTTGTTTACCTTGACGTGCGACCGCAGCTTGTGGACCTGGTTTTTGACCTCGTCAAGGCCGATCTGCTTGGTCAAGGTGGCTTCAGCATCGGACAACAGTTTGGCCTGCCGTTCGGCCAGATCCATTTCCTGTGTGCGTTGGGTGGTGGAGTCCCAGGGATCTGAGCGCGTATCGATCACGGCCGCATCGGTGACTCGGAAGCCGTAGGTGCGATCTTCCAGCGCGGTTCTTGCCCCGGCGAAGTCGGGCCAGGCCACTCGGATCTCGGTGAGCAGCATCATTGCCTGTTCCTCTTGTCCCCGTGCTCGGGCGAGAAGGGCCAGGCAGAACTGTGCATCTCGATTAATGGGGTCAGGGTTGGCGGCTTCGTCGGAGGTGTTGGCGCGTTGAGCTGCGGCTGTGGCCCGGTCGAACAGACCGAGGTTGGCCGCCGCTTCTGCTTCGAGCAGGCTCGCAGCGCGCCGCAGCAGATTAATCATCCATCGTTCACAGCCTGTGAGGGCGGTGAGTACATCTGGCCATCGCTCGGTTCTGCGGTTAAGAACTGCTCGCACGTAGGCGACTTCAGGACGGTCTTGCACGGTGTTGAGGTGACTGTGGGCTGCCTCGTACTTGCCTGCGTTGATGAGCGCAGCGGCGTAGGCGGCCTGGGCTGAGACGGGGTCGACGATGTCGAGACGAAGCGCTTCTACATCCAGGCTTGCGCCGAGTTCTCGCGGCGCTTTGCCTAGGTGGCGCAGATGGGCGCCAAGGTTGCGCGAATGTGTCGACAGGGCCTTGAGGGTTTCTAGCGAGTGATCGCCGGCGGCGACTCGACCAAGCAGCGCATCGGCCATCGTGGGGTCGGTTCCCAATGCGATGCTGAACACCTGCAGTGCTTTTCGCGGGGATGTGGGCAGTGCTTTGACGGCCGCGGCCAGTGCTTCTCTACCGCGATCGCTCATCGAGTCTTCCCTTTGAGTAGGTGACCCAGCACTTGGCTTTCGTTGCGGGGCCGCATGATTGTCAACATGATTTCTCGCCCGCCGGGCGTGCGCAGAACCATTTCGGTCGGTGATGTCTGGGTGATGACGATATCGGATATTGATGGATTCACTGAGTTGATGGTTACCAGGCCGTGGCCTCGTTCACCGCCGACCGCTTGCTGGTCGCGGCGGTCTTGGCGGTCAGACACGGTCAGCACTGCGTTTGTCTTCTGATCGCCGCCAGAGGTGAGTGTCAGTCGCTCATCGCAGATCGGCTCCCAGGACTCTGGCCTGTCGGTATCGACTGCGGCAACAGCGCCTGCGGCCGTGGCGCGAAGGAGAAGCCGTTGGGCCACTTCGATACTGGTATTGATTGCCACTCGGGTGAACTTGAGTGGGTCTAGCAGTGACATCAGCCAGGGCTGTCCCGATGGCGCCATACCGACGATGAACCCTGACGGGCCTACCGGAAGGATCAGGGTGCGCTTATCGCTGAGCCGTGCAACATGGTGAGCTGGCGTCGTTTGGATGCGGCGCGGCGCTAATGGCAATTGCAGTGAGCGGTGCCCGAGTGGAAGCATGGCCAATAGAGCTGACGATGTCTGCCCGTGGACAGGGTTCAGTTTGGATAGTGGTGGGTGCGGCACGGGTTTGGTGGTGTGTATCCGCACCAATGCCGCAGCCGAGATGGTGGCGTCGGCGTTGCGGGTGAGCCGAACTAGTGTCGCGGTGTGTGTGGAACGGATCGTCCACACATCGTTGAGCAGCCGACTGGTCAGGTCTGGACCGGCGATACGGTACGGCGTGACGTACTCGGTTCCCACTTGCAGATGCGACCAATGGGGCTGGTAGTCGTCCAGATCATGTCCGCCCAGCAGGATGCGTGTGGCAGCGTCGAGCTCATCAGAGCTGCAGGTGCTCGCCCTGCATCCAGCCCGCACCGCCGCCTGCCGGATGCGTTCTGTCGCTGTTGCGGTTGCCTCGCTTAGGTTTCCGCGGTAGGTCAAAGCGTCCAAGCATGCTTGCGGATTCAGTCGCAGCACCAACCAGGTTCGACGTTCTCCTACGGCTGGGCGGTCGCCGACGATCTGGTCGTAGCGCGGCGTGTAGTTGCCGTTCATAGGTGTCCGGGAGCCGATCGACAGCACATCGATCGAGTGCAGTTCCAGTCCGCCGAACTGGCGCATCAGCGAACACACCGCGTCAAGGGGCACGACGTCGGGGGTGTCGGCGCCGTCGGCGACGAGCACCGTGGGTGCAAAGGCACGGCCGTGCAGGGCGATCATGGTGATTGCGTACTTCGGGTTGCCGTTTGCGGTGAGTGCTGGCTGGGAACGGGTAAGGGTTTGGCTCACGAGCAGTCCTTGTCGGTGGGTGTGATCAATCCCAGCGCATTCCGATTGCGGCGGCGCCGATTATCTCGGCGCCGAACGCTTCTGGAACTACGGCCGGCTTCCGTCCGCGGCGGGTGTGAAACGCTCGCCACAGCCAACCCGCACTGGTCGCGCCGCGGTAGTTCAGTGTGGCGAGCACAATGATGGCGGCCACGGCGAGGGCAAGACCCCACCAGGGGACACCCGCAGCGGCCATCGCGGTGACAGTGACCCCGGCAATGACCTCGGCAATGATGATGTGTCGCAGGGGAAATCTGAACTGCCATCGTGGCAGTGCTTGTCCCGTGACTGTCTGTGATTCGGCGCGACGCGAGCGGCGGTGGTGCTGGGCGTCGCCCGGGGTGCTGATGAGTTCCTGGGTCATGACTGTTCCTTCCGGCGCACCAGCAGTACGACCGCCAGCGCAAGTAGTGACCCGCCCACCAGGACGCCGCTACCGATCAGTGCCACCGTCATCGGGCGGCGGTCCGGAGGTGGCGGTGGCGGCGCGACATGCAGCGGGCGTGACAGGTTCTCCTTGGGTTGAGGGTCTGCTTCGGGTACGTCGTAGTTGAGGGCAGCGACGGGGTTAATTGCCCCATATCCCACACGGTTATCGACTACTGCGGCTGGCGAGTGGGCTGTCTGCTTGATGCGGTCGATGACCTGATGGGCCGTCAGATTCGGATACTTTGCGCGGATCAGCGTCGCTAGCCCACTGACATAGGCAGCCGAGAAGCTAGTGCCGTTCATCGGTAGGAGTACGCCTTTTTCAGGGTTGAAGGTGGCGTTGATCAACTCGCCTTTTTCGTTGAAGCCTTGGATGGCCACCCCGGGAGCGGCCACGCCGATCCATGGGCCGAGCAGACTGATCTCGTTCTTTTGATCGTCGATGGCCGGTTGACCGGTGCCGTCGGTCGCCGACACCGACAAGACGTACTCGGAGAACCAGGCAGGCGTGGAGATGGTTACCACCCCGCGCCAATTCCGGTATTGCTCAGGATCGGCGGTGACCGCATCAATGTCGGGATTCTGGTTGCCGCAGTCCTTATTGCCTCGATTGCCCGCTGCGGCAACGATCACGACGTCTTTTTCTACCGCCGCGTAGCGGATCGCAGCGCCCAGCGTGGTTTGGTCGACCGGTTTAAGCACGGGAACGCAGGCGACAATGCTCATGTTGAGCACTTTGGCGCCAGAATCAGCCGCTCGGACAACTGCTTTGGCCAGATTGGCGACGGTGCCCGCGCGTCGATCGGAGTCGATGTCACCTGAGGTCGGGTTGGCGGGCACGAACGCATCCGAGGACTGCCGGATGGAGATGATCTCGGCGCCCGGTGCTACGCCGACGAAGCCGTCCGCCTCTGAGGGTGCACCGCCGATGATGCTGGCGATGATGGTGCCGTGGGAGTCACAGTCGCGCAGGCCATCTGAGTTTTCCTCGATGTAATCTCCGCCTCCGCGCAGGTGGGGCAGGCGCGGCCCTGGCGATATCCCGGTATCGATCACCGCTACCGACTGGCCCTCGCCTTTGCCTGCCGACTTCCACAACTCCGGCAGATTCATGAAGGCCTGGGATGGTCCGGGGGCGCCGAGATCGCTGTTGGGCAATACTCCTGTGACCGCGCAGCCGTGCGCCATTCGTAGTGGTTCGCCGGGCCTGGCTTCGGTGTCGGTCGGTACCGCTGCCGGATCGATTGTCGGCGGGTTGATCGCCTGGGCGGTGCCTGTCACCAGTGGCGCAGTTCCTACGAGGGCGGCCACGCTTGCCAAGGCCGCCGCGCTGTGTGTCCATCGGCGTCGGTTCATGATCATCGGTTTCTCGCCAGGTAATAGAGGTTGAGCAGCCACCAGCAAAGCGGCGGAACGAGTGCGATGAGGACGTATTCGAGCCACTCAACGAGTTTGCGGAACAACGGGGAGAACACATGCTTGGGCACCACCGCGGCGATGACCAGAGCACCCACCCCTAACATCAGCACCGCAGCGGCGATCGCAACGCTCCAGCCCGGGCCGGACCCATTGGCCCGCACGTAGGTCAAACCGACGGCGGCCATCATGCTCAGTCCGGTGGCTACCAGGATGATCGCCTGTATCCGATCGGCGAATGCACGTGCTGCTAGGACCAAGATCGTGGCCAGCATCAAGACATAGACCGTGGCTAGCCACCAACGGCCCTGGCCAGGAGTTATCGTGCAGGCTGAGCCGACCACGAAAAACACTGCAGTGCACGCGACCACGACCGTCAGATACGTGTTGGCCGCAATGGCGGCGCGAGTCAGCTGCGCCATGCTCGGAGTGCCGTGAGTTGCTGCCGCCTCCAACGCCTGCGCAGCGATGTCGTCGGCCGGATCGAAAACGTTCTTTCCTGTGACGGTGGGGAATTCTGGCATGGGTAGCCTGGCCATGCGCCCGGCAATTCCCTCTGACAGTTTCAGCACGAGTAGAGCGATGGCCATGACGGCGACCCAGAGATAGCCCCATTGCACGCCCAGTGCGCGCAGCACTGATATGAGCGCCCAGCATCCGCCCGTGATGGCTGTCCAAGCCAGCACTCCTCGTGGGGCCGGCGTCAGTGCCCACAGTGCCGAGGCCACAACGGTGACGGTGGCAAAGCCGAAGACCGCATGCCAGGCGGAGGGCTGTCCGGGTGTTCCCATTACCGCCGCTGCGGGAGCACTCACCAGAGCGGAAAGCCACAGACTCGTTGCCACGGTCAGTTCGCGGTGACGCCACCATACGATCGTCGCTGTCGCTAGAAGTGTTGCGGTCAGCACCGTGGCCGCCGCGGCGAGCATCAGGTTCACGTCGTGGCCGTCGGCCAGGTTGATGCGCCAGGCGTTGAGCAGTAGGCCGACCGTCAACACAACTCCGAGTGCGGCGGTGATCGCCGCGAAACGGACGGTGACTGCTTCATCGATCTGTTGCCGGTGGTTTGAGAGGATCTGGGCAGTTGCCGAACTGGCGTTCTCGATGATGGGGGTCAAGGTGACTTCGGCGTCACCGACCTCCAGTCGCAGCAGGTCCCCGTCGATGACGCCCTGTGCTTGCAGGTCCTCCTCGCGGTCGAGTGCTTGACCGTTGACCCGTCGCAGAACCACCGAGCCCGGGGTGATGCGTCCGTCCTCACTGGCGTCGAGCAGGCTGTCGGCCGGATCGCAGATGGTGTTGAGGATCCCCGCCACGACGGTGGCCACTGGGACGGTGGCCGGCAACGTCAGATCGTGCTGGCGACCGGAGAAGATGACCGCCACGCGAACCTGCTCAGCCAGCCGGACCTGGCCACGTCGGCGGACTGCGACTCCTTTGCGTGGGCCTGGCTCAGAGGCCGCTGTGCCCAGGTCGTTGTCTTCGATCAGTGTCATTGCCGCCACTCCGTCGGTCCGGGCCGCCCCATGGCGTTCTGGTCGCGGTCAGAGGCGCCGGCGAAACCGTCTGCAACCGACGCCGCGGCCTCGATGAAGGCTCGCTTGGTGTCAGGCTTCAGCCGCTGCATGTCGATCGCTGCGGCTTCGTGAAGGTGCGGATCGTAGGGGACGGCGTGCACTGCACGCACGACCCGTTCGAAATCTTCGTGAAGCTGGCGGACGGACTTGTTGGCCGGCACTTTGCTCACGTTGCTGATCACAACGACCGCCGAGGAAACCAGATGCGGATAGCCGTGCGCCAGTAGGAAATTGATTGTGTCGCTGGCGGCCAAAGCCCCGTCCAGACTGGTTGTGGACACGATCACCACGGCATCGGCCATGGCTAATACCGCTGCGGTAACGTCGTCGAGCAGTTGGTTGCCGCAATCGATAAGGCTGACTGGGTATTGCTTGCCGAGGGTTTGAGTTGCTTGATAGAGCTGGACGCCGGTGATGACCTCATTGCCCTTGTAGGAGCCCAACACTTCAAGCCCTGACGAGCTGTCCTTACCTGTGTGGTGCCGAAAATCGGTGTAGGAATCGAGTTTTGAGTCGCCCAGAAGCGTCTTCCAGTTTCCATTGGAGGGTTCGTCGATGCGATTGGCCAGGTTCCCCTTGGCGGTGTTGCCGTCGATCGCGACGACCTTGTCGTCACGATAATGAGCGAGTGCCTGACCCAGACCCACCGTGGTGGTCGTTTTCGATACTCCCCCCTTCTGGCCCATGACGGCGATCGTGTAGGTCCCGCGCAGGTTCGAGTTGATGCGCCGCTGCAGGTCGTTCCACTTGCGTTCTGCAGGCGAGGGACCAAGGTTGATCGCTGTGAGCTTGCGTAGCACCTTGCGCCAGCCTCGGGTGGCCTCAGGCTTGTGCGGACGCACCAGGCCTGCTTCCCGGATCGCTGCCCGCGTCTGGCCTACGGATGCGTCATTGGACTGCCGCAACGGCTCGAATCGCGAGGTACCGTGCGGAATTGACACCGGCGGCGCAGTCGGCATTCGATGCGGTGGCTGCTGCGGCGGTCCGGCAGGCGTCCGCGGTTCAAAGTGTGCTGCCGGCGCCCGGTGGGCCGGTGGTGCGTGATGACCAAACTCGTTGGTCACTGGAGGCCACTGTGCTGGCGGCTGACCATAGGGCGCTGGATTAGCGTGGCGCCCGCCGGGAACAGCGGGTTGCTGCGGCCAGGGACGCGGTACCTGCTCTGGTGGCCACGGTTGTGGGTAGGGCGCGATCGGCGCCTGGCGGTGGTGCTCGTCTTGCAGGCTTGGTGGCTGCCCATTGAAGCCGTGTTGCGCAGGCGCGTTGGGCAGTGTGCCCTGAGCGCTCGGTTGCGCTGATCCCACGTCCCAGCCGTACTGATCAATCTCAGTGTTGCCGCCGTGCTCAGAGCCCGTGTCCTGAGTGAGGGTCGGCCCGTCTGGCGGGCGCGAAGGCTCGATCTCAGGGTTGTTGGTGGCATATGACGTGGCGTCGTCGGTATGGCCCTCGGGGTTGTCCACCTCGTCGGTGGCGTCTGTTGCGTGATCCGCTTCGGCCAGGGTGTCTTGTGCGAGTGCGTCGTCGATGTCGCTGACTGTCAGCACGTCGGGCTGTGAGGCGTGCGGGGACGCTTCCCAGGTGTCAGCGTTCGGGTTCTGCTGAGCGTGACGCGCGCCTCGAGTCCAAGCGCTGGCGTCCGTCTCACCGCCATTGATGTGTGGGTAGGACCCGACGGGCTGCGGCAGCTCGGTCGCGCCGCGGATCGCCGCGCGCACAAAGTCCGACGTCACCTGCGAGGTCTGCTCGGGATCAAACCCCGAAAGATGCTGCGGTGCAACGGACTCGCCGCTGACTGGTGCGCCCTCGGGTATGTCTGACCAGTTCTGGCCGGGTTCGTTGGCGGCCGAATCGCCTTGCTCGCTGCTGGTGTAGCGATTGTAAAAGTCGTCGTCGTTGTTGCTCACTTACTGGCTCCCATGTTGTGAGTTCCCCCGGGCCTCCACAGTCCGAAGCTGCTTAATACCTTACACAGTGAGGCACTGTAAAGCAGTACGTAAACACCACAATTGTTTCATTATTTTAGGCGGCTGTAGCTCTGCCACTCACGTCCGCCCACTGTGGCCACCAGCGATGTGAGCGCGCGCGCGGCGGCATCGTTGGTACCGGGAACGATTTGAGTCCACCACTTGCCGTCTTCTCCGCGCACAGGGCCGGTCACCACCCGTCCCAACGAAGTATCGGTGATCGAGGCGGTGGCGACCGACACGTGCTCACCTCGTCGGTCATGCACCGTGACCGCGAACGTTGCCTCCATCAGGGGCGAATCCGCTGCCAGCATCACGACTTCGCGCTGCTCGGCGGTCAATCCCAGGCTGCCCAGCGCTCGTAGCGCAGTGTGATCGCCACGCACGACCTCACCCAGCCGGCTGAGCAGTGCCTCTGTCGGCACAGTGGCGGGCACAAACCGTGCTGCTTCAACCATTGGCCCACACAGTGGCGTGATCCGATCCACCAGGTCGCGCATGGATCGCACGGAACTGACCTCCTCGAGCGTCACGTCGTCGTTGCATCGCGAGGCGGCGGCGTGCCGGCGGTCGCGGCGCGCAATGACCAGGCTCATATGCTCATTGCCGCGTCTGATGTACACGCACAGGGTGATGTCTGGCGACGCCAAGATTTGCAGCCAGGCACTGATCGTGGGATGAACGGTGCTCTCATCTACCAGCGCACCAGCCTTAAGCAGCGTCGCGAGTCCCACTTCGTCGGTGGGCGGGCCGCCCTCACTCACCCAGGGTTGTAGCCACAATGTTGAAGGCAGCGTTTCAATGCGGCACAGCCCCTGCAGTATTCGCACTCCCTCGCATGTCGTGGTCAACGCTCGTACAGGTGCAGGGCCTGCGGGTGCCGGCGCTTGACGTCGAAGAAATGACGGTGTGCTCATCAGATCACTGACCTTTGTTGTTGAAGCAGAACTGTTGGGCGCGGGCCTTCATATGACCGTGTGGCGCCCGTTGAAGTGCGAGGGCCCGGCAGGGATTCCGGTTGAGCACCGCAATCCCTGCCGGGCCGCCAATTGATTTGGTGAAATGCCAGCAGGCTTAGCCGTACTGGGCCGCGGCCTGACCGTCGCGCATGGTCATGTCTTCGTTGGCCTGGTTGAGAACCACGGCAGCCCGGCGAATCGTTTCCTGCTGTTCCTGGTATCGATGGTTGACGAGGTTGATGGCGTTTTGGAACGCCTCCGATCCCCTGCCGTTGAAGTTGTCGGCGTTGGCCGTCACGATGTTGATCGAGTGCAGCCGATTCTCTTCGGTCTTCTGCGCGACCTGCTCGATCTCTGTAACCGCCGCTGCGATCTGCGGCGTGCGGAAAGTTACTGTCGACACGATGGTGTCCTTTCGTTCGAGTGTGAGAGTGGATTCGAGAGTCGATGGGGCTCTCGTGTGTCCCTAGACGATCAGGTTGGAGATCTGGGAGATCGCGTGCGCGTTCTCCTCGTCGCCGCTGTCGAGGATCTGGCGGTTGTTGTTCATCATGTGCGAGTGGTCGGCGAAGGTTGTCGACATCAAGTTGCCCTCGTGATGCAGCTGCTCACCCACCTGCTGCATGGCCACGCTGGCCCGACCGATCATGGAGGTGCTCAGGCCCTCCATCGTGGAAGCCAGGCTGTGCATCAGCGCCGCCTGTTGATCGGAGACTTCTTGTAGCCCCTGCGCGTCCTGCGCGAGGGCGTCGAGTTCGCCGTGAATCTGTTCCGACATCGTCGGATGTCCTTTCTCTCAAACTTGCTCTGGGATAACGGTTCTCATGATGTGTGTGCTTCTCACGATGTGTGTGGGTCAGCCACCTCCCCCGTCCGGAACACCGCTCCCGAGCCGCCGGTGATCACCGGCAAGCCCGTTGGAGAGCGGTACAGCGAGGCGGCTGACGAAAGGACTTTCGCCCCGTCGGGTTTCGCGGCCCCCTCACGCTTGTCATCGCCAGCGGCGTGGGCCATGGGGCCCATCATCGCTCCCGGTGCCCCCATGCCACCGCCCATCGGGGAGGCCCCCCGGGCCTCGGCAAGGCGTGACACCGCCACGTCAGCCCCGGCCGGTGAAGATGCGTTCACAGTCGGGGAAGCCCAAGACACCGGGCCTCGCAGGGCCGTCGACACCGCACCGGTCCCACCGCCGAAACCACCGCCACCGCCACCGGAAACCAAGTTCGCCGCCACCGGTCCTCCGCCCCCTGGCGCGCCCGAGAGCCAACTTCCGGCGCCAACAGCCCCCATCGCGTCGGCCCCAGGCGGTGTCATCTGTCCGATCTGGGACGCCAACGACATCACCGGCTGCAGGCCTTGTTGGAGTTGCCCCACATTCGACAGTGGATTGGCGCCGGAAGTCAGCTGTCCAGCTTGGCCGCTGATCTGTCCGAGCTGGCTCAGCATCGGCATAAATGTTGACATCGCGTCCTGCGGAGCAGCGCCGGCAGATGTGAGCGCCTGTTCTGGTTTCGATCCCAGAGAAGGAGTTCCGGGATCGCCGCCCATGGGCATAGCTGACGGTGTGGGCGGATCCAGAGGCGGAATCGCCTGCACGCCAGCCTCGCTGGCCGCAGCGTAAGCGTATTTGTTGGATGCTGAGGTCACCCACATCTGTCCGTACCGTGCACGGTTGGCGATGATGAAGCTGGTCAGCAGACCCAGGAAGTTCGCGTTGTTCAACGCGACATGCTCAATCTGGTTCTCGCCTATCTCCATCGGTGTCGGCGTGGCTGCTTTGAGGGTCTCGAATGCTTCGGCGGTTGCTGTGATCAGCCCTGCAGCGGTAGTGATCATCCCGGCCGCCCTCGCCTGCCACAACAAGTGCGGGACGTTGGCCAGCATGGCGAGTTCCCCGGTGGGGGCCGGCCATGAGGTGCTCAACGCCAAGGCCACTGCCTCATGCCCGCCGAGCATGCCGATAATGGCGCCGGCAAGGGCTTCGAGTTCACCGGCTGCGGCCATCATGCTGCTAGCGCCAGGCCCGAACCAAAATCCGGCTGAATTCTCCTCTGGGGGCAGTGCACCCCAGGCGGTCATGCCGTCACCACCATCTCACCCGTCAGTTCCCCGGTGAGCCGGCATTCACGGACCCCGCGGGTACGCCCTCGCGCCTGAGCGTGCGTCGCGAGGTGAAGCCAGCGCGCAGTCCGCGATCGAGGCTGGTGTAGACGCATGCCCATACCCGTGTCCGCGTATTGCTCGATGTCAGACGATGTTGGCAACGCTGAGTTGGGCCAACGCATCGCCTAGGTCGAGGATCGCGCCCGAAGATCCCAGCGCTGCACCGTAAGCAGCTTGCACGGCCGATGCCCCGCCGAGCACGGCTGCAACGTTGGCGGCATAGCCAGCGATCTTGGCGACGTTGGCCGCTGAAATCTCTTCGATCCCTGGCGGGACCACCGCGGCCACCGCTGCGGCCTGAGCCGTGTGTCCACCCACCTGCGCCGACAACGCCTCAGTCGAAGCGGCCGCAGCCATCATTCCTTCGGGAACTACCTCAATGAAGCCCATGTGGATAACCCCTCATCTCCTATATGGCAGAGCGCGTATGCGCCTTGCTACCGATTCTTACACACTTGCTCAAAATCGGAAACACATAATGTTCACGATTATCGTGCAATTTTACGTCCGTTGACCACGACGTGAATGCACGAAATTCTCCCCTCACAGCACCTCGTCAGGCGGCAGCGTCTGGGCCACCTGGACGAGCTCCCTGCCCTTGCGGGTCCAGAACTCACCGCGCCCCGGAACGCGAACCGCGCCCTTGATGTCGCCGACATAGGTTTCTTTCTTCTCGCTGTCCATCACCAACGCGCTGACGCCGGCGTCTTCCATCGCCGATATGACCTTGTTGCTCTTGCCAGTTTGGTAGAAGTTGGAGGCCTGGGTGGTTGCCAGCACGTGGAAGCCGATGCGTTGACCTCTGGCCATCTGCTCGATGAGCGGCGCCAACGCGCTTTGCTTGCCCCCATGCTTCCCCGTAACTGTCAACTGGTCGAGGTCGTCGACCACAACGAAGATCCTGGGTGCCGCCGGCCGCCACAACCGCTTCTCGCGATCGCTGAGGTCGCTGGGCGGCCGCCGTTTCGTCAGCGCTTGCGCCAGCGCCTCGCATATCGACAGGATCTCCGGTTTGGTGTTGGCATAGGCAACCTTGTAGCGCTCGTCAACGGAGTCCATCAGCTCAAAATCTGACTCGAACAGCAGGATCTGAGCTTGATCGAACGAGGGCGCTTCCGGATTGGGTGGAGCGAATGTTTCGGTGATCGAGCGCAGCAGCGTCCGCAGCAACGTCGAGCGTCCCGACTGGCTGTTGCCAGCGGCCCAAAAGTGGGGGTATCGGGCGATATCGATACCAACCGTGTTGAAGGTGGTCTGTCCCAAGCCGAGTTTGAGCGTGCCGGAAGCCGCCGGTCCCATCTCCTCATAGGCGACCTTGTCGGGAAGCATTCGGAGTTGGTGCGTCTGTTGGTATCCCAGGTCGCTCCACGCGCGGGCGATCTCGGCGACTGCGTCCTTGGTTGCTCGATCCTCGGTCTCTTTGGCAATCGTCTCGCGCACTTGGTACGGCGCTCCGATGCGCATCTGTAAACCGTTGCGCTGCAACGCCAAACCGGGAACGTCGGGTAACCGCCTGGCGAGTTCCTTGTCCCGGCACTTCGAGTCCACATGGGAGGACAGGCGTAGTTCGATCTGGGTGCCGAGTTTGTCACCCATCTTGATCGACAACCAACTGTCGTTGGTCACCACCAAATGGATGCCGTAGGCCAGCGCATTTTCGGCCAGGCGCGCGACCCGGTCATGTAGATCAAGATTGAAGTTCTTGAATGCAGTGATGTTGTCGACGATCAGAAATACATCCCCATGCCCGTCGTCTGGGACTTCCTCTGGGCTGGCCCCGAACTTGCGGGCCCGGAATGTGTTGATGTTGATCCCGGCCAGTTCCCACTCGCGCTCGCGCCGTCGCAGAAGCTTCTCCACCTCGATGACGACCTGACTGACCTTCTCCGCGTCGCTGCCGCCTGCAATACCCGCTACGTGTGGCAACCCGGCCATGTTGCGGGCGGTGTTGCCGCCTCCGAAATCGAGGCCGTAGAACTGGACGCGTTGGGGGCTGTGCGAGTGGGCCAAGGACAACATGATCGCTTGAGCGGTCATCGACTTGCCGATCACGGTTTTGCCGGTGATGCCAATGTTTCCGCCGGCGCCCGAAAGGTCTAGGCAGACAACTTCTTGAGTGTGGCGTCGCGGGTTGTCTTCGCGTGCGATGGGCACAACCAGTCCCCCGTCAGCAATCACCTGCGTCCAGTCGCGACCCCAGTACTCCTGGGTCAGTTCGCTCAAGGGAATCTCAGGGGTGTCATCGAGGGCGGGCAGCCACATGCCGCCCCGGGTGCGCCCTTTGCCAAATTTGGTGATCTGGCGAGCCAGGATGTTCTCCACTGTGGGTGCTTCGGCCCCTAGCGGCAGATCCATGTCGTCGTCGAAGAATTCCTCGGCGTCTTCGACGTCGTCTTCGGTGTCTTCATCGGTGTCGGCGATCTTGAGCAGATCCTCGGGCAGCGGAGCAATGCCGGATCTGAAGCGGTGCACATCGACGGGATAGCCCTCGGTGGCGACCTTTTCGGCTTTGCGGCGTTTCGGTGGCTGAAAGGTCGCCTGCGTGTAGTACGCCCGGAATTTGGTGTACTCGCCGTCGACGGCCAAGATTGCCGATCCAGGCGGCGAATTTCTGAGTTCGTCGTAGGCCACCGGTGACCCCAACGCCCGACGGCTCTCGCCCGCGTCTTTAACCTTCATGCCGATCGCGTAGGACTGCTGGGCGATGAGTCCGGACATCTTGCCGGTCTCGGCGCGCTGAGAGAAGTTGAGAATCGACACCCATAGCGAGCGGCCGAGTCGGCCGACCTGATCGAAGACAGGTCCCATCTCAGCCTTGAGCGAGAGCAGTTCGCTGAACTCATCAAGGACCATGACGAGCACACCGATTGGCGGCAACTTGGCGCCGCGGGCACGGGCTTGTTCGTAGTGCAGCACACTTTCGAAGCCGGCCCGCTTGAGCGCTTCCTGGCGCAGCTCCATTTCGCCTTCGACGACGTCCTGGAACCGGTCGAGCTTGTGGAGGCTGTCACCCAGGTTGGACACCACGCCCACGACATGCGGCAGTGCTTCCAGACCGGTGAATTCGGCCTCACCTTTGAAGTCACCCAGCAG
This sequence comes from Mycobacterium shunyiense, assembly GCF_058270075.1. Lineage (NCBI taxonomy): Bacteria > Bacillati > Actinomycetota > Actinomycetes > Mycobacteriales > Mycobacteriaceae > Mycobacterium > Mycobacterium shunyiense. The sequence goes on along the minus strand of NZ_JBZDPU010000011.1, from coordinate 54,136 downwards.
AATTTTCATCATCTCGGGTGGATGTTTGATGGCCAGACCCATCACGATCGTGCGTGCCAGCTTGGACTTGCCTGAACCGGTCATGCCGACGCCCATGCCGTGGGGCCCGACACCGCCCTCGGCATCCTGCTTGATGTCCAGCCACAGAGGTTTGTTGCCTACAGCGGTCTTGCCCAACGGGATTTCGCAGCGGGTTGCGATCGTGAGTTCGTCCCAGAGCGGAGTCGGATCCCAAGTCCGGGCATCCTCGATCCCCCACAGATCGAGGTATTCCTGACCTGAACGCGCTTCGCTGGCCGCGGTCGCCAGCATCCGGCCGGCTTCGTCGATGGGTTCGTAGCGCGACAGCGACCGGGCCAGCACCTCGAATTCGTTGCGGCTCATATAATCCGGGTTGGCGGCGAACAGCAATCCGTCTCGCGCTTTGGTTGATACTTGCACCATGTCAGTGGACCTCCTTGGCTGCGCGGAGAAGATTGCCCGAATCGTCGAGGAAAAACGCCGACTGGGGATTGGCCAGAATGCTGTTCTCGTCGCCGGTTGCTTCGATCACCGCTACCCCGAACTTGCCTCTGTCACCCAGAATTGGGGTGCAGCTGGCGTCCGGGTAGTCGACCACGACCACCAGCCAGCTTGTGGGCTCCTCGGAGCCCTCTGTCCGCAACCGCCACGGTTGACGTTCGCTGAGGTCCTCGCCAAACCGATTCATGAAGCTGGCCACATCGTTGAAGATCAATCTGACAGGCCCTGAGGCGTCGACCAGCTCGGGATCGGCGGTGTGCGGCAACCATTTGGCCGCCTCCCATGCCTCGGGGTCATCTGTGATAATCGCCAGCCGGATCCCGCCAGCCGCATCGGGGTCAGCTGCGTCGGCTGTTGCGGGGCTGTGGAAAACGCACAGCTGCGACACCAGTGCCCGAAGCCAGCCTTGCACGATGTCGCGTTGGTCCTGACGTTCCCAAAACAGTGACCAGCCGGCCTCGTCCCACAAATGCAAGGGCCGGGGAACATCGTGAATGACGTTCTGCGACAGCAGAAAATCTCGTGCTGCTATCGCCGTGACGGACTCTCGACTCTCTTCTGGCGGCACGTTGTCCGGCGGGGTGATGATGGTGTTGATCCGGGTCAGGCCCAGGCCGATGCGAACGTGCCCGAAATTGTGCCGGTCGGGCGCTCGCTCAAACATTCGTCCGCTGCCCACCAATGTTGTCAACGATCCACTACGCGGGTCGGGATGGTGGTAGGCGATTTCACGGGCCTGCTCCCAGGCGTCGGCGTGAAGGCCCGACCGTAATGCGTCGAGCTTGCGTTGGTATTCAGCCCGCTGCTGATTGAGCGCTGCAGGTCGTTTCGACTTATCGGCGCCCCCGGCGCGGTTGCGCAGCATCGCGAACATGGATACGAGCATGATCGGAAAGATGACCATTCCACCCATACTGAGTTGCCTTGCGCCACTTTTGTATAGGAGAACCATCAGCGCCACCGCCCCACCGATGAACAGAAGGACCCAGATCCAGGCGGTCGACTTCGGCACCCGTTCATAGGACAGTGGGTTGTCGACGGTGATGGTCTTGGGGTCCAAGGACGGCGCGGGGGTCGACTGGACTCGATGGCCGATTTTCGTCATGGCTGATCTCCAGTCGGGGGCGCAGGTAACGGCGCAGCCATAGGGTCCTTGGCGAATGTGTCGTGCTCGACCATCGCGGCTTCTTTGGACAACACCGGTCCTGCCGGAAGCCAGCGGACAACCGCCCATGGAGCCGGTTGCGGAGCCTCAGTCAGCCCCAACGCCTTACGGGTGTCAGTATCGTTGTTGCCTGTCGCACACACCCCGAAGCGCACACCTGTGTCGGTGATGAACCACATGCTTTCGCGTCGCGGCGAATCGTCTTCGACACCCGTTACCTGCACGAAGTTGGCTGAATTGCTTCCGATATAGACCGCGTCTGCCACGTTCTCGCCACCGGTTACCAACGAGATCAGCCTATTGTCGTCCTGCACCGGAATGGGAAGGCGACGACCCGAGATCGTACTTATCTGCGCCTGCGGCTCACCGCTACCTTTGCGCCACGACACGCACGTCACCGGTTCGGCGGCCTTGTCCAGCAGTTCGAGATGGGTTGCCGGGTAGATGGACACATCGAATCCGGTGGCCTGAGGCAGAGAAGCAATCTCGGTGGCGCTGGCGGTCAGCACCTGTCCACCATTGCCCATGCCAGCGTTAAGCATCATTGTGGCCACCGTTGCCGGAACCCGCTGTATCCCAGCGGGTATTGCGATGAAAAACTCATCGCTACCGGAGGCGTCTTGGACACGCACCACGCTGCCCGACACCAACGGCAGCTTCGCCGTAGCGAAGGCTACTGGTCCGCCAGGGTTGGGCACATCCGGAACCCGCAGGGGTGCCGTCGGCGGCAACGCCTCATACATCGCACGGGACATGGGGGCGGGGTGAAGATCGCCCACTGGCAACCCTAGCGCTAAGGTCACCGGTTTATCGGCCAAGTCAATCTTCGAACGATGTCCGTCAGTGACCACATACACGTCACCGGCATACGTCATGAGCACCGCCTGCGGCGAGCGCATCGTCTGCGACCAGTCACCCAACGTCGGCGGTCCCGCCACGATGGTCACCTTCGGTATCACCTGAGAGCCGGTAGAGCCCAGTCGATCACACAATGTCCACCCGGTCTGGGCCGGTGTGCGCACCGACAGGTCGTCAGGTGCACCCATGATGCCCACGGCCGGCCCAATCGGACTCTTGCGGATTTCGCCCATCGGCACCATCTTTGGTGCCTCAGCCTGACCGACAATGAGGCGGGCGGAGGCCAGATTCAGCGCCGGATGCATCACCCCGCCCACCTGTACCCAGCGTGCACCCGTGGCCCGGTCTATCAGAATGGTTGACGTGCCGATCTGGCCGACGGGCCGAATCCAGGCCAACACAAAGCACAGTGCAAGCACAAGTCCAGCAGCAACAAACCCGTAGAGATAGGCGACTTGGGAGTTCTTAGACGGGTCGTGAATCAGCCGCACATTCCAGCGTCCGACCGCCACCGACAGCCGGTGCCACAGAAAGCGCCAGCCTGAAACCTGCTCCATGGACGCATAATTGAGTGGCATGAGCTAGCCTGCCTCTCCGCAACCGTCACGGCCGCTGGGCCGCACCCTCTGTTGATACGCGATCACAAGCTGTACACCTCTCCCCCTGTTGGATACCCGCCGCCTTGCGTCGCCGCATGAACGTGGTCGTAGTGGTTGGCCGTCATGCCGCCGCGGTCTTCCATCTTGCGAACGGAACCGTCTGTGCCATACATCATTTGCCGCCAGATGACGTGGTCGACATGAAACTTGTCGTTGTGCTTCAAGATGAAATCCACGACCCGGTTGCCCAGTGCCACCCCGCCTGGGCTGGTGGGGTTGGGAATCATGAAGTCCAAGGCCAATCCCTGCGGGTGCCACTTCAATGAATCCGCTCGTACACCACCGATATCGGTGATCTCTGGAAACGCCGCCGAGACAGCCCTGTTCATCAGGACCGTGTAACGCTGCAGTCCCTTTTCGGATCCTCTTCCCGGACCCAATGCGCCGGCAGGAACCGCGGTGGCCGCAGTCTTCACTGCGCTTTCGGGAATACTTCCAGCTCCGGCTAGCGCCGACGATGTCCCTCCGCCGAGCATGCTGGCCAGGTTGGTCAGGGGTGCTAGGGGAAGACCGCCGCCCATCATGGGCATGCCCATGCCCGAGGGCATCGGCATCGACGGCAGCATCGGCATCGACGGTGCCCCCGCAGGCATACCGCCCGCGCCCAGCATCGACGCCGGCATTGTCTGAGTGCCGATACCGTTATAGCCCGCCGCCGTGGTGTCGGCGCTGGCCGCGCGAGTAGTGGCATCTGAATGCGATTGCTGCAGAGTCGACTTGGACTCCTCCAGCCGCCGAGTGATGGCATCGACCAACGCGCGCTGACCCGCGTAGGTGTTGGTCGACATGCCCAGTCGCTCGACGTCACCGACCGCCGCGGCGATGACTGAATCCATACGCTCACGCCCCACACCGGCCGCAGCGACCGCCTGAGCCAGATCAGCGTCACTGGCCGCGTCGTGCTCACTCAACGCACTCACGTGAGCACCGACCTGGCGGGTCTCGTCGTCGAACCCGTCAGCGGCAGCACCCGAGGCCGAGGGTCCGCCCGGCAACACACCCACCCCGCCGCGCGCCGGAACCGCTGCGCCACCAGGACCGAAAGCCTCCCGCGCCGAGCCCATCACCGCCCCCGACGCCCGCACAAACCCCTCCAAACTCATGGGCTACCAACCTGTTCGAGCTGCGACGGCAGCCCCCACCGGCCTGTTGAGGTTGGGAGCTGCGTCATCACGTGGCGGCCTCGTCATGGCGCGGCCTAGGTCACGTTCGGATTGGCAGGTGCAGTTGCCGGCGCATGACCAGCGTTTTGTGCGCCGGCGGTCGGATCGATCCAGGCCAGGAAATCAGGGCCGGAGCTGATGCTGTCCAGCGGTTGCACCTGCCCGGACACATACACCTTGTTGTTGCCCAACGCCATCACCAGATGGTCCTTGAACACACCGACATCCCCGGCCTTGAGCATGTTTGGCGGAACCATCATCTTCGGGTCAGTGATCGGGCTCCCGGGCGGCGGCAGATCGATCTTCTGATCTGCGTAGCTCTCGGCCACACTCGCGCCATTCATATGGGCCCGCACTGCAGCGGCCGCCTGCTCGGTGCGAGCATCTGTCTTCACTTCATTTCCCTTGTCGTCGACATACTCAACCTGTGTGCCGGAGCCGCCGGGTGTGTGCGCACCGGTACCACCACCAGCCGCGTGATCACCGCCAGCACCACCCTGGTCACCCGCCGGGTGCGTCCCCTGGTCCTGACCATTGCCCGAATCGGGTTTTCCGCCGGACCCGTCATGGTCGTCACCGCCCGACCCACCATGGTCAGATTGGTTGTCGTGCAACTGCACACCATCGCTCGCCGATTTGCCGTCCTCACCGACACCGGTCTGCTGATCCTGCAACTGAGGAGCCTCGCTGCCGGCCGGATTCCCGCCCAATCCGCTCAACGCCGACAGCGGATCACCGAAGCCACCTCCCATTCCCGGCATCCCTCCCCCGCCAAACGACGGCAGCGAGGGCATAGACATGGGCATGCCCGCAGGCATCATCCCCGAGCCGAACGGCGATGTGCCAGCCGGAGTCTGGTTGCTTGCCGGGACGGTCGATGGCGTCGAGGCCGGCGTGGTCTCAACGGGAGCGCCACCATTACCGCCGCCACCGTTACCACCGCCGCCATTGCCGCCCTCGCCGCTGCCTCCTCCCCCGCCACCGATCTCCGCATAGCGGTTTGCGAGCTCTCTGGTCTCTCGGGCCTTGGCCTCGGCATCAGCAATCTGCTTTTCGATAACCTGCTTGGCCGAAGACAGTCGTTCCTTGAGATAGTCCCGCAGCTCCTGCTGCCCCTCGCCAGTGTTCAGCCGAGGGCCCAGCTCCTTGATCTTCGCGTCGACATCGCGAGCCACATCCTGCAGCGCCTGCTTGCTCGCCTCCCCGGAGGCGTGCACGGCATCAACGGTGGCCGCAGCCTTCTTATCGAGCTCAGCGAGCTGCTTCATCAGCTTGTCCAACTCGGCAGCATCGGCCGAGGCCGCAGTCGCCGCAGCACCACTGTTCTGCTCGGCATTGGGCGGTGCTGGCTGCTCCGCTGGCGCCGGCGGAGCCTGCCCGTTCTCTGGCGCAGCGCCCGGTTCATTCCCGAAGCGGCCGCCGCCGCCCGCATAGGTCCGCTCAGCCGGCGCGTGCTCACCACCGCCGCCAAACATCCCCTCAAGCCCCTTGACCCCCATACCGATCGGGTTCAGAATCGCCCCCGCCGGCCCGAGCGTGACACCGCCGACCACCCGGCTCACAACATCGCTGATCAGGCTCCACTCAGTCATCGGTTGGTTGTGGCGTGGAAACCCGTTGCTTTATCTGCGGGAGGAAACGCCACGTCTCCTTTCGGCTGGTTGTCGGTGCATATGGTTAGGGTGCGGGCGTGGCTCGTTACCGGTTGTTGCCCACTGAGGAGCAGTCGGTTGCGCTTGCGGGGCATTGCCGGCAGGCGCGGTATGTGTGGAATCTTGCGGTGGAGCAGCAGCAGTTCTGGCGGTGGGGCCGTAGGGCACCGGGCTACAACGAGCAGTCGGCGCAGCTGACCGAGGCCCGGGCCGAGTTTGCGTGGTTGGCGGCCGGATCTCAGACCGTGCAGCAGCAAGCGTTGCGGGATTTCGCTCAGGCCATGCGGAATTTCTTCGGTGGCACGCACCGCCGCCCGACGTGGCGCAAAGCCGGTGTGCACGAAGGTTTCCGGCAAATTGGAGTCAAACCCCATCACGTTCAGCGGCTCAACCGCCGGTACGGGCAGGTCTTGGTGCCCAAGGTTGGCTGGGTGCGGTTTCGGCTGTCGCGCCCGGTGCCCGGCGGGGTGAAGTCTTACCGGGTCACGCTGGATCGGGCTGGCCGTTGGCATATCGCCTTCGCGTATGTGCCTGACCCGATCGGTGGCCCGCGCGATGGCAGCGTGGTGGGGATTGATCGGGGTGTGGCGGTGTCGGCGGCCCTGTCGTCGGGTGAATTGCTGCGCGTGCCGGGCTTGTCGGCGGGTGAAGCTAAGCGTTTGAAGGTGTTGCAGCAGCGCCTGGCCCGTGCGCAACGCGGATCGAATCGGCGTGCCAAGACGAAGCTGGCGATCGCGACGCTGCGGGCCCGTGAGGTCGACCGGCGCAAGGACTGGGTCGAAAAGACCAGTACCGAGATCGCTGGCCGGTTCGACACGATCCGGCTCGAAGCGCTCGATGTGCGGGCTATGACTCGCAGCGCCAAAGGAACTGTCGATCAGCCGGGGAGCGGCGTTGCGCAGAAGCGTGGACTGAACCGGTCGATCAGCCGTGCCGGCTGGGGACTCCTTGCGGTGCGGCTGCAGCACAAGGCATTGGGTCGGGTGGAGCAAGTCCCGGCCGCGTACACGTCGCAACGATGCTCCGTGTGTGGGCATATCGCACCCGAGAACCGTAAGAGCCAAGCGGTTTTCGTGTGTGTCGCCTGCTCGGCGGGGCCGTGCCATGCGGACGTGAACGCCGCACGCAATATCGCCGCCGGACGGGCGGTGACTGCACGGGGAGACCTCGGCGTTGGCCGGTCTACGAACCGTGAACCTCAACTCGATTCTCCTGCCGCATAGGTAAGTGGATGGGTTGGAATCTTCTGGCTTCAGCCAGGAGAGGACGTCAACTACAGCGACCCTTTCTAGAAACTAGAACTTGAGCCGACGCTCGTCGGCCGCGACCGACTGATGAGTCGGATAGGTGGCTTCGTTGTGCGGCTGGTTCGCCAAGTACCGATCCCGCGCCACCGCAGCGACAGCAACGGCATTCTCGCCGAGCGTCCACGAATCCCATTGCCGCACAGCATCACTGAGCACACGAATCCCAACCACGAATCCGTTCTGGTCAACCTCGGCCATCAGGGTGCGCTTTGCAGACACCGCCGTGGCCACCACCTTCGTGGCAGGAACTTCGGTCTCGTCTGAACCTGCAACAGTCACGCTTCGGCCCCTTCCTCGACGCACCTCCACGCGCCTATTGCGTATATTACACACTATAAGTCATACGTGAACAGATATGAAGCAATTGGGCGGTGGGTGCACAAAGCACCTCACCGCCCACCTGCAGAAATTCCCCCGACACACACAACTCGACTACGACTGGCGCATGCGCTGCTCATGCTCAACCTCGGCCACTGCCGAGGCCACCTCAGACCCGAACCCCGCCGCGACGCCGCAATACGCCACATCCCACACGCCCATCGACGGCCGGCGGGAATCCCAACAGCTCAACAACTCAGCCACCCGGCCCGCCCGGTAGTAATGCCGATACCACATCCGCGCGTTCACCGACTCGGCCGACGAGCCCGGGTCGCGCGGCGCGTGCATCTCGGGCACTTGCACGGCCGTATCCAAACCGCTGGCCCACGCGCTCCAATCAGACTCACCGATCGTGTTTGACCGAATTGCCTGCCACAGCTTCTCTTCTGCGGGCCCGCAAAGGCGCTGCCCCGTCTCATCTGGCTCCGACGCCGCACGCAACACCGACTCCGTCAAGCGCACCGCCAACTCCGCGGTCGCCCGCTGCGCGACATCGGGAGTAAAACTGCGCCCCAAGCTCGCCAACCGAGAGGTCAAAGCCAAATCCGTCGCCGCCAACCGATGCTGATGCCCCGCATCAAGCACAGGAGGCTCCGCCAGGGCCTGCAAAATATCGATCTGCCGAACCGCGACGAAATCCCCACCGCATCGAGGGCGCTTGGGCCACATCTCTGACGTGACGATCGCTGAAACGCGAACCCCGCTAACCACTTCCGACAAACGCTCGAAATGCGCCGCCAAGATAGCCGACGGCTGTTGCGAGCCCATCCACTCACCAGCCCACCCGATGGGCAGCGCCGAATCAGCCACCGCCAACCGAACAGTCACAGGCAAAAACACGGTGACCGGAACATAACCGCCACCGCCCACACTGCTAGCCACAACTGTCTGCGGACCAGTCGGCGTGCGCAACACCGCCACAGCCCACGACACCGGACTCTGCAACACCTCACCAACAGGCTGAGACCCACGCACCAGCCCCGCAAGAACCCGCGTGGCCATGGCAATATCCGGATTAGCCTCCGTTGTCGAGGCAAGCGTCGCCCCCGCGGCCGCCGAGCTCGAATTCCCCGCAACCACCGCCGGACTACCCGTGCCACCGGCCGCGGCAGCCGGGGCTGCCGGCGCGGCACCCGCCGTCGACGCCGGGCCACTCGAAACCGGCGCGCCACCCGGTGCAGAAGAAGCGGGCGGGCTATACGGCGCCAAAGGCTGGCCACCACCGGCCGCCGCAGGAGGCGGCATCATCCCACCCCCACCCATCGGCGTGCCGCCACCGACCGGCGCACCGTGCGTGCCGCCACCAGCAACCGAACCGCCATCTGCCGCACTTATCGCCCCAGCGCCCGCAGGTCCAGAAAATCCGCTTGGCGATGCCACAACAGGCTGTTGCACGGGCATCGGAGCGAGCGGCTGAGCGTACTGAGCCGACGAAGGGACCGCGCCAGACGCGCCCATACCCGAAGCAACCCCGGACTGGAAACTACTCCCCGCGTTCGACAAACCCGACACAAAGCTATCCGGAGGAGGCACCTTCGGGAAAGCCGAGGCCGGCGACGTACCTACACTCGATGCTGGCAAAGAAGGTGTCGCAGGCGGCTTGAACGCCGAAGCCAAGCTGTTGCCACCCGAGCCCAAACCGCCAAGCCCAGAAGCAGACCCACCACCCGAACCTGGGCCACTTCCCAGCGGCGACGCCGGAAGGCCGGGCATAGACGGCAGCTGGCGTCCAGGCTGCCCAGTGTCCCCAATTGTCGGCATCGTCGGCCGTGCGTCGACTCCCGTTACAGAACCAGCATGATCCCCGGCTGAGTCGGGCAGCTGAGTAGCCCCCGGCTGTCCATCGGCCGCAGCGCCGGGGTTCTCGGTGTTGACGTAGGGCTTATCGCTGCCCGGAAGGTGGTGGTCGGCCTCGTCCGAAGGTTTGGCCATCTTCTTCTTAGAGTCGGCTTTGTCGTGCTCCTTGTCGCCGTCTCCTTCTTTCTTCGTCTTGTTGTCGAGAGCGTCGACATTGGAGCCGTTGCCGGTGGGGGGTTGTGGAAGTGGTGTGGGGGCAGGGACTTTGGCGATGTCGGTGAGTGCGCCCTCGATGATGGTTTCGACTTCTGGCGCGTAGGCTGCCGTCACAACTGCGGTGCCCCCGGGCACTGTTTTTGCGGTGTCCCACTCCTGTTGCGCGGCATCGGCGATACGGGTGAGGTCGATTTTGACCCCGTTGGTGATGGCCCAATATTGTTTGGCTGCCGATACTTTGGAGTCGAAGTGAGCTTTGCCGTCAGAGGCGTGGGTAGCGATCTTCAGTAGAAGCTGTTGATTGGCATCGCCGGCCTCTCCAACAAGGAGGTCCGCCTGGGTTTGTGCGTCGCGCATCGTTGCGTCGGTGTGATCGCTGCAGAGGTCGGCGTACTTCTGTTGCTGCGCTATGAGTGCCTTGAAGTGGCCGTCAGTCAGGTTTGGCCACTGCGCCCAGACGAGGGCCTGAGCGGCTTCGCCGGCCGGCCGCGGGTATGTTTCGTCAGCCTCCGGGACTGGCATCGAAGGTATCGAGGGCACAGTTCTTCACCTATCCGAGCTGGCAGACGTCCCACGCGCGATCCGAAATCTGTTGCGCGCGTTCGGAGTCGTAGTGAGGCGGCTCTGCCAAGCCGCGAGTACGCACTTTCCCAAAGGCTGCGATCATGGCGTCAAACTGACCGATGACATCAGTGATGGCTGACCGGATCTCGGGTGATGCCGCCGGATTCTCATCTAGTGCGAGTCGCAAGCCGTTCGCTCCTGGAAGGACCTGTGCGCCATTCTCGGCCGGGCTGGGCATTGAGCTGTTGATGGTGGCGTAGGCCGTGCATAACTGAACGTTCTGTGCCCGAATCGTGCTCGCCGAATACGTCGGCGCGACTGGCTGCTCAGCAGGCGCAGGGCTCGTCGAGGTGCGGCTGACGATCACTGCGCCCAAGACCCCGCCCACAAGTCCGGCAATCAGAATCGCTGCGACCAACATCGCCATTCGGCCGAAGGTCTTGCGCTTGCCGCCATCAGGGGAACCACCAGGCGCAGGAGGTGGGGGCGTCGGCTGCGGAGTCGGGGCACCGCCGGCGCCGTATGCTGGCGCTGAGCCGTAGGGCGCCTGGGCGGGCGGCGCGTAGGCAGGCCCGTAACTCGTCGTCACCGACGCCATTGCTGGTGTAGAAGTCACTTTCAGATCCTCCCCTGCTTGTGAATGTCAGTCTATGCCGGAACTGCCTCCTTGGCCTGCAGTTATTCTGGGCGCTCACACCGATCAGACGGTCACCGATCTGATCTGCCCTGCCGACTCAGCATCCTGTGTAGTTAACTCTGCTGTCGTTACTGTGCTTGCCGACTCGTGCTTGGCCCCGCCTGCGGCGAGGGCAGCGAAGAAGGCGGCCCCATCAGCGCCCCATGCCGCCGTAGCGGCCGTGATCTCACCCGAGACTCGGTCGGCAGCTACGTTCGCTGCAGCTGATGCAGCATCGCAAACAACCCCGCTGCCGCCCTCGGCTGCGGCGGCTGCTGCGCGGCTGGCGGTCACTGCAACAGAGGCTGCGAAACTTTCGGGTTCGATCTTGACGTAGTCACCCGATCCCGACGAGGAATGTGCAACGGCAGGCATAGAGCTATGCCCGTCCCGTCTGTCGTGGCTGGGACTGCGAACCCGTCGCAGCCGCCAACGCGTCAGCCATTCGAACAGCGACAGGGTGCTGGGCAAGATGATTGGGGATGTCGGTCCATTTCGCCAAGAACTCCTCAGAGATTTTCATCAGACCGGCGTGGGCCCTAGCGGCGTTTTGCGCGATCGCGGCGTTGATTTCCTCATCGAGCTCATCGACAGTGAGCTCATGCAGCAGCCCGGGCCGCACGTAAAGCTCGAGCAACTTCCCACGCGAATCGTGCGTTGCGATCACGGGATCATCGTCGTCGCCGGTCGCGATGAAAGCGTCAGCCTTTTCCTGCCATTCGTAGACCGCGTCGAGCATGTCGTCGAGGGCTTGAAGCCGCGCATCAGTCGTTGTTGTCATTGTTCCCCTTCTCTGAGGCCGCCGACGATGCTCGCCGGGTTGACCGCTTCCGCTCCACCGCGCCGAAAACCGGCTCGCTGTTGGCTGCCGGACGCAACACCACCCGGCGATCGTTGTCCTTATTGCGTTCTGCCGCTGCCCCGTCACCGCCCAGGCCGCCCATCATGGGCGGAAACATCCCTCCCATCGGGCCACCGCCGGAGCCCGTTGCAACCCCTGGTGTTGAGGCAGCGCCGATAGGCGGTGCAGGTGCAGCACTCACCGGGCTGGCGTAGCCGACGGCTGGCCCAGCGCCAGAGACCGGCGCGCCGCCCCCGCCGCCCGGGCCGCCGCTGGAGGCTGGAGTGGTCCCACCAGTGCCGAAATCGCCGAGCCCGAGATCATCACCGGGGGATCCACCGCCAGCACCCATATCCGAAGGCATCGACGGGGATCCCGACTGCGGCATACCGCCAGTCATGGCGGGCAATGCGGACGACAGTCCAGACAGCGCGTTCGGAAGCATGGAGCCGCCGCCAGAGCCCGGAAGCCCCCCGGCGAGTTGGCTGGCAGTCCCGGTGATCGCCCCAACGATCGTGCCTGCCACATTGGCTGCCATACCCGGCGCCGTGGTGGGTGTGGCAGCAGCGGCCAGGCCTTCGGGGGTGCCCGGCGGGACAGCAGCATCCGATGCGACAGCCTTGCCCGCCACATCAGAAAGCGGATCCTTTCCGCCAGCGCCCGGGCCGTCCTCCGTGCCGGCCGAACTGGCCACCTTGTCGTCCTTCGGATCTTTCGGCGCCCCCGGGGACTTCGACGAATGCATGCTCTGGATCGGCCCGCCCCGAACAATCGCCGGTGCCGGCGGCGGCGGAGTAGGTGCTGACCCCGCGGTTGTGGAGGCAGCCGCGGTGTAGGTGGTGTAGGCATCGATGGCCTGGCCTTGTTTCTCGGCCAACTTCGCCGTGGCAGCGACCAGCGGAGCGGCATTCAAACCGTTACTGGCCCGATAAATGGCCATCCCGTTGTTCACCTGGTTGCGCAGCTCGCTGAACTCCTCAGGTGTGGGGGTCGCGTTGCGCAACTCATCGATATGCGAGGCATACTCGTCGGCGCGATCGGCCAAGGCGATGACGTGATCATGCATCGGTGAAGACAGCCATTCAGCGTGTTCAAACACGTTGGCTCCCGCCTGCTGGCGTCCGTCGTCCTCCCAATGCTGATCAACATCGGCGGCATACCGGTAGGTCTCGTCAGCGGTCTTGCTCACCGCAGGTGCTACAGACGAACGCCACGAACTGGCCAGGTTGCGCACGCTGTCGGCACCCGGACCACCGTGCACGTACTGCGCGATCTGCTCCCCTGTCATCGGCGGCGGAACACCCGGCAGGGAGGGCAGGGCCGGCAACGACGGCGGCGCGATCATCGGAACGTCGGCTGGCGCACTGGCGCTCGGTGCGGGCGCACCGGCACCACCGACGACGGACCGGATGGCCACGGCATTCTCTTCATCCGCAGCGGCGATCGTGCGTCCCGATCCTGCTACCGCGATACCACCGATCTCCCGGTGCTTCGCAGCATGGTCGAGCAACGCAGACACCGTTGCGTTCCATCCGTTAAGCAGGCCCGCCATCGCGACCGATGTCGCATCCCCGGCCGCAGGAGCACAGGAAACGCCCGAAGGTCCTGGCTGGGCCGACGAGCACAGGCCAGCGCCGTCGCGGGCCAAACCGTCGTCATCAACCTGGATCACCGTGTCCCCCAAACGCTTCTTCTATTTGACCATCGAAGGTCAATCGATCAGAGCGCCAAAACTGGCCGCGGCATTTTCGTCGCCCTCGGTCAGGATGCGGTTGGTGTTGTCGAGCTTGTCAGCGTGCGAGCGTGTCTGCGCGGCCACCCGGGCATACGCGCTCTCGCGAGCGCTGTACTCGCCCTGCTTGGACTGGATGTAATCGTCGTAGACATCGCCGAGCATGCTGCGCAACATCTCTGGTGGGACGTGGCGGCTACGTCCATGGGTTTCAACCTGATCGGCGTACTCGCGCCACTGAGCAGCAGCGGCTGCGGCCTGATCTTGATCAAGTGAGATTTCGTTTCCCGACACCGGACCCTCCAAACGGCTGCGCAACTAGTGTTCACTCATTGCCCAGTGTGCTGCATCGGTTCACTGCGCGCAAGGGGGCCGGGTGCCGAGAGCCTCAGAGCCAGTCGGAATCGATTGCCTGCAGCGCGGCCGCGATGATGTCCCATAGCGGGCTGGTGGTGCGGACGTAGTAGATCCGGCGCGAATCGTCGGGACGTTCAATGTCGAGCATGCCAAGGTCGACCAGTCGAGCCAGCTCGTCACGGATATTCGTCGGTGACGCATGTTCGATTCCGCGTGGCTCTGACTGGAAGAACCGATCCTTGGGATTGTTGAGCACCCACGCCGCGACCGCTAGCCGGCACTTACGGCCGAAAAGCAGTTCGCTAACGCGTGTCGCATCCACGTCTTCCAGTATCCACTTTCTAGAATCTAGAAACTAGTAACTGGATTGTAGATACTGGAAACCGGGATCGGAGCGACGAATGACCACCGCAGCAGCCACACGCCGCCGCTCATCGTCGGGCTCGGAGACCCGCCAGCGAGGCGACAAGATCGACGTGCGCCTCAACGATGACGAAGGCAAAGTCATCAGGGAGGCCGCCCAACTCGCCGGCCTCAAGCCCGCTGCATTCCTGCGCACCGCTGCTCTGCTCATGGCCAAGGGTGCGTTGCCGAGCGCTGTCGAGCCTGAGGACCGCTTGGCCAGCTGACGGCCAAACAGAGCGACCGCATCTTCACGACGCGGTCTGACCGCGTGTCGCTGCGGTCAGACCGCGTATTCGCATGCCAATATCCCGGTATGACGCAAGCACAGTTTCATCACAAACCACAGTGCACCCTCGCGCACCAATAGTCGGGCGCGACTCACGCACCTGAACAATCAGCGTTCACTGATTGCTTTCGCTGTATAGTTCGACCACGATGGGTCAAGGGAAGGGGGACACCCGTGTGGGCCCCTATCTCGAGCACCCCTTGCTTGCTGTCATCGACGTGGATGCCAGCGCGGCCTGCACAACGAGTAGGAGGGGCCTCGATCCGTACTTGTGACAACTGAACAGTAGGCCCGAAACGCAAAAACCCCGCCAGAGGCGGGGCTTACGTGAAAACCGAGTTAGCGGCTCGGAATTCATTTCGGTACCCCCATCACTGAGGAACCAAGACTTACCAAGTCTGGTCTCAGAGTAGACGCTACCCGTTGAGATCGCAATACGACTCGCGTAATTGGTTGCTGTCCACTTTCTCCTCGCAGCTGGTCTCTTCCGGCGATGGGCCCGAATCGAAACGCCCACGCCCACAACAGGTTCGACCAACCGTCGAGGACGACCGATGAAAGACCAACCTGCACGCCTCACAGCATCAACGAACACGACACAACCACCTCAGCTTCAACGACCTAACCTCAAAAGCAGCCCGGCGCTGGCCAATTCGTGGATCGCTCGGTGAGCAGCGCCGCCGTCCTGCCCGGACAAACCATTCAGGCCCTCTCGCCACCCCACTCACCCCACGAGGTGTGGAAACGCCTGGCGCGGCTCATCGCCGCACCGGGGCGCACGCAGATGCGCCTCTACAACGCCGACACCGAGAAGTTCTCCGACTCCGGGAGGCTCACCGAATCGCTGCCAAAGCGATCCGCAGCCGTGTACATCTACGCCAAAGGCCGCACTAACCAACTGATTCTCGATTTCGACGTCAAGCACCACGGCGCCGAGCAAGTCAAGGCCGACCTCGATACTGCCGCAGCATGGATCAGCTCGTGCGGCGGCGTATTCATCACCGACTCTTCGACCAACGGCGGCCGGCACCTGATCGCCCCACTGGCGATCGGCACCTCAGCGTCATGTGACGAAATGAAGGCGCTGGTGCGACTACTCGCCAGCCGACTACCGACACTGGACATCACGCCCGTCTGCGGCGCCGAGCAAGGCTGCATCAGCGTCCCAGGTTCACCAGACAAGGACGGCGGCTACCGCCAACTCGACGGCAACCTAACGGACGCCGTGGAGGCCTTCACCACCCGATCAGCCCCCGACCTGCTGCCCCAACTGCAGATGCTGCTCGGCGCATTCAAGCCCTCCCCGCAGCCCACACCAGCCGCCACAACGGCCACCCGCTCAGTAGAGGATTATCTGGAAGGCCACGGAGACGACATCCGGCTGGCCCCGCCCTACCGCCGAACTGATGACATACCGGCCGCCGTCGCCGAATTCGCAACACACGGCGTTCTCAGCCCGCAACGAACCACTTGGGCCACCAATCACGAAGCCCGCATGTCAGTCGTGGTCAACGCGTTCTCCCGCGGACACAGCCTGGCCGAACTGCGCGACACCATCGCCCCAGGCGGCCGCTGGCATGCCGGACTAGGCGCCGCCTACGCGCGCTACGGGCATCGAGCCGACCTCGCGCTCAGCAAGGACTTCACCAAAGCCCTGAACTGGTACATCACCAATGTCGCAAAATCCTCTCCCCCGCGGCACATAGAGAAGAACTACACACCGGGGGGTAAGGCACAGGGATGGCGTGGACCGAAGGATCTTCGGGACTGGCTGGCCAACGCGCTCGCATGGGCAGATGGCGAGTACACCGGCAAGAGGCTGAGATGGACGGTGCGAGCGGTACTTCAGGCACTGGCTTTCTACGCCCTGGTCGCCGGTGAGCAACGATCCGGCAGCTGGTTGGTAGGAGTGGGCGGTAGAACACTTTCGATCGGCTGTGGGCTTCTCAGCGAGGACACCGTGTGGAGAGTCCTCGCTGACCTTCGAGAACGACCAGGCTCACCGCTGGTACTGGTGCGCCAAGCGATTGGCATCGAAGCCGACGTCTACGCCCTGACCACCCAGAACCGTGTCACCAAGGATCCCGTCGGAGCGCAACGCGTGCGCGTCGAAGCTGTCCACGAGGCCTGGAGCGTGATCGGCCACCACCTGCGCCGAATCTACGAATTGGTGGCTTATTTCGGGCTCACCGACAAGGCTGACCTGTACGCGGCGGCCGCCGTGCCGCGAGCCACCGGCGACACAATGGTCACCGCACTCGAAATTGCCGGCCTGCTCACCAAAACCGGCTGGGGAACCGTCGGAATCGGGCAGGTCACCCTCGACGACATCGCCCAACAACAACACCTCGACCAGGTACGCCACGAACGGCTCGAACGGCATCGGGCCGAACGAGCGGCCTGGCGCAAATGGCTGGACGACCGCGAACAGCAACGCAACACCCAGCCAGCCCCGCACGACCCGGAAAGCGGATGTGCGCCAGCCAGCGTCGGCGCCAACCACATCGAGGAACACACCGCCTGGCGCGACGCGATGATGGCTACAGGCCCACCACCACGCGACGACGTCGACGACGAACACGACGCCATCGAATTGCTCTCCGACGTTCTCGGCGCACGCGTCCTGGCAACACCGTTGTCCAGTTGACCTCATCCCCCGACTGAAGTCGAGGGATAGCGCTGAAGGAAACTTCGGTCACCGCCACACCGTGAGTACGGTGCGCCCGGAGTCGACCTTCAGTCGTCAAGTGTGCCTGGTCCCGAAGGTGATGCACCGTGCATCACCTTTGACCGCAAGCGGCTTCATTGTCCATCGTGGTAGCAGCAACTTCATCCTTCTTGGGCGTGTCGTTCGCTCAACACCCATTGCCGCGCCATAGGATGTGCCTTACATGCATTACATGTTTAAAGGGGTGTAGAGAGCGTTGACTGGTACTTCGACCGCTAACAAGCAAACGGCCCGTAAGGCGTCAGGCCGTAGGACGGCCAACAAGCTGACCCGTTACGCCGGCGGCGCGGAGAGTGAGGTCTTCCTCGCAGCAGCTAAGGAAGTCAATCCAGTTGGCGGCATCACCGCTGGCTTAGCCTCGATGGCAGCAGCCGACGGTCAGCGGTTCATCGAGGCGCCCCCGTCGGCGATCGCCCCGCACCCCTACAACATCCCAACGAGGTCTATTCCTAAGCCGGACAATCCGCGGTGGGTAGAGCTGGTGAATTCCATCTCCGCTGTGGGCGTGCAGGTGCCGGTCCTCCTCGTTACCCGCAAGGCCTTCGTCGCCGCGCGACCAGTACTTGCCGACCAGGTCTCCTCGGACGCCGAGTACATCACGATCTACGGACACCGCCGTTGCGCCGCCGCATTGGCGGCCGGCATAGCTGCCGTCCCGGCGGTGGTCGACGACACCGTACTGTCCGATGGCGGTGACCTTGATGCGATGGCCAATGAAAACCTCGGCCGCGAAGATCTTACTGAGATCGAGCAGGCAGAAATGTTCGCCCGCTACAGCGAACTCGGTTATGGGCAGCGCGCAATAGCCGAGAAGGTTGGTATGAGCCAATCGACGGTGTCGCGCCGACTGAGCCTATTGCTGCTGACACCCGAAGTGCTCGAAGCTGTCGCTGCGGACCGGATCCGTTCGACCGAGGCGGCCAAGCTAGCCGGCGAGTTGCCTTACGGCCCCCAACGACCCTGGCAAGAAGAAATTGAGCCCGAGCAAGATTCCGATGATCGTCGAGCCGATCAGATCGCAGCTTTCGAACTCATACTGTCAGGAACGACGCCCGTGCGTGCCGCCGAGCGGGTCGTGGCCGAGCGCCGCGCCCGCAACCGCGCGGCCAAAGATGGGGTGGAAATCGTCGATGCGAAAGAGCGCTTCGGGCCGGACTATCAGCGGCACTCAATCGGGTCACCGGAGGAGGCGGTCGGCCCGATTGTCGCGGCGATCGACCCGCTCCAGGGTGGGCTCATCTACTTCCCCGCAGACCTCGACAGAGACTCGTCTGCTGCCGATTCAACACAGCCGCAACGGCCCACTGCAGCCTCCCCCAACGAGGCCAAGCTGAACACGGCCGCCAAGAAGGCGCGTCGCGCGGCATGCCCTCGGCTGGTCTCCAGCCCCCCTCCGAGGGAGAAGCTGCTCCCCTTGCTGGCAGGTCAGTACGCGGCCGGGTTGTCCGCGCTTGCCTCAGGGTCTACAGGGTGGGCGTTGGCTTTCGAGTTCAGTCGGGTGGCGGGGCTGTCCACTGCCTCCGACCACCATGACGCCGCATCCTACCGACGGGCGGCAGCCAGCGAGACGGAGCTGAAACGCCAAGTCGAGATCGCCTGGGCATGCGCGGTGGCCGCCTATGAGTTGCGCGCAGCTGACAAGAATCGAGACTCCTGGGATCACCTTGATGCCACCTACCTGGAGCTACTCCAGGACCGTGCTGCGTACTCACCGACAACCTGGGAACTTGAGCGAATTGGTGCCGTCTAATGTCGGCTAAATGGGCCCTACCAGGGTGTTTAGAGAATCCTTCAGGGGTGATGCACGGTGCATCATCTCTGAAGGGTGTGGCGTTCCAGGGGGTGATGCACCGTGCATCACCCCTGCCGCTCCCTCTAACTCCCCGAGCTGATTCACCGTGCATCACCACTAATTGTGACGCTGCTGGTCGATGCGATTCACGGTGCATCACCTCCCGTCTCGAACTACCACCGACGCGATTCACCATGCATCGGCGACGGTCTGTCCGACGTCTGGCCCGACGAACGTGCCGCTCCCCCGCCCGACTGTTCCACTCCGCCACTTCCATCTAAAGGAGCTTCACTATGGGAACTACCTATGCCTTTGTCAGTCTGGCCGGCAGTACTGGCAAGACCACAACGACGGTGACACTAGGGACGCAATTGGCCCTCGCAGGCCTGCGTGTACGGATCGTCGATCTTGACAGCCAAGCCAACGCCAGCACCTGGCTGGGCTATGAAGATTCGCACGGACGTACTATTGCCGACATTCTGCGCAACGACGCCACCGTGGCCGAAGTTGAACTCCCCGGCCGTGTCGTCAATGGATTCGACGAAGACGACGAGCCCGTATTCGGAGAGATCCCTAATCTCACCCTCGTCCCCGCTCGTCGGTCGACACTCGACCGAGTCATGATTGAGCTGGCCGCAGACCCAGGGGGCGTCATGCGCCTCCGTAAAGCACTCGCCGAGGCGGACCCGGTGGACGTCACGCTTATAGATTGCCCCGGCACCATGTCGACCCTTGTCATCTCTGGAATTCTGGCGACGAGTGTCAGCGAGAATGCCGACAATCCGGCGTCCTGGGGTGTCATCGCTTGCGCTAAACCCGCGTATAAAGAGAGTCGCGGCCTGCCCGATCTTGAAGCACAACTGCACATCCTGCGTGAGACCTACCGAATGGACCTACGCCTACTAGCGATCATTCCGTGCGTTGTGCCACCGGCCAACTCGGGCCAGGTGTACCTCGACCAGATGGAGGATCTGCGTGACGTTTACGGCGAGCTGGTCACGGGTGGTGTGCGGCGATCAAGCGTGGTCGACGAGGCGTTCGTCAACGCCACACCACTCCCCCTCTACGGGCGCAACGCCAAGCTCGTTAATGGCGATTACAAGGAAGTCCGGGAATATCTCTCCGACAAGCTCGGCCTGTTTACCTCACAGACCGTGGCGGCATGACATCGGAACAGGATCCGTCGCTTATGCACCCTGACGATGACCAAGGACCATCGCCGGGGCGCACCACGGTTAACGTAAGCGGTGAGCTGCTCGCAGCGGCCCGAGGCGCGGTCCGGCTAGTGAGGGTGCAAACGGGACGCCGCTACTCGCTGCAGCAGTTCACCAACGAAGCGTTCGCAGCGCAGCTCCGCGTTATCGCCGAAACCTACAACGACGGACGGGCAATAGCCCCTGACGAAACGCCGTTAGAGAAGGGGGCACCAGGGGGGTGATGCACCGTGCATCACGATCCAGACGTGTTTGCCGATAGGGTGAGTCTTCGTGTTGGCGCCTCGGTCCGGCCAGAATTCGGTGATCACGTGCTCGGCCCGATGGTGTCACGTGCGCCGCTATTCAGACTTAGGTGCGGCTGGGCTGGCCATCGTTTGCTGAGTGTGCCTTGTCGGCGGCGGCAGCAAATAGGGTGCCAGCCCATTCTCGTAAGAATAGTCACTGTGACGTAATGCCGATGGGGCGCCGTATCGACCACGCGGCGATCGTTCATCATGAATGAGCCATGATCGCTGCCCATAAGGCCAAAAGTCCTGTACATCAACACCTTTCAGCAATTCGGCCAGCGCACCGTCACGTCGACGGCTAGCGCCGGGATCGAGATGGGGATGGACTGACCACGGTTATCCCAGGGTTCATCTGTTGTTGAGCGACATGCCGACCAAGTCGGCTCTCTGCTCCGCGAGACCGCGCATCCGCCGCCGCCGGCCCGTCGCAGCCGTTAACCCGAGTCATTACCAGCTTCGTCGAGGCGGTGCTCGTAGAGTTCCGTGGTGTGGATCAGGTCCTGGCTTGGGAGTCGTCGTGTTGGTGGGTCCAGGACTCCCTGCATGGCCTCGGCGCCTTCTTCACCTCTCCGGCAGCAGCCGGTCTCGCTGCGCTCGGCGCAGCCCTCATCGCGGCTAGGGAGGTCCGAGATACGCGCGCTGCCGACAACGAAGCCAGACGCGACGATCGCAAAGCTGACAACAAGGCTCGGCGCGAGGATCGGGCGGCCGAACTCGAACGGCGCGAGAGGGAAGACTTGCGTCGCAAGCAGGAAGACCTGTGGGCCAGGTTTCAGTGGGTCGTGGATCGATCGACCTCTAGAACGAAAGATCAAAAGCCTGCATTAACGGCCGTGAGAGCCGTAACGATACTGACCTCGTTGCGCGATGCGGCACGCGCGAAGCCGCTCAATGACGATGGTCTCGCCCTGTTGATACAGAATTTTCTCGACCACATGATTGGTACAACTACCCAGGAAATCAGTGGCTGAAGGCAAAAGCTGGCACCGACGTGGCGGTTGGATGACAATGAGGGCACGCGGAGGTAATGGATGAGCTTGGATGACCTTCTTCTGGACGCTGATGTCGACGACGCGGCGGAAGCGGCGATCGCGGCGGCGATCGCTACGGTCGATGAACCCACCGCCAGTGCCGCTGCCCGTGAACAGGCCGCCGAGCTGCTCGGAATTGGCGTTGACGGTTTGAAGGAACGCTTACGTGCCGCGCGGCGCAAGCCCCGCTCACTTGCCACGGTGCGTAGGGGAGTGACGCCCTTTGCAAGAAGGTCCGTCGTGCGCAGTTCATCTCCAGTGCGCCAAGAACCGAGCGCCGCGCAGAGTACTGAACGGCTCGTCGAGCAGCCCGGCAATTGGTATCTGGTGCATGCCTACGCAGGTTACGAGGGCAAAGTCAGGTCCAATCTCGAGAATCGAGTCAAGAATCTGGACGCCGGTGGTGACGTGTTTCAGGTTGAGCTTCCCGTCGAAGACTTCAGGCAGGTCAACAAGGAACACCCGGAAGGGGTCACTGTCCGGCGGCAGATGCCCGGGGTGATCCTGGTTCGCATGAAGCTCAACGACAGGTCACTGGATGTGGTGAGAGGAACCCCGGGCGTCACCGGACTTCGTGGAGATCCAGGCCAGCCCACGGAACTGGCTGCCGACGCTGTCGTGAACTTGCTCCCAACCCAGGCCGACTCCAAGACGCAGTCCACCTCGAAGCGACGGGCTGGCGCCGGCGACGACGTGGGTGAATCCTCCTAGGGGTCAGGGGCGTCCTCGATCGATGTTTGCCGGCAGTGAGGGCGGGCTAATTACGATCACAAATTGCTCATCGGCGTAAACACCAATCCGTACCCGCAATGCTCGGTGTGTTCTATTCGGATCACGTCTACGCATGTACCATCCACTACAGACTGAGATGAGTTTGCACAGGTGAGGAGGGACGGCCATCACCGCCGAAGAGGCGACCGACGTCGAAAATGACGCAGACGACGCCGCACGGACCATGCTCAGCGAGGGCCAGGCCGTCGCTGCCGTGGCAGCCCAAACCGGGCTGTCGAAGGAACGGGTTTTGGAGCTGGCCCGCAACACCGACATGCCCGACGTCGGGTTGCTCGCCAAAGAGGTGAACAACCGTCTACGCGAACTTGGATTGAGCACGCTGCAGGCCAGCAAGCTCGGTTTTGTGTCCCGCTCCACCCTGACGCAGCTCGGAAAAGATGACCGCGTACCCAACCGCACAACCCTGGCCCGACTAGACGACCTGTGCAGCTGGGAAGTCGGGTCCGCTCGCGACGCGATGTACGGCATCGCACCCAAGCCACGCGAACAGCACACCGGTACCACACGCCCGGTCTATGACCCCAACGCTGAAGAGGACTACGACAACCTCGCGCGCTGGATCGAGGAACGTCTACGCGAACTGAATTTGTCGAAAGCCAAGTTCGCTGCGATCGGCGGACCCGGCCGAACCACACTGGCCACGATGGGCAAACGTGGTTACAAGCCCACTTCAGAGACACTGGAAAAAATCGACACGCATCTGTTGTGGGAACCGGGCAGCACACTGGCCGCGCTCAAGGGCGGTATGCCGATCAGAAGGGGCCCGACCCCGACCCCCCATCCCGCGTTGATCCCACTCAACGCGATCAAGGATCGACTACGAGTTCTTGCCGCACGCAACATGCGCCACCAGCAAGGACTTGAACAAACTCAAAAAGACATCGAAGAAGCGATTCGCCACGTGAACCTGGCGATCGAGGATTTAGGTGACCCACGTCGACGCGACGCTGTGGGTACACCGGGCACGGGCAACTCCCGCAATGGGGTCAACGCCGCAGATCACGAGGACGACGTCAACGAACAGGACGCGGACCCATGACGAGCAGCGTTGCGGGATCGAGAACACTATGGCACGGCGCGACGACCCCCAGCAGCCGGATTTGTTCAGCATCGAAGGGGCCGAGGATCTCCGTGAGTCATTGGATGAGGCAAGCCGTCGACGACGTGTACCCCCAATGGCTGCCACTGCCCGCGGAATGGAGCCCCGAACAGACCGAACGGTTCCTGGATCAAACGACCCAGCGGTTGGACCGAATGGCGGGGGAGATGGCCGACGAACTGGCCGCGACAGCGATCACCAACTGGACCAGCCAACACGGCCAGCACCCCGACTACCTGACGACGGTGCGTTTGCGCGCGACCGCGATGCAGACAGCACGAGAGACGGTCGTACGCCAGGAACTTTACGATCAGATCCCGCCGACGGACGAGACAAGCGACTTCGATCCGCCACTGGCGCAACCGACGCCGGCCAGCGAAGTGCCGTGGAACCAGCGGTGGAACAACGCACGGTATCGCAGCGAGCCGGGGGAGGAGCTGGAGGAGCTGGCCCAACGAGTTTGGCCGGACCACCAGTTCTCGACGATGTTCCAAATCAAGGCCGCCTACCTGCTGATCGCCCGGATCGAGGACGGTCTACCGGTACCGGACGGCCCCCAGCATCCGCTGGCCAGCGACCTGGCACCGATGGTGTACGACGACCTTCGCGACGACGGGTACCCCGTCGAGTAGAAGACGACCCCCAGCTCGACCTGTTCGATTCGTTCGACCAGCCCACCGACCCACGCGAGATCGACCCCGGCGGAACCGAACTGCCGCCGGCGAATCGACCAGCCTCCACGGCCCCAACCACCGGCACCCAACTTCCCCAGGTCAGCGCCGAACCGGTCACAGCCCCCGAGCCGGCCGTGGTCGACCAGAGTGCCGAGTCACCGGCACCACAGCAGACCGCGCCCGCCACGGCGCCAAGCCTCGATCACCCTGCGTCAACGCAATCCCTGGCAGCACCGTCGGCTCACGATTTTCAACCAGGCACCGATATTCGCGTGGCCTCCGGCGCCAAAGCGCGCATCCAGGCCAACATCGCTGTCATCGATGTGCTGGAACGACTTCGCGCCGAAGACCGGCCCGCCACCGCCGAAGAGCAGGAAACACTGGCGTGCTGGTCGGGATGGGGAGCGGTCCCCGAGGTGTTCGATCGCCGTACCAACACCTACGCCAGCGAACGCGCTTACCTGCAAGACGTCCTCAGCCCTGAGGACTACCGCGCAGCTGAGGCCAGCGTGCTCAACGCGCACTACACCGACCCGCAGATCGCCGCAGCGATGTGGCACGCCTTGTCTGAAGCCGGATTCGCTGGTGGCAGAGTCCTCGAACCAGGCTGCGGGTCAGGAACATTCATCGGCTTGGCACCACAAGAGGCAGTCATGGTCGGTGTCGAGAACGACCCCACCACCGCCGCGGTCGCGGCCGCGCTCTACCCCTCAGCCCAAGTTCGCTCGGAAGGCTTCGAGACCACCCGCGTGCCCGGCGCGAGCTTTGCAGCAGTTATCGGAAATGTGCCGTTTGGGCAGTTCACCGTCTACGACCCGGCCCACAATCCGCAACGGTTCTCGATTCACAACCACTTCATCATCAAGTCGCTAGATCTCACCGCGCCCGGCGGCTACGTCATGGTGCTCACCTCCCGATACACCCTCGACAACGTCGACTCAAAAGCCCGACGCGCGATCGCCGAGCGAGCCGACCTGCTGGGCGCAGTGCGCCTGCCTACCGCGGCTTTCCGCAGGGTTGCCGGCACCGAAGTTGTCACCGATGTCCTTGTTCTGCGCCGCCGCGACGAGGACGAACCGGTGCGCGAAGCGTCGTGGCTGCACAGCGAACCGGTCACCCTGGACACCGACCAAGGGTTGGTCGATATTCCGGTCAACGCCTACTTCCACGACCATCCCGAACGTGTACTCGGTGACTTCTCCGCTGGACATGGCATCCACGGCTCAGTCACCCTCAACGTCACCGGCCAAGACAACACCGACCTGGTGGACGCCCTCACCGGCCAACTCCACCAGATTGTCACCGCAGCCAAGCAACACGGGTTCGGGCTGACTGCCACCGCGAGCACCTGCACTGAAGTCAGTGAGGCAACATTCGATCCAGGCCTCATCACCGCCGTAGATCGACGTGCCAAAATCCCGCTCGACACACTGCGTTACAACCCCGAGACGCAAAGCATCCAACGGTGGAACCGATTCGGTTGGGAAGAGCAACGCACGCCCAAGAGCCAGATCGCCGAGACCCGTGAGCTCATCGACTTGCGCGACGCCGCCACCGCAGTGATCGCTTCCCAACGTGACGGCCAACCCGCCGCCCAGCGGGAGCAGCTCCGAGGCCACCTCAACCGCCTCTACGACGCGTACGTCACCAAACACGGGCCCATCAACCGATTCAAATGGATCTACCCCAAACCCCCCACGCAACAAGCCCATGACCGCAAAGTCGCCGCCGCAGAAGAACGCTGGCGCAAAAGCCAGGGCAGCGACGGCCGCCCCTACCGAGGACCAGTGCCGGCCGAACTCATGGCACGCTGGGACGAAGCCGGATGGGCCGAACGCGCACCCTACAAGCGCCGCCCGCACCTCGATGGCGGGATGAAAAACGACCCGGGCTGGGCCGATGTTGCCAGCCTGGAGATCTTTGACGAACAGACCGGAAAGGCCCTCAAAGCCCCGATCTTCTCCGTCGACGTCCTCACCGCCCGCAACCAGCTCGAACGCGCCGACAACATCACCGACGCCCTGGCCGTCTGCCTGGATCGTCACCGCCGCGTCGACATCGATTACATTGCCGGCCTCCTCGATATCTCCGCCGATGCCGCCGAACAACAATTGCACGGACTGGTCTACCCGTCGCTCAACGACCCTGACGAACTCATTCCGGCCGCCACAGCACTGTCGGGCAACGTCCGCGAAAAGCTCGCCGCAGCCACCGCCGCCGCCGAACACAACAGCGCCTACAACGATTACGTCAGTGCACTGCGCACGGTGCTACCGCCAGACAAAGAAGCGTCAAGGATCAAGGCCCGCCCAGGCGCCCCCTGGATCGACGCGCGCTACGTCGCCCAGTTCGCCCGCGAAGTGTTCGGTGCCGAACGAGTCACCGTCGACCACGTCAACGGCACCTGGTCGGTGGAATGCCCCGACTACCAACGCACCACCGTGGCAATGACCGAGACCTGGGGGACCGGCAGCCGCGACGCCATCGAGTTGCTCGATGCCGTCTGCAACTCCAAACCCATTGTCATCGAACGCAGCAAGGAAGACATCGAGACCCGCGGCGGCCCCTCGATCGACACCGAAGCCACCTTCGCTGCCCAGGCCAAAGCAACCAAGATCACCGGAGAATTCCAGCGCTGGATCTTCAGCGACGACCAACGCCGCGAAACGCTGGTCACCGAATTCAACCGCCGCTTCAACAGCCTTGTCGCACCCCGGCACAGCGGCGCCAGCCTCGCCCTTCCCGGACTATCCGAGCGTTTCGAGCCCCACCCCTACCAGCGCGACGCCGTCGCACGCATCATCGCCGAACCCAGCGTGCTGCTCGACCATGTCGTCGGGGCCGGCAAAACGGGCACCATGTTTATGGCCGCCATGGAACTGCGCCGACTAGGCCTGGTCCAACAGCCCTGGATTGTGGTGCCCAACCACCTGATTGAACAGTTCGGCCGCGAAGCCAAGCAATGGTACCCAGCCGCCAACGTTCTCATGGGAGCCGCCGCCACCGACCCCGAAGGCCGCCGGCGCCTGGCAGCACAGTCAGCGGCCACCGATTGGGACATGGTCATCGTTCCACAAAGCCTGTTCACCGCGATCGGGGTCAGCGACGAACTCAAAGCAGCCCACATCAACAAAGAGCTCGATGCACTGGAAAACCAACGCGCCGACGCGGTCAACAAAGTCAGCAAGAAACGCCTGGAACTAGCCGAAAAGAAGCTCAAAGCACGCCTGGAGGAACTGACCGACCAAAAGCGCAAAGACACCGGATTGCGATTCGAACAAACCGGATGCGACTACCTGTTCATCGATGAGGCGCATTTGTACAAGAACAAGGGCAGAGTCTCCAACATCGAGGAGCTGTCCTGCGCGGCGGCCTCCCAACGCGCCGAAGACCTGGCCATGAAAATCGAACTCCTACGCCAACGCCGCCGCGACGAAGGCCGCGCTGCCGGCCTACGACCCGACCAAATCGTGGAACGAGTAGCCACCTTCGCCACCGGTACCCCCATCGCCAACAGCCTCGGGGAGCTGTGGGTGATGCAGAGCTACCTGCGCCCAGATCTACTCGAGGCCGCCGGGGTAGCCAACATCAACGACTGGGGCGCCACCTTCACCACCACGATCAACACAGTCGAAGTCAACGCCACCGGAACCAACCTGCGACCGGTGACGCGCGTCGGAAGATTCTGCAATCTACAAGAACTCCAAGCAATTTCAGGTGTCTTCACCGACGTCGTCAGCCGCGACGACGTACCGATGAAGCTCCCAACTCTGGCTGGCGGACAACGCAAGATCATCAGCATCACACCGAGCCAGGAAGTCAAAGACTTCATCGCAGACCTCGGCTGGCGAGCCACCAACATCGACACCGAGCACCTCGAATACGACAACGTCCTCAAGATCTCCAACGATGGCCGCAACGTCTCGCTGGATCCGCGCCTGGCGCATCTGGACAAACCAGAAACCAGCCGAGCCTCGGTAGTCGCAGACGAAATCATGCGGATCCACACAGCCACCGCCGACAACATCTACATCGACCCAGAAACCGGCCAGCCCATGCCGATACCCGGCGGCCTGCAAATTGTGTTCTGCGACCGCGGCACACCCTCCAAACACGCCGACCAGTTCACCCTCTACGGCGCCCTACGTGACGAACTCATCGAACGCGGCATGCCAGCCGACAGCATCCGCTTCATCCACGACGCGGTCAAACCCGCCGACAAACTGCGCCTCTTCCGAGACTGCACCCACGGAGCAGTGTCCGTATTGGTCGGTTCCACCGAGAAAATGGGCACCGGGACCAACGTGCAAACCCGGGCCACCGCTGAACACCATGTCGATGTGCCTTGGCGCCCAGCAGATCTCGAACAACGCGAAGGGCGAGTGATCCGGCAAGGGAATCAAAACGAAACCATCGAAATCCTCAACTATGTGACAGCAGGCAGCTACGACACGGTCATGTGGCAGAAAGTCGAAGCTAAAGCCACCTTCATCGACCAGTACCGACGAGGAAATGTCGTCGTCGATGAGATCGAGGACATCGCCGGCGGCGACATGAGCAACGCCGCCGCGGAAACCAAAGCGATCGCCACCGGCGACCCACGCTTCATCAAACAGGTCAAACTCGACGACGAGGTCAAACGACTGCAAGCGTTGGCCAACGCCCACGACGAAGCCAGTGCCCGCCGGCGACAGCAACTGCGCTATTGCCACAAGGAACTCGACGCAATCAACGAAGACCTCACCCAACTCGATCCCATCCTTGACACCGTCCGACGTCACTGCGAACTCCCAGCGGCGATGGCAGTGGGGGAGCGGTCTTTCGCCGAACGCAAAAACGCCGCCGAACCCTTCGCCGCGGCCTGCCGCAAAACCTTCCAGGCCTTGCGCGACAGCGCCCACTACGACCACCGACCGGTCGGAGCCACCATCAACGGCATCGGTATCACCGCACGCCGTGACCACATCAAAGGCCAACTGATCCTCTCACTCGACGTTCCCTCACCCGAGATCGTGATCGAACGCGACGACCTGATGGCCAGCGCACCCACCCTGACCGACGCCGGCGAAAACAGCGGCGCGGCCAAAGCACGTGGACTACTCCAACGAGCCGAAAATCTGTACAAGGACCTGCCTAACCATCACTCCCGGCTCACGCAGCGCCGCACCCGCCTAGAAGCCGAAATCGACGACCTCGACTCAACACAGCTGGGAGCGTTCGAGCACGCCGAAGAACTGACAGCCAAACGAGAGGAACTGTCGGTCTTGACCGCACAACTGCGCATGGAAGCTCAAAGCGAAGCGGCTCAAGCCGCCGCCGCCGAAGCCGCACAACGGCTACAACACGCCGGCCGCGAGCCCGGCTGGTCCCTGCACCTCAACCCCACCCCAGCATTGATCGAACAGTCCGGCCTGCCCGACGCGGACAGCTACCGCGCCGCACAACGATTCACCGAACAACGTCGTGCCGCCGAATATCGCCGCGAACTGCGGGGTCGCGATCAAGGACAGGACGGCCTTGAACGCTAGCCGTGACAGAGAATTCGCCACCCGGTGGTAGCTTCAAACTTGACGTCAAGGGGCGCTCGGCCTGCGCCCCCTCAGATTCAGAGCGCCCCTGACGTCACCAACAAATTACCAAGCGCCCCAGCATCATTGCGACCTCCGTAGCGGCTGGCGGCGTTGTACACCCAAGCTGCCGAGTCGCCATCTCACGGAGTCCGACCGGACGTACTGCTCATCCATAGGCCCCATCGGATTCGTATCTACATCGGCATGTCAGTTGCGTTCGCGCCTCACCCCAGGTTGGTTAGGGCAGTCGCCTGCCACGAAGTTCGCCAGTAAATATAATGAGCAATTCGTGAACACTAAGTGTGCAATACTGGGGGTAGTCGTTTGACTGCAGCCCGTGTCGGACCCTTGGGCTACGGTCAGGCGCAGGAGGCGACAGTCAGCGCCAGCTAGCGGAAAGGGGAGTGGCAGTGACCTTGCAGACCTACCAACACTCACCGCCCGCAACGGCGTCCGCACGTGATCCGTGGTGGGAGTATGCCGCCGGCGCGGCCGCTGCGCTTCTCGCCGGATACGAACCTCCAGCCGTTCCGACGTTCGGGCCAGTCCTGCAATCTGACGAGAGCGTCTACATCCAAACCGAGGCACACTACAGTCGCCTACGCGGCGGTGGTGATGGACACTACGGCCGCTCCCGAACCATGATCCTTGGGGGAGTGGGCCTCACTCTCGGCATGCTTGCCGCGCAAGGGATCATGGACCGCCGGCAGAGACGCCGCATCGAACGCGACCAAATCCCAGCGTGGCGCGACCAATGCTATGTCCCCGTCACTGTGACAACCCACCGGCTGCTGTGCCCCGCATTTGATGGACAGCTGGAGTCATTCTGGTTCGTCCACGCAACCGAGTTCTATCCCGACCTGGCCCAGCGCAGCGTCACCCTGGCATTCGGCGATGAATACGAACCGCTACGCCTGACGGGACCGGCCGCGCCAGCGATCGCCCTATGGTCCGCCGTCGAAATCCTCGGTCCGCGTTGGCATGAAGATATCCGATTACACCCGCTGTTCGCTCGGCACGGATCCTGACTAAGACTCACCGTCCGGACCGGCCGCGCCATCGTGGCCAACTCGATCCCTGAGGCCAACCGGCCAACTAAAACCCGGCC
This sequence comes from Mycobacterium shunyiense, assembly GCF_058270075.1. Classification (NCBI taxonomy): domain Bacteria; kingdom Bacillati; phylum Actinomycetota; class Actinomycetes; order Mycobacteriales; family Mycobacteriaceae; genus Mycobacterium; species Mycobacterium shunyiense. The sequence goes on along the minus strand of NZ_JBZDPU010000011.1, from coordinate 23,260 downwards.
GAAAGCTCTCACGGCAGTTTCCACGCCAATCGATAGCGACAATTCAACTTCGGCTCCTGAACACGCAACTGCATTCGGACGAACCTCTGGCCGCCGTCTGTTTCCTCAGTGCAGTCGTACTCCTCGTTCAGCGCAACATTCGGACCGTTCGCTATAGGAAACGCGTCTTTACGACGACTGCTCCTGGGCCCCCACGCGGTAATGCCGACGTCCGCCGGCAAGTCGACAGTGAAATCCAGCTCACGAGTCGGATGATTCACCGTCCACGAGAGGAAGTCAAAGTCCCGTTGGCCGATCGGGGTGTCTTTCGTAGCCACACGCAGGTCCTCTGCCCGCGAAAATCGATAATTTCGAAACGTGCCGTCGATCGTGAAGTCGATCGTCTCCCCGAACACCAGAGGGGGGTCAAACTTCAGATCGAGAGTGAAAGCCGAGGCGTTGTTTCTCCGCGGTCCGTCGGCGAGATAAGCGGTTCCCGCACCTGTGCGCTCAGGCGAGCGGAGCCTGATGGTCGGCTCGCTGGCATCAAACGGTGGCAACGCGTCGGAAGTTCGTGTCCAAACGAGGGCGTGGCTCTTCAGACCGTCCGGCGCATTGCAACGAATTTTCTGACGCCGGTAGTACTCCATGTCCAAGTGCCTTGGACTGTCAACGCTCAGGGTGTAGCGCTGGCGGATCTGGATCAGTTCACTAATTCTCGGCTCTGAATGATCGACGTCAGCGGGCACCGCGGTGCGCCGCCCAACACGACGCATTTCCTCTTCGATGCGGGTCGCAGCCGCGCCGAGCGCGCCTTGAGTGATCCCCGACGCATGCGGTTGATAGGTGGCGGCTGTTACACCGGCAAGATCGCTTGGCAAATCAGGAGGCCGACTGCGATCGTAAACAATAAAGGTGCGTTCATGGCCGAGCGCCCCCATAAAAAGTCCTAGCTCAAAGATGACGTTGTCACGCGGAATGCTCTTGGCATCGCCCCTCGAAACAGCCGTATCGTCCACGTCAAGAACAAGAACGGCAAAGTCGAACTTGTGACGTACGGCCGCGAGCGATTGGAGCGTCAAGGAACCCAGGCCGAACACTCCCTGACTCCAAACCTCGCACTCTGCAGCATGATCGAGCAAGACCTGCAGCTTATTCGCGACATCGAGGCGCTCGCTCGATGAGCCGATAAAGACGGCGGGCCGCGCTGGTGTCACAACCCCATTTTAAGTCGCTGCACGTACTTCGGTTGGCGTTTCAGCTAACCGTGCAGGTCTCAGTCGAGCGGAGCCTCTCACGACGATCCACCGGGGGAGAGGTACGCCGGGGATCGCGGTCGGGCTCGCTCGAAGGAGTGCTGATCCTGCCGTTGAACGAGGCTAGGGGAGTGGGGGAGCTGGGGAGGTGGATAATTCGTAGGCATGAGCGAATGGCGGTTGAAGCGCACGCCTCAGGGATGGGTGGAGCCAGGGCCGCCTGAGCGCTGCTGCCACGGCCATCGACTCGAACCTGGCAAATATCAGGTGGGCAGCCAAGCATGCCAATGCGGAACCATTCATCGTGTCTTTTACTGCGATGTATGCGCCGAGCCGATGTATAGGCCGAGGCCAGGACCAGGGTGTTCGTTCGTCAACTTCGACGGGCGCCGCGCAGCCCCTCAACCGTGACACCTGCCTTGGACACGGTGGGTTCCCGACAGGGCCCCTGGGCGCAGTCAACGTGGCGTTGGCCGCGGTGCTAGCCACACCGGTCGGCTTCGCTGTCCTCGGCCTCGTTCAACTCGCCTCATCCATCATCGGGTAAGTGCGCGCCACCCCGACCCCCACCGCAGCTACTGACTCTTCGCTCATTGCTCGGCGAGATAATCGTCCATGGTGTAGAAACGGCCGGCGGCGCGGCGGCGTTCCGCCTCCTCAAAAGCCAACAAGTGTTTCCGCTACGCCGAAGCGACTTCGCAAGTACAGGAACAGTTCTCGGTCGAGCACATACACGCCAGGAATGGGATCAGCCAGGTGCCGCTCAAGCAGGTCGTACGGCGGCTGGGCATCCGGCAGGCCGGCGTCGGCGCGCCGCATCGCCTCGTTGCCGATCTCCTCGCCGGCGGCTGCTTTCATTGTCGCCATTGTGTCTTCGACCTACCGGGGTGGCGCTGAGGAGCGCCGCCCGCCATCGTTGCAAGGGGCGTAGTCGTCGGTGGCTGCTCTCAGCGCAGCTTCGCTACGCATGTGCTGTTCAATCACGTCGCGGTACATGGCCACATGTACGCGCAGCTGGGCGTCATCAATACGTTTCTCGACTGCCTCAAACCCAACAACCCCGGCCACGAGCAGGCCGAGAACCCCTGCGGCAAGCCACATATACCAGGACGGGCCACCACCGAATGACCCCGCCCCTGCTGGTTGATCGTCGATAGCCTCCGCCGAAACAGACACGATCAACTTCACCATCCAAGGGCCTACAGACAGCGCGACGACTGCCGCAACGGTGCCCGCCAAAAGGCCAACCGCGCACCCCTCCGCGACGATGAAACCCCGACGGATTCGCGACAACGGCGCCGCCGAAACGGGCGGCAACTCGTCATATTGCCTTGTCATACTCTCAATCCTCTCTCAATCCATGTGATGATCAGGGCACGGAAACCGCCCGTTTCGTGGTGAACTCGGTCGTCCGAAGCAGTGATTGGCGGGCTTGGCACCGCGCGGCCAGGTCGAGCGAAATGGGGGTGCCGATCTGGGTGAATGCCCATTCCCACTCGTCGTCACTCCACGCATTCGCGGTTCCGGCGCTGCGTCGACGTAACAGTCGAGCTGCGCGCCGTCGAGTGAGTCGTACCGGCAGGGACGCAAGGCCACGTGCCACGAGATATCCCGTCGGTAGAACGAGGATCCAGGCCGCCGCCATCCACGCCGGCCATCCGTGGTTGCCACCGGCCACGGCCAATGCAATCGTCGTGGCTCCAATGAGGAGCGCTGGGCCCAGGTTGCGTACGACCCAGCGAGTGTTCCTGTTGAGCAGCAACAGGAATGGCGCCGGTCCGACCAGCGTTAGGTAGCCGGCCACGCCGAGATATCCCCAGATCCCGGGGGCGATTAGCCCTGCCATCAGGCGGATTCCGGTGACCATCACATAGCCGATGAGAGCTAGTCCGAGCAGCACGCTCGAAGCCGTCCGCACCTTCGCCCATGCTGCTGACCGTGCGTTGGTTGTTGCCATGGGGACATCCTCTCTCTGAGGTCTGACATGTGCGGCTCCTGTTCGAGCCGGCAATTTCGTCAAGTGACGTTTATCCTGCAGGGGTTGGCTGATCGGGGGCACGGGGCTAGGGGCGGTAGATGTTGGCCCGGTGGTCAATTCGGTGCACCCAGATTGTCTGTGCCTCGTCGTCAATCCGGTACAACAGGCGGTAGGGACCCCGGCGCGCGCTGTACTGGCCGACCAGTTCTCGTCCGAGCGGCTTGCCGACGCGCCGCGGTTCGCGGGCCAGGTCTCCGAACGCGAACTCGATGACTGCGCCCACGATTCGCGGCGGAAGCTTGTCGAGGTCACGACGTGCCGTAGCGGTAAAGCGTGTCGCGTAGCCATCCGGAGCGCCCACGTCAGGGAGTCCGCCGGGGCACCTGGTAGGCCGCCCGGATCTCATCTTCGCCGAACGTGCGGCCTTCGGCGATGTCGGCCTCGGATTCGCTGACTGAGGCGACGGTGCCGGGCTGCGAGAGCCAGTGCAACGTCTCTTGCAGAGATTCCCACTCGTCGACGCCGATCAGGACTGCGGCCGGCGCACCGTTCTTGGTGATGGTGATCTGGTCGTGCGTTTGGGATACGGCGTCGACGTATTCGTTGATCTTGTCTTTCAGGCGTGAGATCGGCATTATTCTCATAGGGCGACTATAGGCCGTTATTAAGCCCCATACAAGGCCTAAATAAAGGCCGATAAGCTATCTTATGACAAGTAGCACTTGTCATTTGTGCCTCGTGATGCTTGACATTCCCAACGGCGGCGCCCACACTGGTGATCGCGGCACACCCCTGCCTCGAAGACGGGGAAAGGCACCCACAGCCGAACGGAGCCCGACTGATGACACCACGAACCTCACGTTTGGGGATGCTGGTGCGCCAACACAAGCAGCGGTCCGGCATGCCGGACACCGAATTGGCCCAACGCATCGGGATCAGCCGCCAAGCCCTGAGTAACTGGCTGAGCGGAAATGTCAAAAGCATTCCCTCGCAGGAGAATTTGCGCTCAGCTGCTGCTGTCCTCGACGTGCCCTATCATGCAGTTCTCGATGCGGCCCTGCACGATTCGGGCTGGCGCGACAGCCCCGATGAGGCCACCCAGCGCAGCTACCACTCGGTGCTCTATGACGCAATCACCGCCCTCACCGAGGCCGCGCGTCTCACGACCTCACGCACTCGACGGACTCCGTCAGGCGGGTGGGAACCCGACCCGGATGCGCCTCCTGAGCCGATCGACTGGGCCGCGTTTGCCACCCAAGCGCTCGCAGGCGCCGCTGCGAACATCGGCAGCATCTCGAAGATTCTCTCCGGTCGGCCCGGGTCTTGGGAGGCCGACAAAATCGGCGAAACCCTGCTGAGCACCGTCGGCGACGACATCACCGACCCCGCTACCCTGCTCGCCCACCGCACAGAACCGGTGACCGTCACCCTGTGGGTCGAGAGCATCCTGCGCGACTTCGACTACGCCTACGACGACGCCTACGAAGCAGCCGCCCTCTCCCTCGATGAGCAGGCCGGCCAACTGGAGCAACCGCCCACTCGCAAACCTGGACCATTCCGAACCGACGATCCCCGCCTCACCGCATTTTCCTGGATCGACGTCGACGACCAGGGCTGGCTACAGATGCACTTCACCCAGGGCCCCGCCGAGCTCAGCGAGACCGAAACGGCACTGCTCAACGAGTTGCAAGCCGAGGCAATCCAGCATTGGGACAGCCTTCCCCCAGCGCCTGGTGAGGCTGAATACGACGCTCAGATCGCCGCTTTCAACCAGCTCGAACAAGACCTGTTGCGCCAGCGCGACCGTGAACTCGCCGACTACGCACAACATCTCACTGACGCCATCACCGCCGGGTTATCGGCTTTGAAGATCGCGGTGCCAGTGACAGTCACTGTCACCCGCGCCCCCGAAGACGCCACGTCCTACGACAGCCTCGACCCCGGCGCTCCCCCCGACCCACACGGATGGACCACTCCAATCGACCACGTAGTCCTCACAGCCATCGAGGAAACACCACTACCCTCCCGGCTGCCCGGAACTCCCCTGAGTCGCCTACAAAGTACCGAACCGTCGTCCACACAGCCGAACACAACCAACGAGGAGTAGGTATGACCGAGCTAAGAGTTGACGTCCGGCTGCCGTCAGCGGAGCGTTCGGGTGGCCTGCCATCTCATCGGCAGTATTTCGCCGAGCTGCGACACGTCAGCTCCTCGTGCTGCAATAGAGGAACGGGGAAACCACGGAGGGGAACCGATAGTGAGCAACCACGGACCGCGACTGACCACGAAGGTCATCACGCTGCGCGAGGCCCAAGCATTCGTTGAACGGCACCACCGTCACCACGGCAGTCCTGTCGGACACAAGCTGTCGATCGGCGTCCGGATCAAGGGTACCGACGCCCTGGTGGGCGTAGCCATCGTGAGCCGCCCGGTTGTTCGATGACGGCGGCGACACTCTGGAAGTGAGCCGGACCTGCACGGACGGCACCCGTAAACGCCAACTCAGCGCTCTATGGAGCGGTCTGGCGCATCTGCCGGGAGCTTGGCGCCAAGCGGATCATCACGTACACCCAGGACGGCGAAACGGGCGCTTCACTGCGGGCCGCCGGCTTCACGCCAGTCGCTCGACGCAAGGCGCACCCTGGCTGGGATCGTCCGAGCCGCCGGCGTGGTGCCGACCATCCGACGAATGTTGGTCGCGTGCTGTGGCTCCGCGGCGAGGCGTTCCCTGAATGTCACGAAACTCCCGACGGAAGTCACGAAACTCTGCGGCCTCGGATGTGCTCGCAGTGCGGCGGTGATTTACCTCAGCCGAAGACGGGCCGGCCGCGCCGCACATGCTCCGATACCTGCCGCCAACGAGCACGCCGGAAGCGCCGCGAGACGGAGCCGGAACCGACGTCGCCCAGTGAAGAACATGACGACTTAACGCTTTTCGCGTGAGTCAGTCCGTGTAACCAATGTCATGGAATAGCACACCTAGCAGTCGAACGGCCCGACGATTGAGAACATCCTTCCGGAGTAAGTGCAAAGAAGGGCAGCCACCGATGTTCGAACGAACGAGAACGATTCCTTACACTCAATTCGTGAACGAAGTGCGGTTGGACTGCCGTCGAGCACGGCTGCGCGCACTTGACGGCGGGGACGATAACTCGGTCGACACTATTCGTCGGATTGAGACCGAAATCGATTGCGCGCCTGGCCCCGATCCCCGCATTGTTCAGCGCTGGACGGCGGCAGTGCGTTCGGGTCAAGTCCCACTCTCCGGCCGGAGCGTCCGCCGATGGGCGCGCACGACAATTCTTCTCGACACCGAACAGCGCTTGTAGCAGCCTGCCATTCAGGCCATCGATCGGCCCAATCCGTTGTCCGGATCCGAGAGCGGCACGATATCGTCGCTAGCTGCGCGCGAACGGCAACGCTGCTTAGGATCGTGATGTTATGGAAAAATGGGGCACCGGCGAGACATACTCGCCCACACACACCCGATTCGCTTCTGACTTGCTGGTGGATTGCCGGACTGACCTCCTGCGTATTTCGGCAGACCTTGACCAGCACCGAGAGGACGAAGACGCCCTTCTCGCACTAGCCGACATCACCGAGGATCTGCACGCGTTGCGTGCCAGCCGGCGATTGAATCGCGCCGAGCACTTCGGTGCACTCAAGGCGATAGCAGCCGGTGACCGAACTCGGATTGTCGCCGCAGCCGAATATGCCCAGTGGATCAGTGATTCCATACGCTGGGAGGCAGCACGGTGCGAGAAAGAGATCCAGGCCGTCCTTGAAGCCTTCGCTGACGCCGACGACCTGACGTTGATTAGGCACGCAACCCCGTTGGCCAGAGAGGTGATCGCACCAGGCGACCCACCTCCGCCGCCAACTCGGCTCGAGTCCGCCGACACTCTTCCTGAACGTGCTCGATCCCAGCTGGACTCGATTCAGCAGTGGGCCGGCCAGGCGGCATGGGCCATTGGGTTGTCCGACACGCCCACGATGAAAGCACTTTGCCAACACGTTGCGACCTTTCGCGCGTGGTTGCTGAGCACTTGACGCGGCTCGACCGCCACAGCCGCCTGCGAAGCGCCGAACCGCCGTCCACACGACCGAATAACAAGTCAGGCGCGGCTCGAATCGCCTCGGCCCGGGCGCAGTCACGCGGCGAATCGGGGCACGGCAGTGCGATCCGACCTGGCCGCCGCCAGCGCGGTTGTACGGCTCCCCCATCGACGTACTCAACGACGATGATGGTCAAACAAACGTGTCGGAAACCCAAATAGGGAGTCATGAGCGAGCCGAGCCCTCAGCTGGATGGAGAAGAATAATGGGACAGGTAGCCGCATTTCGATTGAGGCTGACTCCGAGGCAGCGTGAACTGCTGCGGACGTATCTCTGGGTACACGCCGACGACTGCTACGACGATATCGAGGAGCGCGGCGTGCTGCGGGTGGAGAAGGGGTCCTTGGGCTCGTGGTCGATGTTCGACCGCCTGCCGAAAGCAGCGTGGGCATGTCCTGTTCCGTGGCGACGTCAAATGGCCCGGGCCTTCGACGACCTCGCCCTCGACCTGGAAGCCGATACCTTGCCCTACCCGCGTTGCGTGGCTGAAGAGGTCGCGCTGGTGCTGTCGGTAGCCACGGCCCAGTCCATGTGGATGGACGGCCAGTACAGCGAGGAAGTGTCAGCGCTGCCCGAGTCTGCAGCCGACGGAGACTGGGCGTCGGCCACCGATGCACTCGTTGGGAACCGACACCTGACCTGGCACCTCTCCCCCGGCGACGCGCCCGTATGGTTGGGCGACGTCCCGGATCCAGAGACCTGGTTCGACCTGTTCGACGGGCTAGAACCACGCCCTGCCCGCCGCGGGTTCCGGCGCTGACGCGTCACGCGTCGGTCAATCCAGGCCTCGCCTACGCGTCGCAGCACCGCCAGCGGTCAACCAGATCAAACAGCTTGTACGAAAAGGTATTTCGGGAACTCCGCGCCGCTGTGTTGTTGCCTATAGGCAACATGCTATGTAGACTATAGGCAACAGCGATTGCGAAGGAGTTCCCCCGTGACAACCATCACCTACGTCGCCACTGTCGCCCTATTCGGAGGACAAGGAGGCGGCGCCCTCGCCACCGACGACAGCGTGGCACCCACCGCCCGCGTCCGCTTCGTCAATGACCACTACACCTACACCGGAGTCTGCAACATCCGCCACGACAGGCTCCGAGTGGTGACCGGCCACGGTGTCGATTTTTGGGAACGCGTGGACACCTTGGCTCGCTGCGTGCACCACTACATCCAGAAGCTCATCGCCGCCGGAAAAATCCGGAGCGTCACGACTTTCCAAGAGTTGCCGACCGAGGTTGCCGACGCAATCAACAGCGCACCTGAACTCGCCAACTTCGGAACGACCGGGCGAACCTACGTCCACCTGCGCGTGACCGACCTCCTCCGCTTCGGCTGACGCCCGATCCAATGAGACCGCATACCAGTCGGCTGGGAGGCTGGCTGGCGCCACGCTGGAGCAATCCCCACGGCGAGCACCGTGTCTCCGGTCTGAGCCAGCTCATGAAGTTCTTCGCCGGTTCCATTTTGTGGGCGCGGTATGCCAGACCGGCGAGCGAAGATGTAATCATGAGCAGACACATGCAAGCGTCGCGGCCGCCCGGCAGCGAAGGTCGCCCATTCTGGGCTAATGCCACAAGTGGCGTTCAAGATGACTGAGCCGCGGTTGACCTATTACGCCGTATTGGCAGCTGGCGGCACCCGCGAGGATCCGGCTGGAGTCGTTCGGCGCGTTCACACCAGCCCGCTGCCGACCGACGAAACATTCGGCCGCGACCTGCAGTGGCATCCCACCGAGTACCTACGCAAGTACTTTTTGGGGCACAACGACGTTGATCATGAGGAGATCTCGGCTGACGAGGCGCAGGCGATCATTGATCGCTGGCGTGCCAAGTGGGCCAACGAGGATACCCAGCTAAACAGCAAAGGTGGCAGCGTCGATCCGCCAATTCCCTTGGAGCCCAACACCACCTACTATGCAAAGCTGGCTGGCGGACGAACGCGTGCGAACCCGTCGGGTCTCGTTCGGCGCGTTCACACCAGCCCGCTGCCGACCGACGAAACATTCGGCCGCGACCTGCAGTGGCATCCCACCGAGTACCTACGCAAGTACTTTTTGGGGCACAACGACGTTGATCATGAGGAGATCTCGGCTGACGAGGCGCAGGCGATCATTGATCGCTGGCGTGCCAAGTGGACCAAAGGGGCCGGAAACGCCTAGTTCGCGGCCTTGAACGCTGATAACGGGCGGCGGATAATCTGGCCAGCTGCGCTGACCAGGCGCGTGTGCACCCAGGCGATCATCCCCATCCATACCCGCCACGGTAGCGGAATGCGACGGCCAGCTTCTGTGGAACCAAAAGTGGAGCCGTTTTTCCGCTCGCAGGCTACTGGGGATGGGCGAAACTGAACTCCATGAGTCAAGCATTGTCTCCGGACGCAGTCATGGTGCGACGGCTGATCGAATCGGTTGCCGGGATGGCATGGGCTCCCGCCGACCACGTGCGGATACGCGAGCTGGTCGAGCACGTCGAGCTCGCAGATCGCCGAAGCGCCGCGGGCAATCATGGTCCCGCAGACCGCGCGATTCGGGATGCCGAGTTCCGCAGAGCGTTGTCGTGCGCGCTCGCCGTCGGCGTTCGCTATGGCTAAGTAACAGGCGTGGGCTTGCGTCCCCAGGCATCGAAGGGTTCTCACAAATCGGGACGAAGCTCACCTTCATGACCCCGCCTGAAGTCGAGGGCTGGCGGTCAGGTCGCGTGCGTTACGCTCGGTTTCCGAGCGGGCAACCGTGAGCCGGAACGGTTCTCGCTCCCACCGCCAGCGATTCGCGATCGTCAATGCGATCAGGTCCAGGAGCTCCAAGCCCTCAGCGTCGAAACGTCGCAGAGCTCTCCAGTCGAGGTCGCCGGACATGACTGTCTCCGTGACACGTTGTGCCAGAACAGGATCAACATTGCGCCTTACCAACTCAGGAATACTGCAGCGGTCTGTCCACACTAGCCACCCCCATCCCTGACTATGTGCGTACGCGCGCGCTGCGTCGAATTTGTCCTGGTTCATCGCGTACGCAACCTCGTAGAGCGGTTTGGCCTCGATCAGAACCGTACGGCCATCGCGTAGCTGTGCCACCACGTCAGGAAAGTACGCCTTTGGTTGACCTTTCCATTGGTAGCCGACGCGCACGGGTTGTTCTTGAAATATCGCCACCAAACTACTGTCATTCAAGATCCGCAACAGCCTCGCCTCGAACCGGCTATCCCACGCCGCCTCGCGACCGAGTTTGTCGAAAAAGGTTGCGCCGTGCCCTTCCTCGTCGATATCGACGTGACGAGTTGCGTGGTCGGGAATCGGGCGGCAGGGACCGGTGGTGTCGGCCGGCCACTCGACATGGCTCAGCCAGCGTTGCAGATGGGCACTCGCGTAGCTGTCGGCTACGGACGCTTTGCGCTCAATGCTCTCTAGCTCCCGAAGCCGCTTGCGGACTCTGGCGACTCGCGAATGGACTTCCTTGGCGATCTGCTGAGTACCAGATGCGCAGTGCCCGGCAAGGCGCAGTTTCATCACCGCGAGACTCTTCGTCAATGGCCCTGTCTCGGTAGCGCAAGCTTCGAGAGTGAGCCGTCGAATAAGCGCCTCGACGTCCCCGCCCGGTCCGTACTCTTGAGTCAGCAAGTCGCGGGCAGTTCTCACGTCGTTGTCGACTGACTTGAGCGCCCGCCCCAGCACGCGGGTCACAGAGCGGTCGACGAGCTGGCGGACCCGCTCACGAGAGATCGAGTGCTGTTCGCCTATCGCCTGCAACGTGACACGATCCTGGCCGCCAAGGCCAAATCTGGCAGTCAAAATGCTGCGCTCACGCCCATCGAGGGCAAAACTGCTGAGGGTCTCCGAGAGTAGGTCGTGGACTGGTGCGGTTTCGCACGCCAGATCATCGAGCCAGGCATAGAACGGACCAACGTCAGACCGATTCCCCAGCGGCGGCGGAAACAACGGCAGTGGTCGGGCCATAGTGACCAACCGTAGCGGTGGCACCCGACATGCGGTGGCCGGTCAAACGCCGACTGGATGGCCGCCTCTGATACGCACCTCAGCAGCCACATCGCCGGTACCTCTCCCCCGGTGATGTGCCCGCCCGGCTGGGTGACGTGCCGCATCCAGGAACCGGATTCGACACTGTTCTGGCCGCTGACGTGCGCCTGTAGGAAGATCGCCACAACAGTTCAGTAGAGCCCTTGTGGCACGTACACCCGTTGTGCTACTTCATCGTCCATCAGTATTAGGGTGCGGTCGCCGAACCAGCCATCCAGTCTCGGCTGCGCGCCATAGGGGTCGATGCCCCCGTAGCTACTGAGCTCGCCAACGTGGCTTCCTTGTCTGGCCTCGGCCAGCCGCAGCACATAGCCCCCCTCACCGGCAGGGTCTGGATGAACGTGGTGGTTGTCAGCCGCGATTGTGAGCGTGGGAAGTGAGACCGAGCCAAACCAGTTGACGATGGTCGGCACCTCTGGGTTGATCCGTGAGTCATACAGAACGAGCGAGGGCTTGCCGAAGAGTGCGGCGATTGGTGAAATGGTCGGGCCATCAATGGTGATGACCTCTGGCTCCTGAGCGCCGTTGGGCGTGAATCTGACGTCGGTGAGTGTGTCGCTGCCCCGCATGATCCCGGCGAACAGGTCAATTGCGTCCCAATCGGGTTCGGCCGCAGCTGCAGATAGCCCCGATTCACGCCAGGCCGGCTGGAACTTGTCGAGCACGATGGACCGAGTTGATGGGTCACGGCCATCCACTGCGAGGCGGGTCAATACTGTCAACCCGGCTTCTTTGGTGCGGTTGGCTTGAGCTGCGGCCCATACCAGCGTGAATGCTTTGCGAGTCTTTTCTTCGTGTGTGAGCTCGGTCGTTGATAGCAGGTCGATCAACTTTTCCGCGCGGCGCATACGGTCGATCTCGGAAACCGGATCAATCACAAGGGCGGTGCCCGGAAAGTTGGTGCTTATGGTCGTGTAGGCCTGCCCACCGGTATATGCCTCCCATTGGGCGAAGAACTCTTTGAGGTGAAACGTGTGGTCGGGATGGTCGTAGGCGCACATGTCGATGAAAGTGGTTTTCCGCCAGGCGTGAGCGATATTCAGCACGAGGTTGCGATGCAGCGTTGTTGTCAGCTGAGTAGGCATCGTCACCGGCCGGCCGTCGGCGGGCAGGACCCCGATAATTGGTGCTCGGTAGCCGTTTTCGCGTTGCAGGTCTGCAACCGAGCCGAACGACAGTCGTCTGATGTGCGCGCTCACGTGGTAGGAGTCGCTTTCCAACAGCAGGGTGCTCAGGTTGCTGGGCCAACACATATCGGCATCTAACTGGGCTAGCGCCTGTTCGGAAAATTCAACTCGATTGCCAGCTTCAACACTGGCCAGTACCCCACTGCGCGAGCTCGGCAGGTCCGCTTCGCCCCTCCCGCGCCGCAACCCAGCCTCAGAGTGCATCATGCGAACGAATTGCCCAAATTCCTTGGTGCCCACGGCCATGCCTCAGACTAGCAGTGCCTTTATCTCGTCAAATGTCTCCCAAATCGTCTAGGGAACGGCAACCGGGACGACTGCTTTAGAATCGTTCACGAGTGCTTTACTATGCGTAATATGACCATAGGCGCAACGTGGTGGCTGCCCAGCCCGGCGATCTCGGCCATCAGGCGAACAGGGGCAGCCGTACCCATCGTTGCCGTTGCCGCGGCATGCAGCCTGCCCCCGCACGCGCCCGCAGACCGACCTCCCCAGCCGCCGACCGCGACCGTTCTGCGTGCCGTCGACGGTGACACGATCGATGTGCGCGACGACCACCGCGGCCGCCTGCGCGTCAGGATCGCGGGAATCGATACGCCCGAACTGCACAAGCCAGGCTGGACAGTTGGATGCGGAGCCGTCGAAGCCGCTGACTATGCCGACCGCATGCTGACCGGACATCGAGTAGCCATCATCTCTGATGCCTCTTTGGACCCGCGTGACAAGTACGGTCGCACCCTCGCTTACATACAGCGCTCAGACGGATGGAACTACTCAATCGAAGCTGCACGAGCCGGCATCGCCCGAAACTACGTCTTCAACCACCGTCCGGTGAGCCTTCAGCCCCAGATCGCCGCGGCTGAACACGAGGCCCAAGAACTACATCGCGGCATCTGGGGACCTCCCTGCAACGGCCACGTCGACTCAGTCAAGAAGTAACGACAATGCGCCAGCTCCCCATCCCCACGGCCCACGGATATGTTTCTGGCCGGTCCTCTTCTGCGAGGGCGTTGACCGAACGCTTGGCAGCGCTCGGGGTTCCTCAGCCACTGGCGAGCGAGGTAGTTCTCGCCGATACGTTTCCCCGTCACGATGACACCATGTGGCCCCCGCGAGTCGGATGTTGCGAATCTCCAGGCTTCGGTGATATCCGGATGTGGGCTGACATCAACCTTGTTCACTGGCTGAACCAGGCACAGAGCGCATTCGGTCCCCATCGGCCCGGCGAACTGCTGCACCTGGCAGGCGTGATCGATCGGCTCCGCGCCGCCGGCGAAGGGTCCCGGGTTCTCATTGCGATCGACGTCGTGCCCGCACCGAGGTGGGTCGCACACACCACAGCAGCGCTGGCGGTGTCGGAGCTCGTAAGCTTCGGACCTGCGCTCCCCGAACAGCTCCTGCCAACCGTCGACCGCCTTCTCGAATCCGTCGGGTGGATCCCCAGCACCGATCAGCCCAACCAGCCCTGCGTTGTGAACCGAGTTCAGTGCTTTCAAACATCCTGGCACCACAACGAAATGGTGTCCTCGAACCCCCAGTCCCGACCCGCCCAACCTGGTTGAGGAAGCGAGAGCGAGTACACGATGTCGAACTGTCCGAATGGTCGCTCTGGCTGCAAGGGACACAAGCATTACCGCGGAGGCAGCATGGACGGCTATGTGGCGTGCCTGACCGCCGCACATCCGTCGGATTATCCCGAGCGATTTGCCACGATGAAACGGCACGGCCAGCGGTCCTGGTATATCTGCGCGACCACGCTTACCCCCATGCCACTGACACCGAGGTCTACTACCGCTTCGTCGGCCATTTCGACGAGGGGGCAGCGGACACGTCTCCCGAGCTGCTTTAGCCCACCCAAACTTCTATAGATTTGAGCCCCAGGGGGGAACGTTGGCAACGCCAGCTTTGCGTCCGCCGTTCGCATACTTCGGCGGCAAGCAGAAGATCGCCGCGACGATCGCCGCCATGCTTCCCGAGCACACCCACTACGTCGAACCGTATGCTGGCGGACTGTCAGTGCTGTTGGCTAAGAAGCCAAGTCGTCTCGAAACAGTGAACGACCTGGACGGCGACATAGTGCACTTCTGGAGGATGCTGCGCGAGCGTCCCGAACAGTTGGCACGGCACTGCGCGCTGACCCCTCACTCACGAGCCGAGCGCAAAGCGGCCCTGAACCGGCCTGCAGACTTGGATGACCTCGAACGTGCCCGCCGGATCTGGATTTGCCTGGCACAGGGACGCACCGGAACCTTGCGCCCAACCGGCTGGCGTTTCGACTCCGCGGACTTCGCGCACACCTCGATGCCGCGACGCCTTGACGGGTACGTGCGGCGAATGGAGTCCGTTGCCGAACGGATTCGGTCGGTGTCGCTGGAGTGCCGCGCAGGTCTCGACATGATCACCGCCTATGGCAAGGGGCGGCGCACGTTGATGTACGTGGACCCCCCTTATGTCGGTGATGTCCGAGAACGCAACTACCGCAACGAGATGCTGTCGCCGGCCGAGCATCGGGAGCTGGCTGAGTCCTTGCATTCGTGCGCGGCAACGGTCGTCCTCTCTGGGTACGCGTCCACGCTCTATGACAACGAGCTGTATGCCGATTGGTACCGAGTTGAACTGACGACCGCGACCAGCCAGGGTGGGGTCTACAAAGGGCGCACCGAAGTGCTCTGGTCCAACCGCCCACTTGCGACCGTCGCCATCGCTGACGTGGACATATTCAGTCTCCCCGAGGTGACCTGTAACGAAATGGAGCCCAGCGAGCGCGCATGTAACGAAACGCGCGTTTGCCCGGTGTGTGAAGGGGTCATTCGACAGGCGCGATCGGGACGCCGCCGCGTTTACTGCTCGCCCGCGTGCCGGGTGCGCGCGCACCGCCGAGCGTCCGTCGCTGGCTGACAGCTGGTCAGGTTGTCGGCCCGGGCCGCAGTGCTTTCGCGGGGTCAATCGGCCCGGTAGGCACTCGTGGCTTCGTGTTGAACCTGCACGAAGGCCAGTGCTACACCGGGCGATGGGCCGAGTGCGCAGTTGCGATCGCTGGGAGAATCGACACCATGACAGAGCGGCATGAGCTGGCGGCTGGCGGCGACGCCTGCAACCTCACGTCTTTGTGCCTGGGCCTTCCGGTCCTGCGGCCGGCGGCCGAGGCTGTTTGCACGGTAGATCCATTGCGGCTGCGTGTCGGCGAGGTGTACGACTCGGGTGTGCGACGGTGGCCGGGCCAAGAACTGGTGTTGACCACTGAAGGGTGCGTTCTGATCGTGGACATCGCTCCGACACCGGAGCAGCTCGACCAATTCCACACAGCAGAGGCACGTTTCGCGTGGGGCGACGGACGCCACCACGGGATCCTAAGTTGCCGATTCGGCAGTATGCCGTGGGAGTTTTTCCTTTTCAATCCACAGCGCGACACCCTTGCGGGCAAGACGCCGGGCATGCCCGCGGTCATGCCCGGATCGCACGTCGATGTCGCTGTCGGTTTAGCTCGGGGAGAGCAACCTGTGACGGCCATTCGAACGGTGCAATGGCCCGAGTACTTCGCCAGCGCTGTAGCCGCAACCGTCAGCCGGCTCGCGGCGCAGCCCCTTGACACCGCCTCCACCATCAACGAAGCCAACAGCCTGTACTTCTACGTCGGCCCCGAGCGACTTGCACAGAGGGCAGGAGTCCGCTCACGTCAGCAGCCTTGAGCAATCTCGACGTGCGGTAACCGCAAGGACGGATCATCAGCCCATGAGCACTGACGACGAGCTCGACGGCACTAGATCTCGGATGGAATGGCACATTTAGCCGAGAACGCTGCGGCGGGTGCGTTGCGCCCACCTCGGATCCAGCGCAGTCAACAGCAATAGCCATTGCGGAATCCAGAGCAAGTCCCGAAGCTGGTGCTGGTCCATGCGCACCGCAGACGGAGTGCGCTGAGTCCATTCCCACGCGGCGTGGCGCGCGAGGTCGTCGGCAATCCAGTACAAGAGTTCGTCGGGGTCTGTTGTTGACCGCCAGCCCTGGCCTATGTCGTGCGATCCGTCGTAATAGCGCAGATGGGCAGAGGTGATCGCGTACAGCTTGTCGCCCTGGACGGCGTTGGGGCCCAACGGTTGTGGCACGTGGTCGGCCAGGTCCTGGCCAGAGAGCTCCTTGAGCGCTGAGACCAGCGACTGGACTCGGTCGATGAGACCGGCACGAACAGCGAGCAGCCCTGGCTGGTCGTCGACGATGGCGATGCCAGCGTAGTCAACCTTTGCCGGATCGAGAGCGCTGTCCTGCCCAAGCGTGAGGTCCACGACATAGGCGACGTCTACCTGCATACCGGTGGTGATTCCTGGTTGTATTCGCTGCCCAGGGTGGTGTGCGCTCATCACGATGATTTGGATCCACAAAAACGGACCCTCGCTGTCGTGGCCGAGGAACTCCGGCTGGCAACGCGTGGTGTCGAACGCATCGCCAATTCGGTACTTGACGGGACGTTCGAGCCTGGCGCACCAAAATTCGCCTCGGCCTTGTGGCCCTGGGATGACCCGCAGCACGGTGGCCACGAGCGGCAGCTCGTCACGCAGCTCTGCGGGGCCAGCCGGCAAATCCCTGAACGCCAGTGAGGAGACGGTGATTTGCTCCTGGGCATGCCCGTCTGCCATGGCTACACGATGTCAAGCACCAGCACCGAGGCGCTGGTGTCAAGTTCTATGGCCAACCGAGCCAGCACAGTGACGGTGCACCCACGGTGACCGTTCTCCAGCTGGTTGAGAAACGTCCGATGGATGCCCGCGCGTTCGGCCAGCGCGCCCTGGCTCAGACCGACCTTTTCGCGCCGAAGCCTGATGTTTGCGCCAACGCGCGCCTGCACTGCTGCTTCGTCAAAATCTCCGGTGGCACCCACGAACGTCCTCTGGTCGGTATCCCAGCATTCTTGTCGCTCATAGTCTACAAGCGCTGACGGGTCTGGGGAGATGTCAGAACAAGGCATCGCCGGTGACCTCCTGCCACCACTGTTCGAAACCGGGGCGCTGTTTGTCCAGGCCGCCGGCCGGCGCCGCGACATAGAGGTGATCGACGTTGGACGGGTCGGTCGCTCGGTCGCGCAGAATGTGGCGCACGATGCCGTCGGCGCCCTGCACACGTCTTCCTGGTCGGGATGCGAGTTCGCGTGTCATCTGGTCTCGTGAGCCGGTCGAAGTGACGCGCAGGGACCGCGCGGTGATCCCCTTCCCTCCGCTGCGGCCCGGGCGCACCAGCCGCCGCACCTCATACAGTGACCAGTCACACGTGGCCAGTTGGAGCTCGAAACGTTGCTGCACTTCTGTCAGTCCTGCGGTCGCGACCAGGTCAGCGGCGCTGCTGCCCTCGATGAGTGTTTGGGACGGGTTGATGCTTCGCGCCAAGTGCTCGAGCACGAGTGCTTCTACGCCCAGCTCCGGTTCCTGCCGGTACCGTTGCACCGTCGCCGCTCGCCCGTTGGCTGTGCTCATCGCGAAGACACAGAACCCGCAGCAGGACTTGGGAATCGGCTCACCAAAGGTGTCGACGACGAAGTCGTGGCAATCCACTCGGGTCCAGCCCCAATCACGCAATGGATACCAACCGGTCCGCAGCGCGCTATCGAAGAGGCGATCCTTGTCGGCCCGGGCCCGTTCGTTGGCCTCGAAACCAATCACGTGCCGGAATGGCCGACCCCTGGTGATCCGGGCGATCACCGGATCCAATAGGTCTCCCTTAGAGTGAACCGAGCACAACCTGGCGCCCCCGCGCTGCGGAAGTGTTGCTGCCGCACGCATTTCATCGCCCAGAGTGTAGAGGCCTTTGGCGTGAAGTTCACGGGGGAACCGAGAATCTTCGAGGACCACTACGCCGTCGCCGATTCGGGTGGTCTTGCGTTGACTGCGCGCGATCTGGATGAACCGCACGGAGTGGGCTCGCAACAGCGGCAACAGATGACGGGTCACTGCGCTGATGGTGGCTGCGCTCTCGTGGCCGGTCATCGCGGTGAGGACAACCATGTCTTCGAGTGCAAAGTCGCGACTGGATGGGTCGGTCAACCACCGCGCGAGCAACGCTGAACTGTCCAGTCCCATGCCGAAAGAGACGCACACCGTCGGTGTCCGCTCATCCTCGTTCAGCCCGGCCAGGCGTGGTGTGAATTCGGCTACGGTGCTGCTCATCTGAGATCAAACCCCCTCGTTGATGTTGCCTATAGTCTACAGCGACGGTAGCCTATAGGCAACACGCCAACATCGGAAGGGGGTAGCCATCATGGCTACGACGGCTCGAAATCCTCACGGACGCTCCGCAAGTGGCTTCACTCGGGCCCACCTCGCGGTGTGCACGTGCTGTGGCACCTGCCGTTCTCGCAGGGGTGATGCGTGATGGCTAGGCCGTCGTTGACCGAGGACCAACGGTGGCTGCTGCGCTCAATCGGCGGATGGGCAATGCGTGACTGCCTGCTCGGGCCTGACGGTGTCGCGGATTTGATGTCACGCCTCTCTAGCAGCACAGGGCACCGTATCGACGGAGGACCCGAATGGCTAGCGAACGGCTACACCTGCGGCAGAGGCAAAATCGTGTCCCCGTGGTGGACCACCGACATCGGAAGGCCGCCAGTCAAATCAGTGACAGTCACTACCGCGCAACTCAACCGGTACGCGCGCAGCCTGCCCCAGGAGGTGACCGACGAACTTCGCGCAGTGCGTCGCGCATTCAACGCCGAGAACATCCGACGCGATTGGTGCCGCTGCGGTCGGGAGGCCGAATGCCGCCGACGCAACGAAGGTGACCCGATCTACGGCGGCAGGTACCACCCGACCGACGCGGAAGTTGACGCCCACTACCGCGAGCTGCGCCGGATCCAGGAGTGGCAAGATCGTGCCCTCGATCGCGCACTGGGATTCATCATGGTCGAGGACGACCTGGACGGCGCCGACAATGAATGCGCCGGCCATTGCGCTACCTCGCTGGATGAGTTCAGCATCGACCAGCACGTCAAGGTGGTCCTCGGCCCGGGAACTGTGAAATCCGGTGTGATCGCAGATATCACCCCCAACCACGTGAACGTGAAATTCGGCGACGGCGCTTCGGGGCTCTTCCGGCCCAACGAGGTGATGCCTGGCCTGCTGCCGATCGGTCAACTCGAGCTCTTCACGGTCACACCATGACTCTTCCTCTGTTCGACCTCCCGGGTCGAGCTGAGCGCGGCAAACGTGTGGAACGCACCGAATGGGGCGTGCGCTGGCTGCGCGACTCTCCTGCGCTCACATCCAAGCGCGGACACATCACGCAAGCTCCCAACGAGAACCAGGCACGTCAGTGGGCCACCCACCCCGAAGCGCAGTACTGGGGTTTCCCGGCGGGGTACGTGGAAGTCGTGGCCCGCACCGTCGTGACCTACACCAGCTCGTGGGAGCCAGCCGACTGAGTGCCGAGATCCCCCAAGTGCCTGCGCAACAACATGACTCACGCGGTACGAAGCGAACCAGGAACCATCTAAGTGTTGCCTATGGGCAACAGTTGATGTAGACTATAGACAACATCAGAAAGTGCCCCCGCCTTCGCACCCCATCCCCGTGAGGTAATCGCATGAACATCGTGGACGCTCCCGCTCTCACCGCAGAACAGTTCGCCGACATCCGCAGCGCCCTGGACTCAGCAAACTCTGACTGGCGACCCAGCGGAAAGCCGACCGGCATTACCTACACCGACATCTTCTGCGGCTTCGGAGGTTCGAGCATCGGCCTGGAAAACGCGGGCCTCACATTGGCGCTCGGAGCAAATCACTGGGACCTGGCGATAGCCACCCATGCACTCAATTTCCCAAGTGCCGACCACATCATCGCCGACGTCTCCAACTACGACATGCGCCGCATGCCCAAGACCGACATCTTGTGGGCATCGCCCATCTGCACCGAACTCTCACCCGCTGGCGGCACGGCCGCGCCCCGGACCCAGCTGTCGCTTCTCGAAGACGAGGGCCACGTCCCCTCGGCCGGCCGCGACCGCACCCGCGCCACCTTCTGGGATGTCGTGCGAGCCACCGAAGTGCACCGCTACGACCTGGTTTTCGTCGAGAACGTGGTCGAGGCGGCCCGATGGGAACTGTTCGACGTCTGGCTGACCGCCATGGACACCCTCGGCTACAGCCACCAGTTCGTGTCCGTGTCCTCGGCCCACATCGGTGACGACACCAACCCGTTCGCCCCGCAATGGCGCGATCGCATGTACTTTCTGTTCGCCCGTAAAGGCGTGCCCATGGACGAGATTCGGCCCCGCCCCCTGGCCTGGTGCCCCTTGTGCGAAGCCGTCAACCCCGCCGTCCAATCGTGGAAGCGCCCCGACCGCCGCCGCATCGGCAAGTACCGCCAGCAGTACGTGTACCGGTGCCCAAACGCCTCCTGCCGCCACAACATCGTCGAGCCGTTCGTCCTGCCTGCGGCCGCCGCCATCGACTGGAGCAACCTGGGTGAGCGGATCGGTGATCGCCGCAAGGCCCTGGCCGCCTCCACGATGCGGCGCATTCGGGCCGGAATCGAAATGTTCGCCGAACCGACCATCGTCGCGACCAACCATGGCGCTGACGGAGACTCACGGTCCTACCCGGTATCTGCCGCGCCCATGCCGACACGCTCGACCAAGATCGGCGACGGCATGGCCGTACCCCCGATGCTGGTGCCCGCTGGCGGAACCTGGAACGACACCGCCATCACCACCGATGTCCCGATGCGGGCCCGTACCACACGCGACACCGAGGGCCTGTTCACCCCGCAACCGTGGATCACGGTGCTACGCAATCACGCCGATGCGACCAGCATTGCCGACCCCCTGGCGACGGTCACGACAGGATCCGGAGGTGGCGGTCACCAGGCCCTGACAGTGCCGCCCAATGCCACCTGCCCGCAGCAGCCGCCGATCAGCCTGGTCGTCCCGTTCCGCAAAGGCACCGCCAAGACCACCCGCGAACCCCTGCACACCGTGGCCACCCGCGACTCGGCCGGACTTGTCTCCGGAGCGACGATCGACGTGGCAGATTGCCGTTTCCGGATGCTCACCCCCCGTGAGCACGCTCGGGCCCAACGCTTTCCGGATACCTACCGGGCGATGGGAAACAAAGCTGAGCAAACGATGGGCTTCGGCAACGCCGTCAGCAGCAACGTCTCCCAATGGCTCGGCGGTCACGCGATACGCCTCCTGTCCTGACCCTTCCCGGAGGTGGGGAGACCACCCGTCCCCCACCTCCGGTGAACGCCACAACCACTCTCTGCCCAACCACCCGAAAGGCCCGATCATGCCCGCCACCGCCCACCACATCACTCGCCCCGTCATCGAGTTGCTCGCCGACTGGTTCCCGCTGCGCGACGAGCTCTGCGACCTGCGCAGTAGCCAGGACCACCTCAGCACCGCCCGGGACGAGAAAGTCCGCGACTTGCTTACCGAGCTCGTCGACATCGCCGCTGACATCGTCGGGCACCTGGTGCCCGACCACGCCACCCGCTGCCAAATCACGGGACGGCCACCGTGCTGACCCACGGGCGGTCAATGCGCCGCCGAGCCCGCAACGGAAACGACGCCGGGCACGCTGACAGTCGCGGTTTCGACGCCATTCTCGACGAAATCCGCCACCGCTTCGGCATCGCACTGCAGGTGGTCGACGCCGGCGGCCGGTGCACGTACTTCCGATCCCGGCTGGAAACCGGCGACTGGCTATGGATCAGCGACTACTCCGCCAACATCACTCCCCTGGCCCAACGTCTCGCCCTCGAAACCCACAACGTCCACGTTGGCTGGCACATCGCGATCTATCCGACCGACATCCGCACCGCGACCGCCGATCCCTTCGTATGGCTTGCCAGCGTCACACACGAAACCGCCACTGCCGGCCAACTACCAGACCTCGTCGCCACCGCACTGCGCTCCCTTGCCTGCCACGAACAGCACCACACCGACGCAGACGGCCGACACCAGGTCAGCGTTGGCATCGAGCACTGGAATTGACCACCTCCCTTTACCTCCACCTCGGGCACCGACCAGCTGTAATGCCGTCTTGACATTCGGAAACTCACCCTGGAGTGATCCGGCGTGATTTCACTGACGCCCCTCAATACGACATTGCTATATCGCAAAAATCCCAGCACCTACATGCGGTGGCACTCGAATCTTGAGGATCGCGAGCGAGAACGCCTATGGAGCGTCACCGCCGCAGCCAGCTCGCATCAAATGTGACGCTAAACAGGTGCCGGGCAGAGCAATCGCATGGAATAGAGGGACCGCCGCACCTTCCGCGATAATGATTGCGAAAGCGGATGAATTGCCAAATAGCCATCGAGGTGAATAACGCTAAAATGACTGGTTGAAATTTGCTACAGTTATTGCATAAGTGGCCTTCTCGTATTAATATGGAGGAATACGAGGAATGCTTTCTCTATTCACTACATGAGGAGTCGCAAATGACCATCACCGTCTACACCAAGCCTGCCTGCGTGCAGTGCAATGCCACCTACAAGGCCCTGGAAAAGCAGGGCATCGAGTTCGAGAAGGTCGACATCACCGCAGACGACGAGGCCCGCGACTACGTGATGAGCCTGGGCTACCTGCAGGCGCCCGTCGTGGTGGCCGGCAACGAGCACTGGTCAGGTTTCCGGCCTGAGCGAATCAAGGCACTCGTCAAAGATGCGACATTTGCATCAAATGCATCATAGGTAGATCTTGACCAATGACTGTTCTAGCAGGTCAAC
>NZ_JBZDPU010000010.1:0-21890 GCF_058270075.1 Mycobacterium shunyiense | reverse complement strand
CCCGCCACAGCGGCACCGCCCCCATCCCCGTGTGGTCGGGTAACACCGCCGGACGCGTCCGCCTCACACGCTCAGGCAACCGCCAACTCAACGCCGCCCTCTACCGCATCGCCCTCACCCAGATCCGCATCGCCAACAGCCCCGGACAGCTCTACTACCGCAAACGCCTCGCCCACGGCGACTCATCCACCGAAGCCCTCCGCTGCCTCAAACGCCGCCTCGCCCGCATCGTCTACCGCCGACTCCATACCGACGAACAAGCACGCCTCAACGACCCCCAACCCGCCGCCGCTTGACATAGGAGCAATGCTCGCGCGGCAACGGGATCACCGGGCGACGATCACCGAGGAGCCGTGGCCGAACAGGCCCTGGTTGGCGGTCACGCCGACCTTCGCGCCCTCGACCTGCCGGCCGGTGGCCTGGCCCTTGAGCTGCCAGGTCAACTCGCACACCTGCGCGATGGCCTGGGCCGGGATGGCCTCGCCGAAGCAGGCCAGGCCGCCCGACGGGTTGACCGGCACGCGCCCGCCGATGGTCGTGGCGCCCGAACGCAGCAGCTGCTCGCCTTCACCCTTGGCGCACAGGCCCAGGTGCTCGTACCAGTCCAGCTCGAGTGCGGTGGACAGGTCGTAGACCTCGGCCAAGCTGACGTCCTCGGGGCCGATGCCCGCCTCGGCGTAGGCCGCGTCGAGAATCTGGTCCTTGAACACCCGTTCCGGCGCCGCCACGACTGCGGTGGAATCTGTTGCGATGTCCGGCAATTCGGGCAGGTGCTGCGGGTAGCGCGGGGTCACCGTCGAGATTGCACGTACCGACGGCACACCCTCGAGCGAGCCGAGGTGCTTCTCGGCGAACGACTTCGAAGCCACGATCAGAGCGGCCGCGCCGTCGGAGGTGGCGCAGATGTCGAGTTGGCGCA
The DNA here is from genome assembly GCF_058270075.1 of Mycobacterium shunyiense. NCBI lineage: Bacteria > Bacillati > Actinomycetota > Actinomycetes > Mycobacteriales > Mycobacteriaceae > Mycobacterium > Mycobacterium shunyiense. The sequence continues at coordinate 20,971 of NZ_JBZDPU010000010.1, read as the reverse complement.
GCGGGTCGGAGACCACCGGGCTGGCCAGCACGTCCTCGATCGCGGATTCCTTGCGGTAGCGCGCATTCGGGTTCTGCAGGCCGTGGCGGGAGTTCTTCACCTTCACCTGGGCGAAGTCCTCGGCGGTGGCGCCGTAGAGATCCATCCGGCGCCGCGCGAGCAAGGCGAAGTACACCGGGTTCATCGCGCCGAGCAGGTGGAAGCGCTGCCAGTCGGGATCGTTCTTGCGCTCGCCGCCGACGGGCGCGAAGGCGCCCTTGGGGGTGGTGTCCGCACCGATCACCAGTGCGACATCGCAGAATCCGGCCAGGATCTGGGCGCGCGCACTCTGCAGCGCCTGCGAGCCCGACGCGCACGCCGCGTACGAAGACGACACCGGCACGCCGTTCCAGCCCAGCTTCTGGGCGAACGTCGACCCGGCGATGAAGCCCGGGTAGCCGTTGCGGATGGTGTCCGCGCCGGCGATGAACTGGATCTGCTGCGCGTCCAGCCCGGCCTCGGCCAGGGCCGCGCGGGCGGCGACGACGCCGTACTCGGTGAAGTCGCGTCCCCACTTGCCCCACGGGTGCATTCCCGCGCCGAGGATGTACAGCGGTTCGGGTGCGCTCATCAGGCGATCCTCCAGGCGTGGGTGGTGCGCTCGACGCCCTCGTCGTCGGTGTAGAGCGTCATGGTGGTCAGCTCCATCTCCATGCCGACCTTGAGGTCGGCGGCGAGGGTGCCTTCGACGACCTTGCCGAGCACGATCAGGCCCTCGTCGGCCAGCTCCACCGCGGCGATCGCGAACGGCTCGAACGGGTCGGTCTTCGGATACGGCGACGGCGGGAGGTACCGGTTCTCGGTGTAGCTCCACACCTTTCCGCGGCGGGACAGTGGCACCAGGTCGAGGGTGTCGCTGGCGCAGGCCGGGTTGGGGCAGTTGTTCTCGCGCGGCGGGAACACGAAAGTGGCGCACTGAGTGCACTTGCCGCCGATCAGGTGGGTGGCACCGGCGTCGTCGGTGGCGAACCATCCGTCGATCGCGGGTTGCGAAGATGCTGCTGGCACGAGGCCAGCCTAAACGATCAAGACCGCAAAACTGAAACGTGTTGCAGTTTTGTCCCGTGGGCCAGGATATTGGTTTGAAGAGTACGAAACGGTTTCGTACGCTTCGAGCATGGTGCGAGGCATGGAGCGGGAACAGGCAGTGTTGGCCGCGACGGCGGAACTGCTGGCGGAGCGGGGATATCAGGCGCTCACCATGGACGCCGTCGCCGCGCGGGCGGGTGCCAGCAAGGCCACCATCTATCGCCGGTGGCCGAACAAGGCACAGCTGGTGCGCGCCACGCTGGACGCGGCGGACGCCGCCCGCAACGCCGCCATGCCGGATACCGGGCAGCTGCGCAGTGACCTGTTCGCCGTCATGGATGCGGTCGCCGCGGAGGTGGCGGACCCGCTGACGCGGGTGACTGCGGAGCTCGCGACGCTGATGCGGCACGACGCACAACTGGCCGAGGCCCTCCGCGAACACCTCGCCAAGGAGGAGCTCTCGCCGTTCCACGATGCGCTGCAACGGGCCATCGCCCGGGGTGACCTCGCCGCCGGCGTCGATGTCGAGCTCGTCCATGACGTGGCCGAGGCGATGATCCTGCGCCAGATCCACCTGGACCTGCCGATCGACGCGGCATTCAGCGCACGGCTGATCGATGACGTGCTGCTGGTCCTGCTCGGAGGTGTCTGTCGATGACGGTCGTGATCGCGGGTGCCGGGCCGACCGGACTCACGCTGGCCATCGAGCTGGCTCGTCGAGGCGTGCCGACGCGGGTGCTGGACAAGGCGGCGACGTTGTTTCCCGGTTCGCGCGGCAAGGGGCTGCAGCCGCGCACGCTGGAGGTCTTCGACGACCTCGGGGTCATCGGTGCGGTGCTGGCCGCCGGTGAGTCGTTTCCGCCCATGCGGCTGTACCGCGGTGCCGACGTGGTCTGGGAGAAGCCGATCTACGAGCTCCTCGGGCTGCCCGAGCTGGAGCCTGCGCCGGCGGTGCCTTATCCGTACACCTGGCTGATCCCGCAGTGGCGCACCGACCAGATCCTGGCGGCGCGGTTCGCCGAACTCGGTGGCACAATCGAATTCGACACCGAGGTAACGGGTTTCACGCAGGACGACGACGGCGTCACGGTGGACACCAACCGCGGGCGAATCCGCGCCGGCTACCTGGTCGGTGCCGACGGTGGCCGCAGCACGGTACGCAAGGTGTCGGGGGTCGAGTTTCTCGGCGGTGCGCTGACCGAGGAACGCATCGTGGTCGGTGACGTGCGGGTCAGCGGGCTCGATAGCCGGTGCTGTCACCTGCTGACCCGGGACGGCGATCAATCTCGGCGGTTCTCGCTGTGGAACCTCCCCGGCAGCGAGCATTACCAACTGGTGGTCACCATGGAGCCGGGCGAGGACCCGCCACCGCTGACCCTCGAGGGAATGCAGGCGGTGCTGGAACAACGGTCGGGCCGGCGCGACGTCACACTGTCGGACTTGCGATGGATCTCGCTGTACCGGGTGAATCTGCTCATGGCGCAACAATTCCGGATCGGCCGCGTCTTCCTCGCCGGGGATGCCGCCCACGTGCACTCACCCGCCGGAGGGCAGGGCGTGAACACCGGGGTGCAGGACGCCTACAACCTCGGTTGGAAACTGGCCGCGGTGATCGCCGGCGCACCCGCTGACCTGCTGGACAGCTATGAGGCCGAACGCCTGCCCGTTGCCGCCGAGGTACTGCAACTCAGCGGTGCGCTACACCGCCAGGGGTTCGGCGGGACTGAGCCGGCACCGGCCGCGATCCACCAGTTGGACATCGGCTACCGGGGCGGTCCACTGGCGGCCGGTGATGCGAGCCTGGACGGACTGCAAGCCGGCGACCGGGCACCCGACGGTCTGTTGCCCGATGGTCGTCGATTGTTCGACGTGTTCCGCGGCCCGCACTGGACTGTGCTGGAATTCGACTGCAAAACAGTAGATTTCGGTGTTCCCCAGGTGAGCCTCGGGCCAAGTTTGGACTACGACGTACCTGTCGGCGCCTACGTGTTGGTGCGGCCCGACGGTTATATCGGCGCAATCAGCACCCAGGCGAACGTCATCCGCGAGCGGCTCAGCCTCGCGGGCGAGCCAGCGACCGCTATGTCAGATGTCGGAGCAACTCCGCTCGGGACCACGGCGTCAGCCGAAACCGACTGTCTCGAATGACTGCGACGGCCACGTCCCCCACGTCGAGGCCCGAATGATCGGCGGGCGTGAAGTGGTATTCGCCCTCAGGGGTGAGGCATGTCAGGGATTCCATGGACTGCTGGACCGCCTCCGGAATATCCTCGCCCGCCGCCTCGATGGCTCCGGCGATGAGCTTTACGGCGGTGTACCCATCGACCGCGAACTGTGACGGTGGCGCACCGTGTCGGCGCTGAAACGGTTCGGTCAGGCCGCTGATGACGGCGCGGGTCGCTGACGGTGGCAGGTCTGCCTCCACGGCCATCAAGGATGTCGCCACGACGATTCCGTCAGCACCCGGACCGACCTCGTCCACGAATGCCGGACTGGCGGCACCGATTCCGGCGACCATCGGAATGCTCAGGCCCGCTGAGCGAAATGCCAGCGCCAATCCGGTTGCCGGGGGACCGGTGACCCACGCCATCAGAGCCTGTGCGCCACCTGCAGCAATCGGCGCGATAACGGGCCTGAAGTCCCGGGTGTCGACCTTGACGGATTCGATTGCGACAACTTCGATTCCGAACTCTCTCAACATGGTCTCCTGTGCCACCCACGCCTCGCGGTTGAAGACACTGTCGGAATCGAACACCACCGCGATTCGGGTCAGACCGTGATCACGGAGGTATCTCAGCAGCTGTGCGGCGACCAGCCGCCCGGTCGGCGGCGTCATGAACACATACGGACGGACCGGATCGACCTGGGTGTGCGCCGCTCCCGTCGACATGTACACGACTTTGCGATCGTCGGTGTGCGGCAGGACCGCCAGGCTCGCGTTGGAGAACGAAGTGCCGACGACGGCACTGACGCCCCGATCGGCCAGCCGGTGGTAGCCGGCCACTGCGCCTGCAGGGAGACTCGCGTCGTCCTCGACGGTCAGCTCTAAGCGGCGGCCGAGGACACCGCCGGCGTTGTTCAACTGCCGTACCGCGAGTTGTGCGCCGTCCCGATTCTCCAGACCCATGTAATTCGGACCGGTCAGCGACGTCACCTGTCCGATCAGAATCGAGCGGGGCGACGGCACGAGGGAAGGTTACGCGACCGACGTGTCGTCGGCGGACTACGCGCCGGCGGCGTCCCGCAGGATGCGCACCAGATCAGTGTGGTTGTCCCGCATGAGGTTGTGCGCCCCATCGAGGGCATACGTCGTCCATCCGGGGTCGCTGCGGAGCCGCTCGTAGGTCGGCGCGAACGGCGACTCCGTCGGCCACCGCCGGGCACAGACGTAGATCCGGCGAATCCCCGGCGGCTCGTCGCCGAGGCGGACCGGCTGCAGCAGTGACGCCAGAGGGTGGGCCGTCGCGCGTTCGTCGAAGAACGGCAGCGGGGGCACGCCGTAGCCGGTCGCGTCGACCCCGATGTACCACTGGCGCTGCTCGTCGTTGGTCAGCGACCAGCAGGACTCGCCGTCGCGCGGGACGAACGCATCCAGATAGACCAGCGTGCGCACACGGTCTGGGATGCGGTCAGCAACCGCGGTGATCACCATGCCGCCGTAGCTGTGGCCGACCAGTACCGCGTCGGTGACGCGGTGAGCGTGGAAATCGGAGATCACATCGGCGATGTGGGTGTCGAGGTTGACCCCGGCGTGAGCCAGGTGCGCGCGTTCGGCGACCCCGGTCAGGGTTGGCGTCAGCACCCGGTGGCCGTCGGCCCGCAGCGCAGCGGCCAGGTCATCGAAGCACCAGCCGCCGTGGCACGCGCCGGGTACGAGAACAATGTTCGCGTTCGATCGTCCGTTCATCGGGAACTCCGGTCCGCCAGAGTGTTTCGTCGGTAGGTGGCGGTGACGCGGTCCAGGTCGCGCGGGTCACCGGCATGCATCTCACGGTTGGCGTACACCACGGCCGTCGTCTCCGGGACGCGGCGGGCTTCGTAACCCGTGACACCGCGGCCGACGGCCAGTTCGTCGGCCAGTGCGGCGGCATCGAGGATGGCCTGGGACCCGCCGTTGGCTCCGACCGGGTACATCGGATGCGCAGCGTCGCCGACCAGTGTGACGCGTTGAGTTCCCCAGTGCGGCAGTGGCTCCCGATCGACCATCGGATACTCGAACACCGTGTCGGATCGGGCCACCAGCTCGGCGGTGTCCAGCCAGTCCAGGCTCCAGCCGGACATGTGGGCGGTCACGGCCGCGGGATCGGTCGGGGTGTTCCAGTTCGCGTCGCCGGGAAGGGGGCCGGCCCCGGCCTCGGGGACCTGCAGCACCCAGTTCACCAGATCACCGCCGATCGGATAGGTGACCAGCTCGACGCCGTGCGGACCCTTGACGATGGCCATCGTGCGGCCGTCGAGGAACGGCCGAATCCGGCTGGCGCCGCGAAACATCCGTACTCCCGACCAGGCGAGTGGATCGGGGCCCGGGTGCAGCCTACGCCGCACCATCGAGTGCACCCCGTCGGCGCCGACGAACACGTCGGCGGTGAAATCGCCGGCACGGGTCTGCACGCGCACCGCGTCAGCCGTTTCGGCGAAATCCACGACGCCGGCACCGGTCCGGACCGCCTTGGCGCCCAGCCGGGCCCGAACCGCGTCGAGCAGCACCATCTGCAACTTGCCGCGGTGCACCGAGCACTGCGGGTAGCCGTAGCCACCTTCGATTCCGCGCGGCTCGCGGAACAACAGTGTCCCGTCCGAGGAGTAGAAATCGATGACTGCCGGGGTGGCCGCGATGGCGCGGACCTTGTCGCCCAGCCCCAGCTCGGTCAGCTCACGTACGGCGTGTGGAAGCAGGTTGATACCGACACCGAGCGCGGCGAGTTCGCGCGCCGATTCCGCAACGGTGACGCTCATGCCCCGGGCATGCAGTGTGAGTGCGGTGGTGAGGCCGCCGATACCGGCCCCTGCGATGACGATGTCCATGACTCAAGCCTGCGCGGAGCAGTATTTATAAGTCCAATAGCATCTCAGTACACAAACTATAATCAAGTGTTATGGAATTGCGGCAGCTTGAGTACTTCGTCGCCGTCACCGAGGAGGCCAACTTCACCCGCGCCGCGCAGCGTGTGCATGTCGCGCAACCCGCAGTCAGTGCCCAGATCGCCCGGCTTGAGCGGGAATTGGGTCAGCCGCTGCTGGACCGGTCGCGGCGCGAGGTCCGGCTGACCGCGGCCGGGGCGGCGGTGTTGCCCTATGCGCGTGCCGCCCTCGACGCGGTGCGGCACGCCAGGACCGCGGTCGACGAGCTGACCCAGCTGGTCCGCGGCTCGGTGACGGTGGGCACCGTGACGGCCCACAACGTCGACCTGCCGCAACTGCTGGCCGATTACCACCGGGCTCACCCGGCGGTGGAGATCACCTTGTCCACCGATACCTCTGACGCGCTGATCGACGGTGTCCGCAGCGGCAGGTTCGATGTCGCGATCACGTCGGTCGGTTCTTCCGAGGTGCCCGACGGCCTGGTGGTCGCCACCACGACCGACGAACCGATCGAGGCTGTGGTGAGCCGTTCCGACCCTTGGGTGAAGCGCCGGACTGTGACACTGGCCGCGCTCGCGCAGCGCCCGCTCATCTCGCTGCCTGCCGGTGGCGGCATCCGTCGGCAGTTCGACAGGGCCTGCGCCGCGGCCGGCGTCGCGCCGCACGTGGTGTTCGAGGCCGCCACGCCCGACGCGCTCGCCGATCTCGCCGGGCGGGGGCTGGGCGTTGCGATCGTCCCGGGTTCGGTGGCACGTCAACGCACCGATGTCCACGCCATTTCGATCCGGCCTGAACTGCGTGGTCGGCTCGTGCTGGCCTGGCGCGCGAGCGGGCCGATCAGCCCGGCCGCGCGGGCGCTGATCGAGATGGCCGCCGAACTCGTCGGCGGCGGTGCATAGAGTTAGGGCCGTGACGGACGCGAAGCCCACACTGATGCTGCTCGACGGTAATTCCCTGGCTTTCCGCGCGTTTTACGCGCTGCCTGCGGAGAACTTCAAGACGCAGGGTGGGCTGACAACCAACGCCGTGTACGGCTTCACCGCGATGCTCATCAATCTGCTGCGTGATGAGCAGCCCAGTCACGTCGCCGCAGCCTTCGATGTGTCGCGGCAGACGTTCCGCAAGGAGAAGTACCCCGAGTACAAGGAAGGCCGGTCGGCGACGCCCGACGAGTTCCGCGGCCAGATCGACATCACCAAGGAGGTGCTCGGCGCGCTGGGCATCACGGTGTTGGCCGAACCCGGCTTCGAAGCCGACGACATCATCGCCACCCTCGCCACCCAGGCCGAGGACGCCGGCTACCGCGTGCTGGTGGTCACCGGTGACCGTGACTCGTTGCAGCTGGTCAGCAACGACGTGACCGTGCTCTACCCGCGCAAGGGGGTCAGCGAGCTCACCCGGTTCACGCCGGATGCGGTGGTGGAGAAGTACGGACTGACGCCGACGCAGTACCCGGACTTCGCCGCGCTGCGCGGCGACCCGAGCGACAACCTGCCCGGCATCCCGGGTGTGGGGGAGAAGACCGCCACCAAGTGGATCGTCGAATACGGTTCGCTGCAATCCCTGGTCGACAACGTCGACAAGGTGAAAGGCAAGGTCGGTGAGTCGCTGCGGTCCAATCTGTCCAGTGTGGTGCTCAACCGCGAGCTGACCGAACTGGTCAAGGATGTGCCGCTGGCCCAGACCCCGGATACGTTGCGCCTACTGCCGTGGGACCGCGACCAGATCCACCGGCTCTTCGACGATCTTGAGTTCCGGGTGCTGCGGGACCGGCTGTTCGACACGCTGGTGGCCGCCGAACCGGAGGTTGAGCACGGGTTCGACGTGCGTGGGCGGGCACTGGAACCGGGAGAGCTGGCCGCGTGGCTGTCCGAACACAGCCTGGGCAACCGGTTCGGGATGGCGGTGGTCGGCACGCACCTGGCGTATGACGCCGACGCCACGGCCCTGGCCATCGTCTCCGCGGACGGCGACGGCCGCTACATCGACACCGCCAGGCTGACGGCTGAGGACGAGCACGCGTTGTCGTCCTGGCTGGCCGACCCCGGCCCACCCAAGGCCCTGCACGAGGCCAAGTTGGCCATGCATGACCTGGCCGGCCGGGGCTGGACGTTGCGCGGGGTCACCTCCGACACTGCGCTGGCGGCATACCTGGTTCGGCCCGGGCAGCGCAGCTTCGCCCTCGACGATTTGTCGGTGCGGTACCTGAAGCGGGAGCTTCGCGCCGAAAGCCCGGAGCAACAACAGCTTTCACTGCTCGATGATTCGGACGGCGTTGACGAGCAGGCGGTGCAGACCGTGATCCTGCGGGCCTGCGCGGTGCTGGACCTCGCCGATGCGCTCGACGAGGAGCTGGCCAAGATCGACTCGTCGTCTCTTTTGGGCCGCATGGAGCTGCCGGTGCAGCGGGTGCTCGCCCAGGTGGAGCACACCGGCATCGCCGTGGACAGCGACTACCTCACGGAGTTGCAGAGCGAGTTCGCCGATCAGATCCGCGACGCCGCAGAGGCCGCGTACGCGGTCATTGGCAAGCAGATCAATCTCGGCTCACCCAAGCAGCTGCAGGTCGTGTTGTTCGACGAGCTGGAGATGCCCAAGACCAAGCGCACCAAGACCGGTTACACCACCGATGCGGATGCGCTGCAATCGCTGTTCGACAAGACCGGGCATCCTTTCCTGCAGCATCTGCTGGCCCACCGGGACGCCACCCGGCTGAAGGTGACCGTCGACGGGTTGTTGGCCGCCGTCGCCACCGACGGCCGGATTCACACGACGTTCAACCAGACGATCGCCGCCACCGGTCGGCTCTCGTCCACCGAGCCCAACCTGCAGAACATCCCGATCCGGACCGAGGCGGGTCGGCGGATCCGGGACGCCTTCGTGGTCGGCGACGGCTATTCGGAGCTGATGACGGCGGACTACAGCCAGATCGAAATGCGGATCATGGCGCACCTGTCCCGCGACGAAGGTCTCATCGAAGCCTTCAACACCGGCGAGGACCTGCACTCGTTCGTTGCGTCGCGGGCCTTCGACGTGCCGATCGACGAGGTCACCCCGGAACTGCGTCGGCGGGTCAAGGCGATGTCCTACGGCCTGGCCTACGGCTTGAGCGCTTATGGGTTGGCCAGCCAGCTCAAGATCTCCACCGAAGAAGCCAAGATCCAGATGGAGCAGTACTTCGCGCGCTTCGGTGGTATCCGCGACTACCTGCGCGACGTCGTCGATCAGGCCCGCAAGGACGGCTACACCTCGACGGTGTTCGGGCGCAGGCGCTACTTGCCCGAGCTCGACAGCAGCAACCGCAATGTGCGCGAGGCCGCCGAACGGGCCGCGCTCAACGCGCCCATCCAGGGCAGCGCCGCCGACATCATCAAGGTGGCGATGATCAACGTCGACGAGGCCATCAAGGAGGCCGGGCTCAAGTCACGCATGCTGCTGCAGGTGCACGACGAACTGCTCTTCGAGGTGGTCGACGGGGAGCGGGACGCGCTGGAGGCGTTGGTACGCGAGCACATGGGCAACGCGTATCCGTTGGATGTGCCGCTAGAGGTGTCGGTGGGCTACGGCCGCAGCTGGGACGCCGCCGCGCATTAGCGGCGCATGGGCCGGAGCCGCGCACTAGCGGCGCATGGGCTGGGGTGCGTTCGACTAGCTCTGCGGCAGCGATGTCGAGGCGGTGTGGTCGTGTGTCGGGACGATCCGGACCTGGTCTCTGACCGCGTGCAGCCGGTGCAGAGTGCGGAAGCTCGCGTCACGATCCTCATCGGCGAATACGCCTGGGTAACTGGGCTTTTGCCGGATGTGTTCCACCCCGAGACTGTGCCATGCGGCGTCGCCGGCCAGCAGTACCCATCCGCCGGCCGTGTTGATCAGGAGGCCGATGCTGCCGGGAGTGTGGCCGGGGAGGTCGACGAGTTGCACCGCGCCGTCGCCGAATAGGTCGTGGCTTCGCTCGAACGTCAGGATCGGCGGGCCGTCGAGTGCGAATGTCGTGATCGTCCTGTGCTGCAGGGAATCCCGCACGCCGCCGGCCGGTGCGACCGGACCGCTGGTGGCCCAGTCAAGTTCTGGCTGGTGGATGTGCACGGGCATGGCGGGCAGATCGAGAAGCCCGCAGATGTGGTCCCAATGCAGATGGGTCGGCAGCGCGAAGTCGACGTGATTCTCGTCGAGCTCTTCGGCCAGTGCCGCCGCGGTGGTGATCGCCTCGGCCGGCGGCCCGACAGCCGGACGCAGTACGGCAGGCAGCTGGCTGAGCACCCGGGTGCCAATATCGGCGCACATGCCCGGATCCACCACGAAGCGGGCCCGCGGATGCTCGATGACGAACGCTGTCAGGGCGATGGGAATACGGCGCGGAGAGCGGGTTCCCTCGACGGTGCCTGCGGTGGGGACCCATTTGGGCATCTGGCGCAGTGCGCGGACTCTGACGTTCTGTGTGGCGGGCGGCAGGCCGACGTCGGACAGCTGCTGCAGGAAGTTCCGGTCGGCGCGTCGCGGCCGGAGGAGTCCGACCGGTGCCTGGGCGAACGCCGAGCAGCAGGCCCACAGGCTCGGTTGTCGAACCGGACTTTGGGCGGCAGTGGTAGTCATGTGTGCGAAGCTAGAACTTCAGGTCGACCTGAAGTCAAGGAGAACTGACATGGGCGATATGTACGCGGTCGGGGCTGCCGCCGCGGCGGTCGGCGTCGAGTCGCACGTCCTGCGGCACTGGGAAGACGTCGGGGTCCTGGTCCCGCTGCGGAGCGCGTCAGGGCACCGGCGCTACGACGACGAGTTGCTCGCCAGGGCCCGGTTGGTGCGGCTCCTTCAGCAGGCAGGCCTCGCGCTGGCGGAGATTCGTGCATTGCGCGCCGCCGACCGTGACGGGCGAATCGGCTTGATCACGACCACGCTGGAGCGGATCAGGACGGATATCTCCCGGCTGCAGCGCGCCGAGCAGTTCCTTTCGCACGTCGTCACCTGCGTGCACCCGTTGGTCTCGGAATGCCCAGATTGTGCCGTCATCGCGCAATCGGGAGGGACCGCTCAGTACCGGACGGGCGCCTGATAGTTGGCGAGCCACTGCAGAATCGGTGCGGCCGAGCGGGCGGCCGTCACCGAATACACCTCTTCCTGCTGCAGCGCGTACACCTGGGCATCGCCGAAACCGCGGTCGATGCGGTCGCGGACGAAGGCGAGTTCGACGACGGCGGCCGCGAACGCCGCGACGGCCTTGCCGGCGGGGCGCCCGGCGGCCAGCGTCGCCTGCTGGACGGCGCCGTGGCGGGTCTTCAACGATCCGAGCCAGGTGGCCTCGTTGGGGGTGATGAGCCCGGCGGCGACCATGCCGGGCAGCTTGGCGGCCACCACGCGCTGTTCGCGGCGACGGCTGGTGACGGCGACGACGATCATGATGATGAAGATCGGCACCATCCACACGATGTAGACGATGAAGTAGGTTCCGGCACCGAGCAGTGACGAGCCGTTCCACAGCCCGTGCATGAGCACCGCGCCGAGGTAGCCGGTCAGGATGCACAGCGCTTTCGCGAGGCCGCTGCGCCGCTGCAGTGCGAAGTACACGCCGATCGCGGTCATCGTGGTGAACAGCGAGTGGGCGAACGGCGCCATGATCAGTCGCAGCGCCGCGGTGAGCAGGGATCCCCCCAACGAATCCGCGCTGGAGATGTACATGATGTCTTCCAGCCAGGCGAAGCCGAGACCGACCAGGCCGGCGTAGACCAGGCAGTCGGTCAGGGAGTTGAGCTCATTGCGGCGCTTGCCGGTCATCATGACCAGCAGGAACAAGCCCTTGGCGGCCTCTTCGATGAGCGGCGCCCGGATCGCCACGGAGGCGAAACTGTGGGACGAGTCGACCCCGGGAGTCGCCAGTAGCGCATCGGCGAACAGGCCCAGTATCAGCGAGAGCACGACGGCGACCGCGGCACCCCAGCCGAACGCCAACAGCAACAATCGCGGCGGCTCCGGCTCCCACCGGTCCAGCCACAGGTAGGCGAACACCGCGCCGGTCATCACGATGCTGGACAGCGTGAACCCGATGATCGCACCGGCCGGGTTGAGCGCGGTGAACAACAGCACCAGCGCGCCGATGACGACACCGCAGGCGATGATCGCGGCCAGCGGAGCCCCGACCTTGCGTACTGGCCTGGGCATTGGTGCCGTGATCGGAAACCACGGCCGATGATGGGGGCCGGGGGTCGGGGAGTACGCCACGTGCGAAGCGTAACGGTGGGCCGCTGCCGTCCCTGGCAGAAGTTTGGTCTGCCATCTCGCACAAATTCGGCGGACGCTCCGGCGGGCCGTCGGAACGACCCTCGGGGGGAGCCGGTTTGTCCTGCGTGTGCCTGGTCGAGTACCCTCGTTACGTATCTGTGCGTACAGCTGGACATCTTCTGGTCGCCGTCACGGATCCGCACGAACGCAATACACGCAACACAATTGTCCCTACTAGTAAACCTGTCCGGAGCAACCCACCACATGCCCTCTCCCTCCGTCACCTCGCCGCAAGTAGCCGTCAACGACATCGGCTCGGCTGAGGACTTTCTCGCCGCCATCGACAAAACCATCAAATACTTCAACGATGGCGACATCGTCGAGGGAACCATCGTCAAGGTTGACCGTGACGAGGTCCTGCTCGACATCGGTTACAAGACCGAAGGTGTCATTCCTTCCCGCGAACTCTCCATCAAGCACGATGTCGACCCCAACGAGGTCGTTTCCGTGGGCGATGAGGTCGAGGCCCTCGTTCTCACCAAGGAGGACAAGGAAGGCCGCCTGATCCTGTCCAAGAAGCGCGCTCAGTACGAGCGTGCCTGGGGCACCATCGAGGAGCTCAAGGAAAAGGACGAGGCCGTCAAGGGCACCGTCATCGAGGTCGTCAAGGGCGGCCTGATCCTCGACATCGGTCTGCGTGGCTTCCTGCCCGCATCGCTGGTCGAGATGCGTCGTGTCCGCGATCTACAGCCGTACATCGGCAAGGAGATCGAGGCCAAGATCATCGAGCTGGACAAGAACCGCAACAACGTGGTGCTGAGCCGCCGCGCCTGGCTGGAGCAGACCCAGTCCGAGGTGCGTAGCGAGTTCCTCAACCAGCTGCAGAAGGGCGCCATCCGCAAGGGTGTCGTCTCCTCGATCGTCAACTTCGGCGCCTTCGTCGATCTCGGCGGCGTCGACGGCCTGGTGCACGTCTCCGAGCTGTCCTGGAAGCACATCGATCACCCGTCCGAGGTGGTTCAGGTGGGCGACGAGGTCACCGTCGAGGTGCTCGACGTCGACATGGACCGCGAGCGGGTTTCGCTGTCGCTCAAGGCGACTCAGGAAGACCCGTGGCGCCACTTCGCCCGCACCCACGCGATCGGTCAGATCGTGCCGGGCAAGGTCACCAAGCTGGTGCCGTTCGGCGCGTTCGTCCGCGTCGAGGAGGGCATCGAGGGTCTGGTGCACATCTCGGAGCTGTCCGAGCGCCACGTCGAGGTCCCGGACCAGGTGGTCCAGGTCGGCGACGACGCGATGGTCAAGGTCATCGACATCGACCTGGAGCGTCGCCGGATCTCGCTGAGCCTCAAGCAGGCCAACGAGGACTACACCGAGGAGTTCGACCCGTCGAAGTACGGCATGGCCGACAGCTACGACGAGCAGGGCAACTACATCTTCCCCGAGGGCTTCGACGCCGAGACCAACGAATGGCTCGAAGGCTTCGACAAGCAGCGTGAGGAGTGGGAGGCCCGCTACGCCGAGGCCGAGCGTCGCCACAAGATGCACACCACGCAGATGGAGAAGTTCGCCGCGGCCGAGGCCGAGGAAGCTGCCCGTCCGACCTCGTCGTCGTCCAACGGCGCTGGTCGCGAAGAGTCCACTGGTGGCACGCTGGCCAGCGATGCGCAGCTGGCCGCTCTGCGCGAGAAGCTCGCAGGCAACGCCTAACAAGTACGACAACGAACGCCCCGGCCCATTGGGTCGGGGCGTTCGTCGTATCGGGGGCCTGACACACTGTTGGGCGTGCTTCGCATCGGGTTAACCGGCGGTATCGGCGCCGGGAAGTCAACAGTGTCGGCCACATTCAGCGATCTCGGCGGCATCATCGTCGACGGTGACGTCATCGCGCGTGAGGTGGTCGAGCCCGGAACCGAGGGGCTGGCCAAGCTGGTCGAGGCGTTCGGCGACGGAATCCTGCTGCCCGAGGGGGCGTTGAACCGTCCTGCGCTGGCGGCGGTCGCCTTCAGCGACGACGAGAAGCGCGCCACCCTCAACGGCATCGTGCATCCGCTGGTGGCGCACCGCCGATCCGAACTCATCGCCGCGGCTCACGAAGACGCGGTGATCATCGAGGACATCCCGCTGTTGGTGGAATCCCAGATGGCGCCGATGTTCCCGTTGGTGATCATCGTCAACGCCGACCCGGAAATACGCGTCAAGCGGCTCATCGAATACCGCGGATTCACCGAGGAGGACGCTCGCGCCCGCATCGCCGCGCAGGCCACCGAGGAGCAGCGCCGTGCGGTCGCCGACGTGTGGCTGGACAACTCGGGCAGCCCGGGCGCCGTCGTCGAGCAGGCTCGCGCCCTCTGGCACGAGCGGATCCTGCCTTTCGCGCACAACGTGCAGATCCGCCGGCCGGCCCGTCGGGACCCGGTTGTGGTGCCGTATGACCCGACCTGGCCCGATCAGGCCCGTCGGATCCTGGCCCGGCTCAACACGGCATGCGGGCACCGCGCGGTGCGCATCGACCACATCGGTTCGACCGCTGTGCCGGGAATGGACGCCAAGGATGTCATCGATGTGCAGGTGACGGTCGGGTCGCTCGATATCGCCGACGAACTCGCCGAGGCGCTGTTGACCGCCGGCTATCCCGTGGTGCCGGACATCACCACCGACACACCGCATGATGACGATCCGGCGTTGTGGCAGAAGCGTTTCCATGCCTCGGCGGATCCGGGCCGGCCCACCAATGTGCACATCCGGGTGGATGGCCGGCCCAACCAGCGCTTCGCACTGATGTTCGTCGACTGGCTGCGGGCCAACCCCGGCGTGCAGGCCGACTATCTGGCGGCCAAGCGTGCCGCGCTCGCGACGGCTGACTACGCCGTGGCCAAAGAGCCGTGGTTCCTGGACGCCTACCGACGCGCGTGGAAGTGGGCGGACACAACGGGCTGGCAGCCCTAGGTCACTGGGCGGCACCAGGTTTCGCACGTGGCCATCCAGTGGCCGGCTGTGTGGGCCGCCCTGCTGCTGTGCGGTAGCGTTCGAAGCGTCCAAAGGGGGGACGAACGTGCCAACATCGAAACCGGCCTTGGTTCCGGTCCGTCAAATTGCCGCACATGAGTTGGTCGTCGACCAGATGCGGCGGGCGCTGGAACGCGGTCAGTTCCGTCCCGGCGATCGGCTGCCCACCGAACGCGAACTCTCGGACGTGCTCGACGTCTCTCGCACCACCGTGCGCGCCGCCGTGGCTGTGCTCGAGAAGGAGGGCCTGATCACCGTGCGGCGCGGTCGAGGCGGCGGGTTCACCGTCCAGGCGCCGCACTACGACGCGGCCGTGATGCGTCGGGAGATGCGCCGCAACAAGCGTGCGATCCGCGATGCCTTCGACTACCGCGTGATCGTCGAGACCGGGGCCACCCGGATGGCCGCCGAGCGGCGTCGCGCCACGGATGTCACCGAGCTGCGCAGGCTGCTCAAAGACATGGATTCCGCGCTCCAGACGGGGATGAACGACCAGTCGGCGCAGCACACCGCGGATTTTCAGACTCTGGATTCGGCGTTTCATCTCGGTATAGCCCAGGCTTCGCAGAATGATCGGCTGGCCGAGGCGGTCGCGGACGCCCGCCGGAGGATGTGGCTACCGGTCGGTGCGATCTTCGGACGTCTGGAACCCAACGCGAACGACTACCACGAGTCGATCCTCGAAGCGATCGCGAACCGTGATCCGGACCTGGCCGCCACGCAGATGGAAGCCCATATCAACGACACCCGGCACACGGTCGAGTCCTGGCTGAAGCGCTGACGGCTACGTTGTCGGCGGCTCAGCTTCTGCCGGCGGCAGGGCTGCGGGGTCGGTCGGCGGGAGCGCGGCATCGGTGGCCGGCGGCGCGGTGTCGGCGACGGTGCCTGGTATCGGCGCGTTCAACGGGGCGCCGCAGGGCAGGCTGCCGTAGCTCGGATCGTCCTTGGGCCGGGTCAGTCGCGGGCCGACGAAGGTATCGGCCTGTGCGATGAGCTGGTCGTCCACCAGGATCTCGCAGTGCAGGTTCGCCGAGTACGGCCAGTCGATGCGGACCGCCATTCCGGCAGTCTCCGGATCGGACACCACACCGGTGGCTTCGAAGATCCGGCCCGGCAGCATGGAGGGGTCGGCGGTGTTGATGTTGTCGTCGTCGATCTTGTAGGCAATGGTCGCGTTGCGCGAGACGCCGTCGATCCTGGCGCGGTAGGTGACGTTGTGTAGCTGCTGGTCGGGCAGCGGTTCCACCTGCGGCGGGGCCTCCGGGTCGGCCTGTGCCGCGGCGGGGATCAACAGTGCGCCGGTGAGCAGTCCTGCCAGCGCGGGGAGGGCTCCCCAGACGTACTTAGCTGAGCTCATGAATCCTGACCTTACGCTCCCCGCCACGTCAGGGCCATTCCGTTGCCGGACAGCCACTGAGCCAGGTCATAGCCGCAGCTCGCCAAGCCCTCGATCGCGGTGGCCGCGGTTTGCACCGCCTGTTCTCCGACCTCCGGACTCAACAATCCATGGCGGACGGCGGTGAGCAGTTCGTCGACGTCGCACAGCTCGACGCCGCGCCCGGTGCGGATCACCAGGTCCAGATAGTGGTCCTCGGAGTACCAGGCCGCCCGCCCCGCGGTGTAGCTACCGATGTCGAGGTAGAAGTCCTGATCACGCTCGTGGCCGGGGCTGAAATGAAACACGCTGGCCCGCAGCCCGAGCGAGGGCAGCAACCAGGATTCCAGGTAGTGGAACTGGGCCCGGCCGGGCGTCGGTCGGGCCATGTAAAGGCCCCAGGGCTCCACCGTGTAGACGTCGACAGCCCGCACGATGCCCTTGGGGTCGGTGTTCGTGCGGGCCACCAGGTCGAATGTCTCGTGCTTGGGCGGGTGGATGGGCCAAGCCTACGCGGGGAGCGAACGCGGGCGGAAGTTGTCGGTGCACAGTTCTACGCTGGTGAGCATGGCCTTCGCGACCGAACATCCTGTGCTCGCGCATTCGGAGTACCGACCGGCTGCCGATGCCGTAACTGGTCTGGTCCGTACCGGTGCCCGATTCGAGGTGGTCAGTGAGTACGACCCGGCCGGTGACCAGCCGGCGGCGATCGACGAACTCGAGCGCCGGATCAAGGCCGGCGAACGTGATGTCGTGCTGCTCGGCGCCACCGGTACCGGAAAGTCGGCCACCACGGCCTGGCTGATCGAGCGGTTGCAGCGGCCCACCCTGGTGATGGCGCCCAACAAGACCCTGGCCGCCCAGCTCGCCAATGAATTGCGGGAGATGTTGCCGCACAACGCTGTTGAGTACTTCGTCTCGTACTACGATTATTACCAGCCCGAGGCGTACATCGCCCAGACCGATACGTACATCGAGAAGGACAGCTCGATCAACGACGATGTCGAGCGGTTGCGCCACTCGGCGACGTCGAGCCTGTTGTCCCGGCGCGATGTGGTCGTGGTGGCCTCGGTGTCGTGCATCTACGGCCTGGGCACGCCGCAGTCCTATCTCGACCGTTCGGTCGAGCTGGAGGTCGGTCAGGAGGTGCCGCGCGACGGGCTGCTGCGGCTGCTGGTCGACGTCCAGTACAACCGCAACGACATGGCGTTCACCCGAGGCACGTTCCGGGTGCGCGGTGACACGGTGGAGATCATCCCGTCCTACGAGGAGCTCGCCGTGCGGATCGAGTTCTTCGGCGACGAGATCGAGGCCCTGTACTACCTGCACCCGCTGACCGGGGACATCGTCCGGCAGGTCGACTCGTTGCGGATCTTCCCGGCCACCCACTATGTGGCCGGTCCGGAACGGATGGAGCATGCAATCTCCACCATCGAGGCCGAGCTCGAGGCGCGGCTGGCCGAGCTGGAAGGGCAGGGCAAGCTGCTGGAGGCCCAGCGGCTGCGGATGCGCACCAATTACGACGTCGAGATGATGAAGCAGGTCGGGTTCTGCTCGGGCATCGAGAACTACTCGCGGCACATCGACGGCCGGCCGGCCGGCTCGGCGCCCGCGACACTACTGGACTATTTCCCCGAGGACTTCCTGCTGGTCATCGACGAGTCCCACGTCACCGTGCCCCAGATCGGTGGCATGTACGAGGGGGACATGTCGCGCAAGCGCAACCTGGTCGATTTCGGCTTCCGACTGCCCTCGGCCGTCGACAACAGGCCGCTGACCTGGGAGGAATTCGCCGACCGGATCGGGCAGACGGTATACCTGTCGGCCACGCCGGGCGCCTACGAGATCAGCCAGGCCGGCGGCGAGTTCGTCGAACAGGTGATCCGCCCGACGGGTCTGGTCGACCCGAAGGTGGTGGTGAAGCCGACGAAGGGCCAGATCGACGACTTGATCGGCGAGATCCGTGCCCGCACCGAGCGCGACGAGCGCGTGCTGGTCACCACGCTGACCAAGAAGATGGCCGAGGATCTCACCGACTACCTGCTGGAGCTCGGCATCAAGGTCCGCTATCTGCACTCGGAGGTCGACACCCTGCGACGGGTCGAGTTGCTGCGGCAGCTGCGCCTCGGTGAGTACGACGTGCTGGTCGGTATCAACCTGCTGCGTGAGGGCCTGGACCTTCCCGAGGTGTCGCTGGTGGCGATTCTCGACGCCGACAAAGAGGGTTTCCTGCGTTCCACGCGCAGCCTGATCCAGACCATCGGCCGCGCGGCGCGCAACGTGTCGGGTGAGGTGCACATGTACGCCGACAAGATCACCGACTCTATGCGTGAGGCGATCGACGAGACCGAACGCCGCCGCGCCAAGCAGGTCGCCTACAACGAGGCCAACGGGATCGACCCGCAGCCGCTGCGCAAGAAGATCGCCGACATTCTCGACCAGGTGTACCGCGAGGCTGACGACACCGAGTCCGTCGAGGTGGGCGGTTCGGGGCGCAACGCCTCGCGTGGCCGGCGCGCTCAGGGTGAACCCGGGCGGGCGGTCAGTGCCGGCATCGTCGAGGGGCGCGACACCACCAACATGCCGCGGGCCGAATTGGCCGATCTGATCAACGACCTGACCGAACAGATGATGACTGCCGCCCGTGATCTCCAGTTTGAACTGGCGGCGCGCATCCGCGACGAGATCCAGGACCTGAAGAAGGAGCTGCGAGGGATGGACGCGGCCGGCCTGAAGTAATCAGAGTTGACCTCAACGGCGGTTCAGCTTCTAGCGTCATCGGTGTGACCGATACCGTGACGCCCGATACCGGGACCTGGCGGCAGTTGCTGGGTGCCCGCTACCTGGGCGCATCCACTGTGTTGGCCGGCGGCGTGCTGCTGTACGCGACCAACGAGTTCCTGACGATCAGCCTGCTGCCCAGTGCGGTGGGCGACATCGGCGGGCAGCGGTTCTACGCCTGGGTGACGACGGTGTACCTCGTTGCGTCGGTGGTCGCGGCCACCACGGTCCACTCGCTGCTGATGCGGTTGGGTCCGCGACACGCATACCTGTTGGGGCTCACGGTGTTCGGTGCCGGAAGCCTCGGCTGTGCCCTGGCCCCCAGCATGGAGGTCCTGCTTCTCGGGCGCACCGTGCAGGGCTTCGCGGGTGGACTGCTGGCCGGCCTGGGTTACGCGGTGATCAACACGGCGCTGCCGAATACGTTGTGGACCAAGGCATCTGCATTGGTGTCGGCGATGTGGGGTGTCGGCACACTGATCGGTCCGGCGGCGGGCGGGCTGTTCGCGCAGTTCGGGCACTGGCGGTGGGCGTTCGGTGTGCTGGTGATCCTGACGCTCGCGATGGCCGTCCTGGTGCCGGTCGCCCTGCCCGCCAGAGGGACGGCCGGGGTTTCGGCGCCCGGCATTCCGGTGTGGTCGCTGGCCCTGTTGGGTGCTGCGGCCATGTCGGTCAGCGTAGCGGGTATCCCGCACGACTGGCGGGGGACCGCAGCACTGCTCGGTGTCGGGCTGGCACTGGTGGCCGGGTTCCTGTTCGTCGACCGCCGCGCCCGGGCATCGGTGTTGCCGCCCAGCACATTCCGGCCCGGTCCGCTCAAGTGGATCTACCTGAGCCTCGGGGTGCTGATGGCCGCCACCATGGTGGATATGTATGTGCCGCTGTTCGGTCAACGTCTGGGGCACCTGACGCCGGTGATGGCGGGCTTCTTCGGCGCGGTGTTGTCGGTCGGCTGGACCACGGGCGAGATCGTCAGTGCGTCGCTGCAGAATCGGCGCGCGATCGGGCGGACGGTGGCGGTCGCGCCTCTGGTGATGGCGGCCGGTCTGGCCTTGGGTGCGGTGTTGATCCGGGACGGCATGACGCCGTGGTTGGTGTGGGCCTGGGCGGCGGCGCTCGTGGTCACCGGCGCCGGGATCGGTATTGCCTGGCCTCACCTGTCCGCGTGGGCCATGGGCAGCGTGGACGATCCCGCCGAGGGGCCGGCCGCGGCGGCGGCCATCAACACCGTGCAACTGATCTGCGGGGCGTTCGGCGCGGGTCTGGCCGGTGTCGTCGTCAACCTCAGCGCTACCGCCGACGCGGCCGCAGCGCGCTGGCTTTTCGCCGCATTCGCGGTGCTCGCCGCCGTCGGTGCCCTCGCGTCGTTCCGGTCTGCACCGCGAGCATTGCTCCTATGTCAAGCGGCGGCGGGTTGGGGGTCGTTGAGGCGTGCTTGTTCGT
>NZ_JBZDPU010000001.1:0-332480 GCF_058270075.1 Mycobacterium shunyiense | reverse complement strand
ATGTCCACAACCAAAGGAGAGATGAGATCAATGAATACCGCATCACTCAATATCAACCGTCCACCAGTCACGGTCGCGGCGACCGCGTAACGGAAGGCATCACCACCACGGGGGAAGGACGGAGGACACGATGAGCCATCTCGTCTACTTCTCCAGCGTCTCGGAGAACACCCACCGCTTCGTCCAGAAGCTGGGATGGCCCGAAGATCGCGTCACCCGGATCCCGCTGCATGGCCGCATCGAGGTGGACGAGCCCTACGTTCTGGTCCTGCCCACCTACGGCGGCGGCCGTGCCACTCCCGACATCGACAACGGTGGCTACGTCCCCAAGCAGGTCATCGCCTTTCTGAACAATGAACACAACCGGTCGTTGATCCGCGGCGTCATCGCCGCGGGCAACAACAACTTCGGTGCGGAGTTCGCGTACGCGGGCAATGTTGTCTCGCGCAAATGCGGCGTGCCGTACCTGTATCGCTTCGAACTCATGGGAACCCCGGACGATGTCGAGGCTGTCCGTGCGGGGTTGAAAGACTTTTGGAAGGACCAGACGTGCCACCAACCGTCACAGCTGCAGAGCCTGTAACCGCTCCTGGGCACACCCTGCCCGGAGAGACTGATTACCACGCGCTCAACGCGATGCTGAATCTGTACGACGCCGACGGCAAGATTCAGTTCGACAAGGATGTGCGGGCTGCGCGGGAGTACTTCCTGCAGCACGTCAACCAGAACACGGTGTTCTTCCATAGTCAGGACGAGAAGCTCGATTACCTGATCGAGAAGGAGTACTACGAGCGCGAGGTGCTCGATCAGTACAGCCGCAACTTCGTCAAGAGCCTGCTCGATCGGGCCTACGCCAAGAAGTTCCGGTTCCCGACCTTCCTCGGTGCGTTCAAGTACTACACCTCCTACACGCTCAAGACCTTCGACGGGAAGCGCTACCTCGAGCGTTTCGAAGATCGCGTCGTCATGGTGGCGCTGACCCTGGCTGCCGGTGACACGGTGCTGGCAGAGAAGCTCGTCGACGAGATCATCGACGGCCGCTTCCAGCCGGCCACCCCGACGTTCCTCAACTCGGGAAAGAAGCAGCGCGGCGAGCCGGTGTCCTGCTTCCTGCTGCGCATCGAGGACAACATGGAGTCCATCGGGCGCTCGATCAACTCGGCCCTGCAGCTGTCCAAGCGCGGCGGCGGAGTCGCCTTGCTGCTGACCAACATTCGTGAGCACGGCGCCCCGATCAAGAACATCGAGAACCAGAGCTCGGGCGTAATCCCGATCATGAAGCTGCTGGAGGACTCGTTCTCCTACGCCAACCAGCTCGGCGCCCGCCAGGGTGCCGGTGCGGTGTACCTGCACGCGCACCACCCCGACATCTACCGGTTCCTTGACACCAAGCGTGAGAACGCCGACGAGAAGATCCGGATCAAGACGCTCTCGCTCGGTGTCGTGATCCCGGACATCACCTTCGAGTTGGCCAAGAAGAATGAGGACATGTACCTCTTCTCGCCGTACGACGTGGAGAAGGTCTACGGCGTCCCGTTCGCCGACATCTCGGTGACCGAGAAGTACTACGAGATGGTCGACGACGCGCGCATCCGCAAGACGAAGATCAAGGCGCGCGAGTTCTTCCAGACGCTGGCCGAGCTGCAGTTCGAGTCGGGCTACCCGTACATCATGTACGAGGACACGGTGAACCGGGCGAACCCGATCGCCGGCAAGATCACCCACTCCAACCTGTGCTCGGAGATCCTGCAGGTCTCGACCGCCTCGGAATTCAACGACGATCTGTCCTACTCCAAGGTGGGCAAGGACATCTCGTGCAACCTCGGGTCGATGAACATCGCCAAGACCATGGATTCACCGGACTTCGCGCAGTCCATCGAGGTGGCGATCCGGGCCCTGACCGCGGTGAGCGATCAGACCCACATCTGGTCGGTGCCGTCGATCGAGCAGGGCAACAACAGCTCGCACGCGATCGGCCTGGGGCAGATGAACCTGCACGGGTATCTGGCCCGTGAGCGGATCCACTACGGCTCCGAAGAAGGCATCGACTTCACCAACATCTACTTCTACACCGTGCTGTTCCACGCATTGCGGGCATCGAATCTGATTGCGATCGAACGCGGTACGAGCTTCGGTGGGTTCGAGGACTCGAAATACGCGTCGGGGGAGTTCTTCGACAAGTACACCGATCAGGTGTGGGAGCCGGCCACCGACAAGGTCCGGCAGATCTTCGCCGATGCGGAGATCCACATCCCGACGCAGGACGACTGGAAGCAGTTGAAGGAGTCGGTGCAGAAGCACGGCATCTACAACCAGAACCTGCAGGCCGTCCCGCCGACCGGGTCGATCTCGTACATCAACCACTCGACATCCTCGATCCACCCGGTGGCGAGCAAGATCGAGATCCGCAAGGAAGGCAAGATCGGTCGGGTTTACTACCCGGCGCCGTATCTGACCAACGACAACCTGGAGTACTACCAGGACGCGTACGAGATCGGCTACGAAAAGATCATCGACACCTATGCCGCGGCCACCCAGCACGTGGACCAAGGGCTGAGCCTGACGTTGTTCTTCAAGGACACCGCCACCACCCGCGAGGTCAACAAGGCGCAGATCTACGCCTGGCGCAAGGGAATCAAGACGTTGTACTACATCCGGCTTCGCCAGATGGCCTTGGAGGGCACTGAGGTGGAGGGTTGCGTCAGCTGCATGTTGTGACGATTCGTCGCTGACCGGGGCCGCGCCGCCGGCGTGGTCGGCGCGAGCGTTCACACGACGCCGTTGGCGTGCATGGTGGCGATGGCGTCCGAGTCGTATCCGAGATCAGTCAAGATGTCATCGGTGTGCTCGCCGAGCAACGGCGAGGCGGTGATCTCAGGGGTAAACCCGGAGAACTTGACCGGGCTGCCCACGGTCAAGTAGCTACCGCGTTCCTTGTGCGCCACCTCTACGATGCTGCCGCTGCTCCTGAGCGCGGGATCGTGAGCGATTTCTTTCATGCTCAACACCGGCGCACACGGCACCCCGTAGCGATGGAGAATCTCGAGGGCTTCGTATTTGGTCTTGTCGGACAGCCACGTCTCGATCTCATCGAAGATCTCGAAGATGTGCAGTTGACGGGCCGCCGCGCTGGAGTATGCCGGGTCGTCGACCCACTCGGGGTGCTCGACTGCCGCGCATGTGCGCGCCCAATTCTGTTCCTGAATCGTGAAATACAAGTATGCGTTGGGGTCTGTCTCCCAACCCTTGCACTTCAGCATCCAGCCGGCCTGCCCTCCGCCGCTGGCGTTCCCGCCGCGAGGCACGGTGTCGCCGAAGGTTCCGCGTGGGTACTGCGGGTATTCCTCGAGGTAGCCCAGCTCCTCCAGCCGCATCTGGTCACGCAGCTTAACCCGGCACAGGTTGAGCACCGAATCTTGCATCGACACTGAAACCTTCTGACCCACACCGGTTTTGTCCCGACTCATCAGTGCGGCGAATATGCCGATCAACAAGTGCATGCCAGTATTGCTGTCCCCGACGGCGGCTCCGCTCACCGTCGGCGGGCCGTCCCAGAATCCGGTGGTCGAGGCGGCGCCTCCGGCGCACTGCGCGACGCTCTCGTACGTCTTCAGATCGGCCCAAGGGGATTCGTCGTTGAATCCTTTGATGGAACCGAAGATCAGCCTGGGGTTGAGCTCGTGGATATGCTCCCAGCCCAGGCCCATTCGGTCCATTGCCCCCGGGGCGAAGTTCTCGACAAGCACGTCGGCGCCACGGATCAGCTGCTCCATCACCGCTCTGCCTTCCGACGTTTTGGTGTTGACGGTCAAGGAGCGCTTGTTGCTGTTGAGCTGTGTGAAGTACAACGAGTCGACCTCGGGGCGGTCACGCAGCTGCCGGCGGGTGATATCGCCACCGTCAGGCCGCTCGACCTTGAGCACTTCGGCGCCCAACCACGCCATCATCTGGGTACACGCCGGGCCTGCCTGCACTCCGGTGAAATCGATGACTCTTATGCCACCCAGAGGTCGTTGATTCATGAGGATGTCCTGTCTGTGCTTCTCGCGAATGTCCGTACGGCGGCGACGAACTCATGCTTGTCCGACGCCCCTGGGATTGAGGTTTGTCAGATGGCCGCTCTCGGTACCTGCGGTCGGGTCGATCACGCAGTCGATCAGTGCCGGACGCCTGGCGGTCAGGGCCGTGTCGAGAGCCGTCTTGAGTTCGGCCGGGGTGGTGGCGCGGTAGCCATCGCCGCCGAACGCCTCGATGAGCTTTTCGTGGTGAGTTCCGACCGTCAGTGCGGTTGGTGCGGGATCGGCCGAGACGCTGTTGACTTCGTCGCCCTTGTAGATCCCGCCGTTGTTGAACACCACGACGACGATCGGAAGTCCGTAGCGGCAGATCGTTTCCAACTCCATGGCGGAGAATCCGAAGGCACTGTCGCCCTCGATCGCCACCACAGGATCGCCCGTCTCGACAGCCGCGGCGATCGCGTAACCCATGCCGATGCCCATGACTCCCCAGGTGCCGCTGTCCAGGCGATGGCGTGGGCGCCGCATATCGATGACGTTGCGTGCGATGTCGAGTGTGTTCGCCCCTTCGTTCACCACGTAGGCCTGGGGGTATGAATGCAGTACGTCGCGGATCGTGTGAAGTGCGCCGTAAAACTCCATCGGCAGCAGATCGGTGTCGAGTCGCTGCGCCATCCTGGCCCGGTTCTGGGCTGATCTGGCCGCCAATTCCCGTCGCCATGATTCGGGTGCCCGGATCTTGCCGCGGTTGTGTTCGGTCAGCGCTTGCATCACCGAGCCGATGTCGCCCGCGAGCGGCGCGGCGATCGGCTGGTTGCTGTCGAACTCGGTGGCCTCGATGTCGATCTGGATGAACTTGGCATCAGGGTTCCACTGCGGCGCTTCACCGTGACCGAGTAGCCAGTTGAGCCGGGCGCCGGCAAGAAGGATGACATCCGCTTCGCGGAGCGCCAGCGAACGCGCCGTCGCAACACATTGAGGATGGTCGTCGGGGAGTATGCCCTTGGCCATCGACATCGGGAGGAACGGTAGGTGGGTGCCTTCGAGGAACTGTCGAATCTCGTTGTCCGCCTGTGCGTATGCCGCACCCTTGCCCAGCACTACCAACGGTCGCTGTGCGTCGGCAAGCAGCCCGACAGCGCGCACCGCCGCGTCCGGTGCCGGAATCTGCCGTGGAGCGGGGTCGACCAGGCGCCACAGCGATGAAGCGCCCCGATCGGCATCGATGATCTCGCCCAGCACGGCAGCCGGGATGTCCAGATACACACCTCCCGGCCGGCCCGAGATCGCGGTGCGGATCGCGCGGGCAATCCCTCGGCCGATGTCTTCGGCGCGGTCGACGCGATAGGCCGCTTTCGCGAACCGTTCCGCCGCGGCGATCTGGTCGAGTTCTTCGTAGTCACCACGTTTGAGGTCGACGATGTGGCGCTCGCTGGAGCCCGAAATCTGCACGACGGGGAAACAGTTCGTCGTTGCGTTCGCCAGTGCGACCAGGCCGTTGAGAAACCCCGGTCCGGAGACGGTCAGACACACACCGGGTTTCCTCGTGAGGAACCCCGCGGCGGACGCCGCATGGGCGGCATCGCTTTCGTGGCGGAATCCGATGTAGCGGATTCCTGAGGACTGTGCAGTGCGTGCCAGGTCGGTGATCGGAATGCCGACCAATCCGTAGATGGTGTCGACGTTGTTCAACTTGAGCGCATCGACGACGAGATGGCTGCCATCAGTGTGTGTTTGGCCGCCAGGCTCGCAGCTCGCGGCGTGCGTCGGAGTTTGTGTGAGCGTCATGATGTGCCTTTCCTCTACGGTCGTCAATCTCGGTGTGTTCAAGCACCTTTCAGCTGACCAGGGCGACGACTGCGCAACGGTCTGCGCGCCCTGGTCAGCTGGATAGGGAGATGCTCGAGAACGTGGTCGGGACGCCGACCGTCACGCCGCTCAGAACGGGAGGTCGACCTGCCCGTTCGTGGTGTTCGCCTCGTCGTGGTTCGAGACGTGGTATCCGAGGGAGGAGTGCACCTGCGGGTTGGTGCCGTACGGCACGAGTGGATCGGTGTTGGCGCTGGCGATGGGCGCGAGAACGATCGCGCCACCGATTGCGGCGATGGCCAACCACGGTGCGACGTATTTGGCTGCAGATTTCATGGTCTTCTCCTTTGGTGTTCGCCCGTTTTGGACTGAATCAACAGTCGCTCTTGAGCGCGCTGATGTCCTCACCGCTGACGCCTATTCGGTATTCCGGCTAGCTGCAATTCAGCAGGTAGGGTCCGCCGTACCAGCTAGGTCCAGGAGCGGACCGTCGCCGGTATCGTTGACCATCTACGTCCGAGGACAACCCCGTCCTGGGGCCGTGTTTGGCGGAGGCCTGGATGCGACTCGGCGACGAGCTGCAGGCGCAGCGGCGTCGGCGGAATGTCGTTGCACGCGACGTTCCCGTTGCCCGAGGCGTAGCGCCTTCGAATGGCCAGTTGTCGCGCGCCATTCTCGAAAATGCGTGTGATAACTGGCCATTCGGCGCTAGCAGTTCGTTGCCCGGCTGACACGCTCGATCAGATCGGCACCCAGGACGGTTCCGGTCCAAGGGCGGCGTTGAACTCCTCGATCTGCCCCGGGGTTGTGAATGTGATGTCCATATCGTCGACGACCCACGAGACATAGAAACGTCCCATACTTTCGGAGGGGGCGAAGATCGGTGCCAATTGTTCGATCAGCCCGTCGGGCAGGTACTTGGCGTACGTGGTGAAGGGCAGCGAGTATCGGGCCTTGCCCATCTCGAATTCGATGACGGCGTTAGGGACGGGGTTCAAGATGGGACTCTGCCAATCGCCGGTCATATCGCACCGGATCTGGCGCAACGGACCGTCATATCCGCTGATGCGGGCAAACTCGCGCACGATCCCGAACGCATCGTCCTCGTAGAACTACTCCGCATGGGTGGTGAAGAATGCCAGGTGGCGAAGCGGTGGGTCCCGTTCGTCCCCCAGCATTTCCAGAACCCTCATCACGGAGCAAATGTCCATGTCCTCGAACACGTCCATGTGTTCGGCGCACTCGACGATCTCGTCATCGGGCACCTCGTCAGGGTCGAGGATCCCGGCAGCTACCAGCAAGGCGAACGTCGTCAGAAGTTGTTCCCGCAACTCCGGTGTGAGCGGGTGCCGCCACGCGGGCCTATCGGCCTGGTCCGGGTCGGGTAGGTCGGGTAGCCACGCCGGCGGCTCGGCATCCCGGGCCTCCCGAAACTCCTTGTAGGACTGTCGCAAGGACCAGAGACCAACCGCTAGAAACCCCCACCCGAGTAGCTGGGTGGATAGGGTGGCGTCCGAAATGAACTCAATCCCGATCCAGCCCATGTAGAGGGCAAGCCCCAGATATGTGGGCGGACCGATCCAGCGCAGCTGGTACAGCGTCCGATCGAACAGCCTCCGCCACCGCGAGTTCATCGCGCCATCATGCCCCACCGACGGATGCGTCAGTAAGGCAATTCGGGTGGGGGTGCCGGTCCCGGCAGCAAGGGAGCCTGACGCAGATACCAGGTCGGCGGATGGTGTTCAGCGACGGTGTCGGAGATCATGTTCCGATGTCGACAACCGTCGAGGCCGTCCTTGTCACCGCTCTGGTGCTCGCGATCGTCGCCGCCATATTCGGTCTGATCTACGCATGGGAGAAGTGGGGGAAAGGGACTCGACTGGAACAGCGCATGGATCGCTTCTTCGATCGCGTCAGCGACATGTTCGACCGCTAGCAGAGGGGCAAAACTCGGTCGCGACGTGTCGGGTCTGCCCGCTACCGTCCGCGTGTGGATTTTTTCACCGCCGACCTGCACCTCGCGCACCCGAAGCTGGCGGTCTTGCGCGGGTTCGACACGGTGGCAGCGCACGACGCCGCGGTGATGGCGTCGCTGTACCGGCTCGATCCGAAACAGGACACGTTGTGGGTGCTCGGTGACATCTGCGCCGGTGGGGTGGCGTCGATGGAATCAGCTCTGGCGCAGCTGAGCACATTGCACGTACCGATGCACCTCGTGACCGGCAATCACGATCCGGTGCATCCGATGTACCGGGGCGCTCAGAAGCATTTCGCCGCCTACGCCGCGGTGTTCGCGAGCGTGCAGCAGGTGGCGCGGACGAAGGTGGGTGGAGAGGGCGTGATGCTCAGCCACTTCCCGTACGTCGACGTTCCGGACAGGCTCTCGCGCAGAAGCTTCGATCAATATCAGTTGCCGAACCTCGGGATGTGGTTGATCCACGGACACACCCACTCCGATGAGTCACGGTCGGGAAAGCGATCGATCTGCGTGTCGCTGGAGGCGTGGGATCGGCAGCCGGCGCCGGCCGACGAGATCGCTGCGGAGATGCAGCGGTGACGCCTCGTCCCCATGAGGTTCTGTCAGCTGGGTGTCACGGTATCGCCGCGCGCAGGTAGGCCGGCGGCCCGGATCGCCTGGTCGATCTCCGCGAGCAACTCGCTCTCGCTGAGGCCGTCGATCTCCTCCGCGTAGAGGTAGCCGGCTTCGAGGGCGCTGCCGTCGGCGTATTCGAGAGACACCAGTACCGAGCCGTCATCGAGCTCGTGCAGGGTGTAGATCGTGCCGGCGTATTGCGGGTCGCCGCTGTCGACTGCGTACGTGGCCCGTGGCGTCTCGTCCATGTCCGAAGTTTGCCCGAGTCAGCTCTCGCGGGCGTGCTCGGCAACCCGATCGAGGTGGCTGCGGCCCTCACGCTGCTCAGTGTGCGCGGGGCTCGGTAACCGGCGGCTCAGGCGAAGGCGTACCGCACGACGACGGGCGCGTGGTCAGACAGCCGCGCGCCGGGTTCGGGTTCCTTGTCGACGGTCACCGACACGGCGGTCCGCGCCAGCCGCGGCGTGGCCAGGTGGTGATCGATGCGCCAGCCCACGTCCTTGACGAACGACTCGCCGGCCCAACTCCACCAGGACAGCGGCCCGGGGCGGTCGCCGTGCAGCGTCCGCACCACGTCGACAAGCGTGCGCGGCCCGATCTGTCTGTCCAGCCAGGCGCGTTCCTCGGGGAGAAAGCCCTCCATCTTCTGTGCGGGCCGCCAATTGGTCACGTCGTGCGGAAGATGAGCGAGGTTCAGGTCTCCGAGCAGCAGGAACTCGCGACCCGCATCGAGCGCCGCCCGGCGGTTCCGGCTCAGCTCGCGCGCGAACGCTCCGAGGAAGCGCATCTTCCGGTCGTACTTGGCGCCGCCGTCAGGCGTATCGCGCATGGTGCCGGGCCGCTGCAAGTGCGCGGGTAGGCCGCCCTTCGGCAGGTAGAGGCACGCCACGGTGAGGGGAACGTCCGCGAGGTCTACCTCGAGGTACCGGCCCTCGCCCGCATGGGCCCCGAGGCCCCGGCTGCGCGGCGGATGCGAGACCCAGGTCCGCACATCCGACGGTGCCTCGCGCGTCAGGATCGCGACACCGTTGCGGCCCGGGATCGAGCCGCAGTCGATTGCCGCGCGATAACCGTCGAACGTGCCGACCTCCTCGCGTGGGCAGCGCAACTCCTGCAGGGCCACCACGTCGAGCCCCCGCCCGGCGAGCCAGGCGTCGAAGCCGCGACGGCGTGCCGCCCGGATTCCGTTGACGTTGAACGTGGCAATGCCCAGCGGAGGGTTTGGAGTGTCAGGCATCTGGTGCTGGTGCTTCCGTTCGGAGTGCATCACGTGCGTCATCGTCTTCGGCCCACGCGGTCCAGACAGTTCGTCCGATCCAGGGTGCAGCGTTTCGTCGCCGCCAGGCTTGTCGATGTGACATTCCGAAAACCGCTGCGATTTCAGCTCAGTTCCGCGTGGCGCGCTCTTTGCGGCGGTGGCGGCACGTGGCAGCGCCGTCAGCCTTCGCGGGCCTGATCCGTGTGCAGGGCCTTGATACGGCGCTGCTCGCGCAGCACGCTCTGGTAGCTCTCCCGTTCGGCGACCAGCCACTCCGGGTTCTCCTCGAGCAGCTGATTGATCTGCTCGGTGGTCAGCGCATCCCCGACCGCGCCGCGCGCGAGACCGGCGATCGAGATGCCCAGCTTGGCTGCCACGAGATTCTTCGGGTGTGGACCGTTCTTGCGGAGATCCTTGAGCCACTGGGGCGGGTCGTCCTGCAGAGCGGCGAGCTCGGCGCGGGTGATCGCGTTCTCCTGGAACTCGGCAGGTGTCGCGGGCAAGTAGACGTCCAGTTTCTTCGCCGCGGTGGCGGGTTTCATGGACTGCGCGTTCGGCCTGCTCATGCAATGAGCGTATCGGTAACCTGAGGCGGTGACCCCGCAGTCCCTGACCCTCGGGTATGTCCCCGGTGGGACGCCCGCGAAGTGGGCGCGGATCTGGGCGGAGCGCCACCCGGGGGTGCCGCTGCAGTTGTGCGCCGTCACCGCGGCAGACGCCGCCGCCGCAGTGCGGGAAGGCACCGTCGACGTGGTGTTGCTCCGGCCGTCGGCTGACACATCCGGGCTGGCCATCATTCCTCTCTACGAAGAGACGACGGTGGCGGTGGTGCCGATCGATCACCTTCTCACCGCCGCCGACGAGATCACCGCGGCCGACCTCGACGACGAACCTGTCCTGGTGCCGCTCGATCACGTCGTCGACTGGGCGAATGCTCCCGGCGTTGTCGTCGATCACCGACCCGAGACCACCAAGGATGCGATAGAGCTCGTCGCCGCCGGGATGGGGGCGCTCGTCGTTCCGCAGTCCCTGGCGCGCCTGTATCACCGCAAGGACCTCACGTACCGGCCGATCGCCGACGCCCCCAGTTGCCCTGTGGCGCTGGGTTTCCGGGAAGGTCCGCAACCGGAATTGGTCGAGGAGTTCATCGGGATCGTGCGCGGCCGCAAACCCGGCTCGTCGCGGGGGCAATCCCAGCCGGCGCCAAAACGCACCGCCCGAGAGAAGACCTTCGCCAAGCAGGCCGCTCGCGCCGCTGCGGGCAAGGTGGCCCGTAAGTCAGGTCCGGCCAAACGCGGTCGACGCTGACGTACCGGGAATTGTGAGGCGGTGCGCAAGGTTGCCGCACACATGACCATTAACGGTGATGTTTCGTCGTTCGGTCCCAACGCGCCTGGATATGTCTGGAAGTCGGCTGCAGACGTCGAACCGATCGAAGTCTTTCCCGGAATCACTGTCCAACCGCTCTGGCAGGGCGCCAACGGTGCCAAAGCAGCCGTCACCACCATCGCGCCGGGAGCGGTCTGGGCGGGCGAAGATCTGCATGACCCCGGTCCCGAAGAGGTCTACGTGGTCTCCGGAGTGTTCAACGATGGCGTCAACGACTACGTCGCGGGCACATTCCTGCACGCCCCGGCCGGGTCGTGGCACGTACCGCAGTCCGCCGTGGGTTGTGTGCTGTTCCTGTTCTATCCAGAAGGGTAGATGCTGCCGGGCGCGCAAGTTGCCGGCCCGGCCGAAAAGCGTATGGCCACAGTCGGATTGATTCGACGCGTGGGTCCAGCGCTAGGGCATTTCCGCCTGTGCCGGTGGCGCAGGCGGTTCTGGGGGTGCCGGTGGCGCGGGCACGGGGTCGGGCATGTGCCCGGGTTCGTCGGGAGGAATGGTGTCGGCACGCACTTCGTAGGTGTCGTTGTTCGCGACTTGGTCTTCGACCCAGCCGCCGGGGTAGTAGGTGCAGTTGGTGCCGAAATAGGAGTTCGAGCAGCTGCTGGTCGGATTCTGATAGTGGCGGGGGACTCCGATGAGTCGGTGCCGTGTCCAGGACCCGTCCGGACGGAGAGGTTCGTCGCAAATTTGACGTGTTTGCGAACCCAGGAAGCCCCATGGGCGCTTCTCGCAGTTCGGCGGAATCTCGGCATTGGCGACGGGCGCGTACATCGTTGCGCCGAAGGCCGTTGCCAATCCGAGTAAGAGGAGCTTGCGGCCAATGGCGCCAGCGGTCATCGGGGTCCTTCTCTGGTGTCAAGTATTAAAGGCAGCGTCAATTTACTCGAAGTGAATTCATCCCGCGTCGGAATGACGGCAAATTTCTACCTGCTCGACGACGCGGGCCGAACTCGCGTGTCAGACCCCGGCCCTAGCGTTGCCCTCATGTTCCTTCAGAGTCGGCGCAATCGGTGGTTGAGCGCTGTCAACCTCGTGGAATCGAGCATCGAATGACCTCGGCTGCCGTGCCCGAAGGCTCACCGCGCAGGTGGTTTGAGGCAGTGGCTCACCGGCTGCCCTATCTGCTCATTGCCGCGGTGGTGGCCAGGGTGGCGGTTTGGTTCGGCTTACTCGTCAACGTCGGCTACGCCGTCATGGTGGTGTTTGTGGTCGGTTCGATGATCACGCTGCTTCATCACGCTTCGGGGCGCATGTGCATTCGCTGCATGAGAGATGTTCCCGCCGACGCGCCGGTACGGGCCCAGCGCCAGAAGATGATTCTGCGTTTCTCGCACTTCACCATGACTCCACTCGCAATTCTGGTTCTGCTGGTGCTGACCTTCGCCCCGATGTTCATCGCTCGTCTGCTCCCCACCGAGTCCCAGTTGCCGTACGTTCCCCAGTCGTTGTGGGTATTCATGCTTGCCTATGCGGAATTGGTGCATCACCGGCTCCGGCCTTGGTGCCCATACTGTCGCGACTGGGATGACGAAGGAGATCCCGAGCCATCGCCGGACCCAACGGCTTTCGGGACGAAGTCGCTTCAATAGGCGAGCATGGCCAGTCGGGGACCGTGCGAGCAGGCGGTGGCAAACGCGAGCGCGCCGAGCGGCACGGCCGACGCGGAGTTCCTGCCGAGACGACCCCGCCGATGCACGATGGCACGCTAGCCACTGTGCGGGTGCAGCGCGGTGGGGTCGAGTCGCTGATCCCGTCCATTAGCGTGATGGTCTATGGGGGAGAGGCAATCGGCGGCTCCCGAGCCGCGACGTTCCGGACTGCTCGATGTCGGCGACGGCAATCGCATGTATTGGGAGACACGGGGAAATCCTGCCGGCCGCACGGTGTTGATCGTGCACGGCGGACCCGGTAGTGGCCGGTCGCGCACCGCGCACCGGACGTTCGACGACACGGTTTTCCAGATCGTGTCGTTTGATCAGCGTGGCTGCGGTGACAGCCTGCCGAGTGCCGCCGACCCGGCGACCGATATGGCGCACAACACCACCGAACATCTCATCGCCGATATGGAAGCGCTTCGCACCTATCTGGGAGTACAGCGTTGGCTGCTGTATGGCGGTTCGTGGGCGTCCACGCTCATCTTGGCCTACGCCGAGCGCCATCCCGAACGGGTGGAGGGCATTGTTCTGGTCGGGGTGACCATGACTCGTCCCGGTGAAATCGACTGGCTCTACGGCGGTTTGCGTCTGTTGCTGCCGATGGAGTGGGAAAGGTTCCGCGCCGGGGCTCCCGAACACCTGCGCGACGGCGATCTGGTCGAGGCCTATCGGGTGCTGATGGAGCACCCAGACGCGGCGGTGCGCGACCAGGCTGCGCGTGATTGGTGCGAATGGGAGGACGCCGCGATTGCGCATGAGACACAGGGATCGCCCGGACAATACGGTGCGCGGCCGGATGCGGCCAAGCTCGCCTTCGTGCGCATCTGCACCCACTATTTCGCCCGTCACGCATGGCTCGAGGACGGACAGCTACTGCGAAATGCCCACCGACTGACCGGGATTCCCGCTGTGTTGATTCACGGTCGCCTCGATCTGTCCGCGCCGCTCCGCACCGCGTGGGAACTCGCCCAGGCCTGGCCGGCGGCCGAGCTGGTGGTCATCGAGGACTCCGGGCACACCGGCAGTCGAGCGATGGTCGCCGCCATCAAGCAGGCGGTTTCGCGATTCACCGTCGGCGATCTGAGTCCGCGCTGACCGAAACCCATCAGCCCCAAAGAAAGAAAGTCCCTGCGAAGATCGGCAGATTCTTCGCAGGGACTTCACTCTCGGTCTAACGGTCAGGTGTGCTGCGGGCTCTGCGCCTTCTTGTACAGCGACTTGAGCAGGAGGTCACGGAAGGTGTGGTTGTCCAACGCCTTCAGACCCGCACCCGCGACCGCAGGCATCCCGGCCAGCTTGTTGAAGAAGCGGCCGCGTCGGTACTCACGACCCCACGCCGCGCGCATCCGCTGCTCGTAGTTCGTGAAGTCGTCGGGCCCGCCGTTGGTGAGCGCGGCGATCGCGCACTCGCCTGCGGTCAGACCGGACTCGAGGGCCTTGGAGATGCCCGCACCGGACACCGGCTTGCCGGCGCCCAGCGAGTCCCCGACGAACAGCACGCCCGGACGCCACGGCGGCCACGCGGTGAAGCCCATTGGCAATCGCCAGGCCCGCACACTCTTGTTTTTCTTGAGTTCCTCGATCGGCGGCAGTTCCCATTCGGCGGGCAGGGTCCGCAGGAAGTCGCCGAGGAACTGGGTGGCGTTGATCGACTGCCAATTCTTGTAGCTGTTCACGTAACCCAGGCCGATGTTGAACCGGCCTCCGCCCATTGGGAAGACCCAGCCGTAGCCGGGCAGCTGATCACCCTGGAACAACAGCTTGAGGTAGATCTCGAACGCGTCGGAGTCGGGACGGTTGGCGTGCATCTCGGATCGGATCGCGATGGCCGAGTAGCCGTTGTACTCCGAGTCGATCTTCAGGGCACGCTTGATGGGGGAGTAGGCGCCGTCGGCCGCGATGACCGCGTCGCCGTAGACCTTCTCACCGCTCTTGAGCACCACGCCGACCACGCGGCCCTTGCCGTCGAATTCAGGCCCGGACACCTCGGCGCCCTGGCGGACCTCGGCGCCCGTCGACTCGGCGTGCTTCAGTAGCAGCGTGTCGAGTTCGGTGCGGCTCACAGTGTGGCCGTGGTCGGGCATGCCGGGACGGCGCGGAAAGGACAGTTCCCACTCGCTGGGGCTGAATACGGTCACCTTGTTGACCCGATGGAACTTGGCCACCTCGTCGGCCAGGCCCATCTTCTGCAGATAACTCACCGCACGCGCGGTGAGTCCATCGCCACACGGCTTGTCGCGGGGGAACTCCGCTTTGTCGAGGACCAGCACCTTCGCGCCGGTCTGAGCGGCCTGCCACGCCGCGGCGGACCCTGATGGGCCGCCACCTGCTATGACCAGGTCGTATCGCTGCGTCATGAGCCTCGTCTCATCGGTTGACTGTGGCTGCGATAGTACCCAAGCCGGCTGTCGGAGGCGTGACGGGCGAACGCCCGGGTCAAACGGTAAAACCGCGTGTTGGAGGGCGGTCTGGGCAGGTCAGCGCTATCGGGGCGGGTACAGTGATCGCGTGCGGCGAACGTCGAGATCACATTCCAGCGATGGCCCGGGCGTCAAGGTTGACGCCCGTAGCGAGCGCTGGCGTGAGCACCGTAAGAAGGTGCGGTCGGAGATCGTCGACGCCTCGTTCCGGGCGATCGACCGGTTGGGACCCGAGGTCAGCCTGCGGGAGATCGCCGAAGAGGCCGGTACTGCCAAGCCCAAGATCTACCGTCATTTCGCCGACAAGTCCGATCTGTTCCAGGCCATCGGCGAGCGACTGCGCGACATGTTGTGGTCGGCGATCTTCCCGGCGATCAACCTCGGCGCCGACCCGGCCCGGGAGGTCATCCGGCGCAGCGTCGAGCAGTACGTGCTGTTGGTCGATAAGCACCCCAACGTGTTGCGGTTCCTGATCCAGGGCCGGTTCGCCGAACAGAGCGAATCGACGATGCGCGCACTCAACGAGGGCCGCGGCATCACCCTGGCGATGGCCGACATGTTCTCCAACGAACTGCGCGAGATGGAACTGGACGGGGCCGCGATCGAACTGGCGGCATTCGCCACGTTCGGTGCGTGCGCGTCGGCCACGGACTGGTGGCTGGGCACCGATGAGGACAGCCCGCGCCGGATGCCGGCCGAGGAGTTCGTCAACCACCTGACCACCATCATGGTCGGTTCCATCAATGGCACCTGTGAACTGCTCGGCATCTGGATCGACCCGGACCTGCCGCTGCATGAAGGTGTCCAGCGCCGCCAGCACGCCAGCTGATCATTTCTTTGACAGCGGGGTCGCGGGGCCGGAAACTGGGAACTATCCGGTACCGCCGTTCCCAGAAAAGGACCTGAGCTATGACGGCTGCCCAACCCTCACAGGGTCAGCAACCCATCCACACCCGCGCCCTGATCATCGGCAGTGGGTTCTCGGGGATGGGGATGGCGATCGAACTGCAACGCCGAGGCGTCGACTTCCTCGTCCTGGAGAAAGCCGACGAGTTCGGTGGGACCTGGCGCGACAACACCTACCCGGGGTGTGCCTGCGACATCCCCTCGCACATGTACTCGTTCTCCTTCGAGCCGAAGGCGGACTGGAGCCACATGTGGTCGTTCCAGCCCGAGATTCAGGAGTACCTGCTGGGCGTGGCCAACAAGTACGGGCTGCGCCGGTACACCCGGTTCAACACCCATGTGGACCGCGCGCACTGGGATGAGCAGGAACTGCGCTGGCACGTGTTCAGCGACACCGGCCAGGAGTTCATCGCACAGTTCCTGGTGTCCGGAGCCGGTGGCCTGCACATCCCGCAGATCCCCGACATCGAGG
Organism: Mycobacterium shunyiense; assembly: GCF_058270075.1. NCBI lineage: Bacteria > Bacillati > Actinomycetota > Actinomycetes > Mycobacteriales > Mycobacteriaceae > Mycobacterium > Mycobacterium shunyiense. The sequence goes on along the minus strand of NZ_JBZDPU010000001.1, from coordinate 315,962 downwards.
GACGCGAGGATTTTGCCGGTGCGGCTTTCCATTCCGCGGAGTGGGACCACAGCGTCGACCTCACCGGCAAGCGGGTCGCAGTGATCGGCACCGGCGCCAGCGCCATTCAGATCGTGCCCGAGATCGTCAAGGACGTCGCCGAGCTGCACCTCTACCAGCGCACCCCGGCCTGGGTGATGCCGCGGGTGAACAACAAGTTCCCGCAATGGATTCGGCGCGTGTTCAGCTATGTGCCCGGCACCCGCGCGGCCATGCGTGCCGCCATCTACTGGATCCACGAGGGCGTCGGCTTCGCCATGACGCAGCAACCGCGGCTGCTCAAGATCGGCGAGGCGATGGGCCGCTACAACATCAACCGCAGCATCAAGGATCCTGAACTGCGCCGCAAACTCACTCCGAGCTACCGCGCCGGGTGTAAGCGAATCCTCAACTCCGACAAGTACTACCGAGGGATCGCCAATCCCAAGACCCAGGTGATCACCGAGTCGATCACGCGGATGACGCCGACCGGCATCGTCACCGCCGACGGTGTCGAGCATCCGGCGGACGTGGTCGTGTGGGCGACCGGCTTCCACGTCACCGACTCCTACACCTACGTCGACATCAAGGGCGCCGGCGGTGAGGACCTGGTGGACCGTTGGAACCGCGAGGGGATGTCAGCCCACCGCGGCATCGCGGTGTCCGGTATGCCGAACTTGTTCTTCCTGCTCGGGCCGAACACCGCACTGGGTCACAACTCGGTGGTGTTCATGATCGAATCGCAGATCCGCTACGTCGGCCAGGCGATCGCCGCCGTCGACCACGCCGGCGCCCAGGCACTCTCGCCCAATCCCGCTGCCCAGGCCGCGTTCAATGCCGAGCTGCAGCACGATCTGGCCGACACCGTGTTCAATACCGGAGGTTGCCGGAGCTGGTACATGGACGCTCACGGAGTCAATCGGACCCTGTGGAGCGGCATGACCTGGCAGTACTGGCTGGCAACGCGCAAGCTGGATCCTGCGGAGTTCGACTTCATCCATGAGGCGAGCGACACGAAAACACAAGGTGTTGCGGTCCCCGCGGGTCAGTAACCCCAGGGGTAGTGTCGTGGGTGCCATCCGGCAAACAAAACAACCTGGTGAAATGGGGTTCTGGTGAGCGAAGGCATGAAGCTGATCGACCGTGTCTCAGCGATCAACTGGAACCGTCTCCAGGATGAGAAGGACGCCGAGGTCTGGGATCGGCTCACCGGTAATTTCTGGTTGCCGGAGAAGGTGCCGGTATCCAACGACATCCCGTCGTGGGGCACCCTCACCGCGCACGAGAAGCAGCTCACCATGCGGGTGTTCACCGGTCTGACCCTGCTTGACACCATCCAGGGCACCGTCGGCGCGGTCAGCCTGATCCCCGATGCGCTCACCCCGCACGAGGAAGCCGTCTACACCAACATCGCATTCATGGAGTCGGTGCACGCCCGCAGCTACAGCAACATCTTCTCCACGCTGTGCTCGACGGCCGAGATCGACGACGCGTTCCGCTGGTCGGAGGAGAACCCGAACCTGCAGCGCAAGGCCGAGATCGTCATGCAGTACTACAAGGGTGACGAACCGCTCAAGCGCAAGGTGGCGTCCACACTGCTGGAGAGCTTCCTGTTCTACTCGGGCTTTTACCTGCCGATGTACTGGTCGAGCCGGGCCAAGCTGACCAACACCGCCGACATGATCCGGCTGATCATCCGCGACGAGGCCGTACACGGCTACTACATCGGCTACAAGTACCAGCGCGGGCTGGCCCTGCTGGACGAGGAAAAGCGTACGGAGCTCAAGGATTACACCTATGAGCTGCTCTTCGAGCTCTACGACAACGAGGTCGAGTACACCCAGGATCTCTACGACGAGGTCGGGCTGACCGAGGACGTCAAGAAGTTCCTGCGTTACAACGCCAACAAGGCGCTGATGAACCTCGGCTACGAGGCGCTGTTCCCCAAGGACGAGACCGACGTGAATCCGGCGATCCTGTCCGCGCTGTCACCGAACGCCGACGAGAACCATGACTTCTTCTCGGGCTCCGGTTCGTCGTACGTGATCGGCAAGGCCGTCAACACCGAAGACGAGGACTGGGACTTCTAACTAGTTGGCGTACGGGTTGCGGCCCTCGCCGGTGTTGAGCAGCAGTGGGTTGTTCACGTCGAGGACATAGCTGCCGGCGGGGCTGAGAACGAACCCGGCCCCGTCAAAGGAGTTGCTGCACACCGTCACCGTGCCGTCGGTCCCGCAGGTCACGTTGCGGAAGCTGATGCGCGATCCGGGCAGCAACCGGTTGGGCAACCCGTCGAACACGAACAGCGGCCGGTTGTCGTTCATGAACGTCGGTGGTCCCTGTTGTGCGCCGGTCACCGCGTTGGCCCCGTCCGGTGCTGCGGGCAGGGGACCGCTGCAGCCATATTTGCCGGATCCGCGGCCGATCGCGCACGCGATGTCGCCGGGTACCGCGAAGGCGTAGTACTCGCCGTTGTGCATCGCGAAGTCTGACGGCTTCACCGGCGTCAGCGCGTTGAGATTGAGTGGCGGCGGGGGAGGAGGCGGCGGTGGGTCTGCTGCAGCCAACCCGGGGGCACCAAGGCCGGCGCCGATTGCAGCGCTTACCAGGGCCACCAGCATTCTCATGCTCATCAGGTCACCTTAAGTCGTCGCGTCCTGGCATGCAGTTGGTCGCTGAGATAACCCACGAAACCTTCGATGACGTGGGGCTGCAACCGGATATGGTGCTGAGATGACTGCGGCAATGCCACCTGGCTGGTACGACGATCCGGATGGTTCGCCTGGCTCAGAACGTCGGTGGGACGGCCAGAGCTGGACGTCCGAGCGCCGAAGGAAGACCACCAATGTTCCGCCGTATGCGCCGCCACCCGCCCAGATGTCGTATCCGCCTCTGCCGCAGCAGCAGCCGCAGTATGCGCAACCTGTCGGGCAGCCACAGTATCCGCAACATTATCCGCCACCGCCACCGGACCAATATGGGAATGCGGCATCACCGTCCAACCTCTTCTCGATCATTGCCTTTGTGTGCGCGGGTGTTTCAGTACTTTTCTGCCCGATCTTGTTCGGACCTGCCGGCCTTATCCTCGGAGCCGTCGGCCTGACGAAGAAGGAACGCTTTGCGCCGATCGCCATCGCCGCGTCCGCCGGCTGCATGATCGCCGGAATGGTGCTCGGAGTGGCTGTATGGAGCTCCTAGTCGGACGTTAGACGCGCCGCGCGAGTCCGTGGCGTCCGCCCGCTTTTTCGGCAGGTGGTGGTGGTCCCACCTGACGCCCACTCAGCATCCCTCCAGTGAGCTGACAGCTGGCGCTGATATCAAGAGAGCTGATGCACCAGCTCATTGCGCAGATCTCGCTGATCCACGGCTGGTTCCCGGTTGTCGTTCAGCTGATCGCTGCGCTGCTGATGGGAGCCGCGGTGGGCTGGCGCACGCCACGATGGCGCAACCGGCTACTGCCCGCACTGGTGCTCGCGGCGGCAGTGCTGGCGGGTCTGACGTATTGGTACATCGACTCGATCGGAGTGGCAGGCAACGCCGGACCACCTGAACTGTGGCTCTGGATCGCATTGACCGCCCTGGCATTCGGTGTCGCGGTGGTGGGTTGGATGAGTGCGCGATGGTGGCGCCGTACCGCATCGGTAGCCGCGATCGGCGTGTGCGCGCTGGCATGCGGGCTGACACTCAACATGTGGGTCGGATACTTCCCGACGGTGGACGGCATGTGGAAGCAACTCACCTCGAGTCCACTGCCGGGACAGACAGACCGCCTGACCGTGACGAAGATGCAACTGGCGCACTTCCGGCCGCCCAGCGGTGTTCTGGTGCCGGTGACCATCGATTCGCAGACTTCGGGGTTCAGCCACCGCACTGAACTCGTCTACCTCCCCCCGGCGTGGTTCGCCAGCACCCCGCCGCCGCAGCTTCCGACAGTCATGATGATCGGCTCACAACTGAACACCCCCGCCGATTGGTTGCGCGCAGGCAACGTGCTGGGCATCCTCGACGGATTCGCGGCAGCCCACGGCGGCAACGCTCCGGTGTTCGTGTTCGTCGACGCCACCGGCTCATTCGCCAACGACACCGAATGCGTCAACGGAACCCGGGGCAACGCCGCCGACCACCTGACCAAGGATGTGGTCCCGTACCTGATCTCCAACTTCGGCGTGCGTGCCGATCGTGACGGGTGGGGGATCGCAGGCTGGTCGATGGGTGGCACCTGCGCGGTGGATCTCACCCTGATGCACCCCGACATGTTCCGGTCGTTCATCGACATCGCCGGTGACCTGCGCCCGAACGCGGGCGACAAGGCGCAGACCATCAGCAGGCTGTTCGGCGGCGATGCCGACGCCTGGGCGGCTTACGATCCGGTCACCATCATGCAGAAACACGGTCCGTACTCCGATGTGACGGCGTGGTTCGAGGTGCCGATCTCGCAGCGTGGGACCACTCGCGATCCCACAGCCAATCCCGAGGCCCAGGACGTCGCCGCGAGCACACTGTGCAATGCGGCCCGCGCCCAAGCGATCACGTGCTCGGTGCAGACCGCGCCGGGTCGCCATGACTGGGCGTTCGCCGCCAACGCTCTCGGCGCCTCACTGCCGTGGCTGGCCGGTCAGCTGAACACCCCGGGCGTGGAAGAGACTCAGCTGCCGGCGTCGACGCTCGGGCCGCAACCCACGAACGTCCAGGCCGCCCCGCGTTGAGAATCTCCGGGTGAGCAGATCTACCGGCCCCGGGCGGGCTGGGCAGCCGTCGACGCCGACGAGGACGGCAGGGTAGAAGGGCGCTCGGTGATCGTCGAATTCCGACCGCCCACACGGTAACTGGCGCCGCGGTGTTCCTCGGCCAGGCGGTCACCGTTGCCCAGTAGCTTGTTTCGCAGGGTACCCGGGGCATAGTCCGTCTGATAGGCGCCGCGCGCGGTGAGCTCGGGTACGACGTGGTCGATGAACTCGACGAACGACCCCGGCGTGATCGCATACGCCAGGTTGAAGCCGTCGACGTCGGTCTCATCGACCCACTCCTGCAGGGTGTCGGCGACGTGCACGCCCGACCCGACGATGCGCGGTCCCATGCCGCCGATCTCACCCCATTCGGCGATATCGCGTACGTTCCACTCGCCACCCTTGTCAGATGCGGACTGAAATGCCTTGACCGCGGACAGAATTGCGTTGGAATCGACATTGCCGATCGGCTCGTCGAGACCGTAGCGGGCCAGGTCCACACCCATCCACCCGGACATGAACACCAGCGCGCCCTCGGGATCGCCGTAGGCGAGATACTCCGCGTGCCTGGCGTGGGCCTCCTCGTCGGTCTCGCCGGTGATGATGGTGGTCAGGTTGAAGATCTTCGCAGAGTACGGGTCGCGGCCGGCCAACTCGAGCTCGGCACGGATTGTGGAAACCGTCTCGCGCAGAATCGCTTTGGTGGGAGCTGCGGTGAAGATGGCTTCGGCGTTCTCGGCAGCGAAGCGGACCCCACGCGGCGAAGAGCCGGCCTGGTAGATGACCGGGGTTCGCTGCAGCGACGGTTCGGCCAGATGCACCCCGGGGACGCTGAAATGCGTTCCGGAGTGACCGATGTGGTGCACCTTGGCCGGGTCGGTGAAGACGCCGCGTTCGGCGTCGCGCACCACCGCACCGTCCTCCCAGGAGCCCTCCCACAACTTGTAGAGAACTTCGAGGTACTCGTCCGCGTGGTCGTAGCGCGCATCGTGCGCCGGCTGATCGGTCTGGCCCATATTGCGCGCCGCAGCAGGGAGATACCCGGTGACGACGTTCCACCCGACCCGACCATTGGTCAGGTGATCCAGTGTCGACATCCGCCGCGCGAAGGGATACGGATGCTCGAATCCCGTTCCCGTGGTGATGCCGAAGCCCAGGTTCTCGGTCACGAGTGCCATCGCCGACACCAGCAGCATCGGGTCGCCCACCGGGATCTGCGCGGCCTGGCGGATCGCCGCTTCATCACTGGCCCCGTACACGTCGTAGGTGCCCAGCACGTCGGCGATGAACAGGCCGTCAAAACGCCCGCGTTCCAACAACTTCGCGAGTTCGGTCCAGTAGGTGATGTCCTTGTAGCGCCAGGACTGATCCTTCGGATGGCGCCACAGTCCGGGGGACTGATGGGCGACGCAGTTCATGTCGAAGGCGTTGAAGCGGATCACACGAGTCACTGTGCCGAGGATGCCCGGGCGCTGGGGGAGGGTCACCGGTTGCGCTCAGCGGGATTGTTTTTGGTGGTGAATCACGAATGAATGCCCTGCCAACTGTCGGCGCGTCCAGTGGTGGGTTGGCCGGGGAGCCGCGAAACTTACCGGGTGTCAACCAAGTCGTTGCTGATCTCGGTTCTGAACTGGCTGCGTGCCGGCTACCCGGAAGGGGTCCCGGGCACCGACCGGGTGCCGTTGCTCGCACTGCTGCGGGCCACCCCGCTCACCGAGGAGCAGGTGGCCGAGGTGGTACGCAACCTCGCCGAGGCCGCAGCGCCTGCCGACATCGACCATCCCATCGACCGCGACGACATCGCGGAGTTCATCGCCGAAGTCACCGACCACGACGCCGGCCCGGAGAACATCGCGCGGGTGGCGGCAAAATTGGCCGCCGCGGGCTGGCCGCTGGCCGGTGTCGAACTGCAGTCCGGCACCGATCAGGACCCAGAGGCCCGATAACGCACAACGCCGCGGGTTGCGGTCACCAGGTGACCGCAACCCGCGGCGTTGACGAAATGCCGACTCAGCCGCGCAGCGAGGCGGTATCGATCACGAAGCGGTACCGCACGTCACTGGCGAGCACGCGCTCGTAGGCCTCGTTGATGTAATCGGGCTGGATGATCTCGATCTCGGGGGTCACGTTGTGCTCGGCGCAGAAGTCGAGCATCTCCTGGGTCTCCGGGATTCCGCCGATCATCGATCCGGACAGGCTGCGGCGGTAGGCGCCCAGCGGGAAGAACGGCACCACCAGCGGCTTTTCCGGCGCGCCCAGTTCGACCAGGGTCCCGTCGGTCTTGAGCAGGCCCAGGTAGGCGCCGAGGTCCAGATTCGCCGACACGGTGTTGAGGATCAGATCGAACTGACCGGCCAGCTTGCGGAAGGTGTCCGGGTCACTGGTCGCGTAGTACTCGTCGGCGCCCAGTCGGAGGCCGTCTTCCATCTTCTTCAGCGACTGCGACAGCACGGTGACGTGCGCGCCCATCGCGTGCGCGAGCTTGACGCCCATGTGGCCCAGTCCGCCGAGGCCGATCACGGCGATCTTCTTGCCCGGCCCGGCGTTCCAGTGGCGCAGGGGCGAGAACAAGGTGACGCCCGCGCACAGCAGGGGAGCGGCCTTGTCCAGCGGGATGCTGTCGGGGATACGCAGGACGTAGTTCTCGTCGACCACGATCGCGCCGCTGTACCCGCCGTAGGTGGGGGTGCCGTCGCGCCCGGTCGCGTTGTAGGTGCCGATCATGCCGCTGCCGGTGCAGTACTGCTCAAGACCGGCCTTGCAGTTGTCGCACTCCCGGCAGGAGTCGACGAAACAGCCGACGCCGACATGGTCGCCGACCTTGTACTTGGTGACGTCGGAACCAACCTCGGTGACCACACCGGCGATCTCGTGCCCGGCGACCACGGGGTAATTCGGAGTGCCCCATTCGCCCTTCACCGTGTGGATGTCGGAGTGACAGATGCCGGCGAAGTGGATGTCGAAGGCCACGTCGTGCGGCCCTACCTCGCGGCGGGTGATGGTGGTCTTGGCCAGCGGTTCGGTCGCCGAGTTGGCGGCATAGGCGTAAACAGTGCTCATCAAAGCCCTCTTTGCTCGTCGTCTGTACGTATCCCGGAAAGATTAGTCCGGTTAACTGATCACTGCCTGTGACGGCAGTCCGCAGCATGCAACGACGCGGGCGGCAGCGGTAATCCCGCTATCGCCTGTGACATATCTCCCGGCTCACCACCGGAAGGGATCACAGCCCGGGTGCGCGGAAGGACCCGTTGAAGGAGACCCGCTCGCAGCGGATCAGGCCGGCCAGGGTGTACGGATCGCGCGCGATCACGTCCTCGACCTCTTCTTCGCTGAGGTCTCCGGTGATCAGCACGGCGCCGGTCGCCGATTCCAGACGCCCCGCCAGCACGACGCGACCTGCGGCGACCTCCTCCTCGAGCCACGCGAGGTGGGCGGGACGGGTCTGGTCGACGCCGTCGGCGGGTTGGGTGTACGTGGTGGTGAGGACGTGGAACACGTTGGTGAGATTAGTTGATCGGTGCGTTGACCCAGCGCAGGTCGTCGAGGATGCCGCGGGCGGCAACGATGTTCTGCCCGGTCTGCCAGACCTCGTTGTTCACCACGAACACCCGGTTGTCCTTGGCCGCAGACAAGTCGCGCCACGCCGTGCTCTGGAGAATCTTGGGCGCGTTCTCCCGAGCGGCCGCGGAGGTGAACGAGACGTAGACGATGTCGGCGTCGGCGCTGCGGTAATCGGGGTCGGTGGTACCGAGCTCCTCGTAGGGCTTGTCGGTGAATCGTTGCGCGGCAGGGCGATCCAATCCCACCGCGGCGAGCACGCTGCCGGGGAAGGTGTCGGCCCCGTACACCCGGACGCTGTTCTCGGTCAGCTGCACCACCGAAGCTTGGAAGTGTGCGGCGTCGTTCTTCGCGCCGGTGTCGCGGGCGGCGTCGTCGAACTTCCCGATCAGGTCAGCAGCGGCGTCAGCGCGACCCGTTGCCGCACCCACCGCGCGCAACGTGTCCCGCCAGGCGGCGCCCGGGGCACCCGTGAACACCGTCGGGGCGATGGCCGACAGCGCGCCGAAGGACGCCGGCGTGAGCGCCGCCGAGCCCAGGATCAGATCCGGGTCGGCCGCCTTGACGGCATCCAGGTCCGGCGCGTTCCGGGAACCGGCCGGCGCCACCCCGTGGACCACGCCACCCAGGTAAGAGGGTTGCTCGGACGAACCCTCCGGGAGGGCAGCGGCGACGATCCGGGACTGCAGGCCCAGTGCGCACAACGCGTCCAGTTGGTCGCCGGACAGCGCGACGATGCGCTGGGGGTCGCCGCGTACCTCGGTGGACTCCGGGATGTCACCGCCCTCGGCGCGCGCGTTGCGGACCTCCCGCGCCGGTTGATCGGCGGCGGCGGGCTCGGCTGCGCAGGACTCGTCGGGCTTGCGCTGATTCCCCAGCACGCCGGAATCGGCGATCTTGGTGACGCTGGTAGAGATCGACGTCTGCGACTGCGACGTCTGCTCCGCCGAACCGCATCCACTGGCGAGTGTCGCGGCCGCAGCGATCACCGCGACTGCGGCGCGGGGTCGGTTCATCAGCACCGGCCGACCGTAACATTCACAGCTTTGCCGCTGGTCAGGGCCTCGCCGTCGAAAGTCGTGACTCAGCGGGGCGACTCAGTACGACAGTTTGTAGGACCCAGGGGCGCTCAAGCCTTCGGGAGCGTTAGGATTCAGGTCGATATGCGGGATTTCCCGACGAATCTTTGGAGGATCTCTTGGTAGCCGAAGCGCCCCCAATCGGAGAACTCGAGGCACGTCGTCCTTTTCCGGAACGGATGGGCCCCAAGGGCAACCTGATCTACAAGCTCATCACGACGACCGATCACAAGCTGATCGGCATCATGTACTGCGTCGTCTGCTTCGCCTTCTTCTTCATCGGCGGTCTGATGGCTCTGTTCATGCGTACGGAGCTGGCGATGCCCGGGTTGCAGTTCCTGAGCAATGAGCAGTTCAACCAGCTGTTCACCATGCACGGCACGGTGATGCTGCTGTTCTACGCCACCCCGATCGTGTTCGGGTTCGCCAACCTGGTGCTCCCGCTGCAGATCGGTGCGCCCGACGTGGCGTTCCCGCGGCTGAACGCCCTGTCGTTCTGGCTGTTCCTGTTCGGTGCGCTGATCGCCATGGGCGGCTTCATCACCCCCGGCGGTGCCGCGGACTTCGGTTGGACGGCCTACTCGCCGCTGACCGATGCCATTCACTCGCCGGGTGCCGGTGGTGACCTCTGGATCCTGGGTCTCGCCGTCGGTGGTCTTGGCACCATCCTCGGTGGCGTCAACATGGTCACGACCGTGGTCTGCATGCGTGCGCCCGGTATGACGATGTTCCGGATGCCGGTGTTCACCTGGAACATCCTGGTGACCTCGATCCTGGTCCTGATCGCCTTCCCGATCCTGACCGCCGCGCTGTTCGGCCTGGCCGCCGACCGCCACCTGGGCGCCCACATCTACGACCCGGCCAACGGCGGCGTCCTGTTGTGGCAGCACCTGTTCTGGTTCTTCGGCCACCCCGAGGTGTACATCATCGCGCTGCCGTTCTTCGGCATCGTGTCCGAGATCTTCCCGGTGTTCAGCCGCAAGCCGATCTTCGGTTACACCACGCTGATCTACGCCACCATCAGCATCGCCGCCCTGTCCGTGGCCGTGTGGGCACACCACATGTACGCCACCGGCGCCGTCCTGCTGCCGTTCTTCTCCTTCATGACGTTCCTGATCGCCGTCCCGACCGGCATCAAGTTCTTCAACTGGATCGGCACGATGTGGAAGGGCCAGCTGACGTTCGAGACGCCGATGCTGTTCTCGGTCGGCTTCCTGATCACCTTCCTGCTCGGTGGCCTGTCCGGCGTGCTGCTGGCCAGCCCGCCGATCGACTTCCACGTCACCGACAGCTACTTCGTCATCGCGCACTTCCACTACGTGCTGTTCGGCACCATCGTGTTCGCCACCTACGCGGGCATTTACTTCTGGTTCCCGAAGATGACCGGCCGGCTGCTCGACGAACGCCTGGGCAAGCTGCACTTCTGGCTGACCTTCATCGGCTTCCACACCACCTTCCTGGTGCAGCACTGGGTCGGTGACGAGGGCATGCCGCGTCGCTACGCCGACTACCTGCCGTCCGACGGTTTCACCACGCTCAACGTGATCTCCACGATCGGTGCCTTCATCCTGGGCATCTCGACGTTGCCGTTCGTGTGGAACGTGTTCAAGAGCTGGCGCTACGGCGAGCCGGTGACGGTCGACGACCCGTGGGGTTACGGCAACTCGCTGGAGTGGGCTACCTCGTGCCCGCCGCCGCGGCACAACTTCACCGAGCTGCCCCGGATCCGTTCGGAGCGCCCGGCGTTCGAGCTGCACTACCCGCACATGGTCGAGCGGATGCGCGCCGAGGCTCACGTGGGCCGTGCGCATCACCCAGAGCTCGAGTCTGCGGACCGCTCCAGCTGACGGGTGGCGGCATCCGGGGGAGAGCACGTCGAAGGTGACTCGATGAACGGTGCTCCACGCGAGCGCTCGTCGGTATTGATCACCGTCACGGGAGTCGATCAGCCCGGCGTCACCTCGGCACTGTTCGAGGTGCTCGCCCGCCATCAGGTGGAACTGCGCAACGTCGAACAGGTCGTGGTCCGCGGCCGGCTCACCCTCGGTGTGCTGGTCGCGGCGCCGATCGAGACGGTTGCCGGGGAGTCGCTGCGCGACGATGTCGAGACGGCCATCCACGGCCTCGGTCTGGACGTGACGATCGAGCGCAGCGACGACATGCCCGTCATGCGCGAACCGTCCACACACACGATCGTGGTGCTGGGGCGTCCGATCACAGCTGAGGCGTTCAGCGTGGTGGCCCGCGCCGTGGCGGGTCTGGGCGTCAACATCGACACGATCCGTGGGGTGTCCGACTACCCGGTGACCGGTCTGGAGCTTCGCGTCTCGGTGCCGGCGGGGGCGGCGTACAGCCAGCTGCAAACCGCACTGGCCCAGGTGGCCGTCGACGAAGGCGTCGACATCGCGCTGGAGGATTACAGCCTGGCCCGTCGGGCCAAGCGGCTCATCGTCTTCGACGTGGACTCCACCTTGATCCAGGGTGAGGTCATCGAGATGCTGGCCGCCCGGGCCGGGATGGAAGCCCAGGTGGCCGCCGTCACCGAAGCTGCGATGCGCGGCGAGCTCGATTTCGCCGAATCACTGCATCGCCGGGTGGCGACGTTGGCGGGCCTGCCCGCGTCGGTCCTCGACGATGTCGCCGAGCAGGTCGAGCTGACGCCCGGCGCCCGGACCACCATCCGGACCCTGCGGCGACTCGGTTTCCACTGCGGCGTCGTGTCGGGCGGCTTCCGCCAGGTCATCGAACCGCTCGCGCATGAACTCATGCTCGACTACGTGGCCGCCAATGAACTGGAGGTCGTCGACGGCAAGCTGACCGGGCGGGTCATCGGTCAGGTCATCGACCGGCCAGGAAAAGCCAAGGCGCTGCGCGATTTCGCGCAGCAGGTCGGCGTCCCCATGGAGCAGACCGTGGCTGTGGGCGACGGGGCCAACGACATCGACATGCTGGCGGCTGCCGGCCTCGGTGTCGCCTTCAACGCCAAACCGGCACTGCGTGAGGTTGCCGACGCGTCGCTGAGCCATCCCTATCTGGACACCGTGCTGTTCATCCTCGGCGTCACCCGCGGCGAGATCGAAGCTGCCGATGCCCAGGACGGCGTGTTGCGTCGCGTCGAGATCCCCGAGGACTGACCGCCGGCTCACCCCTGAAGTAGGGTGTGGGGCATGGCGAACTTGAAGCACACGGTTGTGGTTGGCGTGTTCGCCGTTGCGGCGGTCCTGGGTCAGTTGGCGGTTGCGGCCCCGGCCGAGGCCAAGCGATGCCCGTCGGGAACGGTGCAGACAAAGTTCGAGGGCGTGTGCGTGGCCGGTTCGTCCGGCGGCGGGATGGGCGCGGTGGCACCGCCGGTGATGGCGCCCAGCGCCGGGGGAACCAACATCACGAACCGGCCCGGCGAGCTGCCGACGGTGAACGGGATTCCCTGCACCATCGAGCACTACAGCACCTGCTACGCAATGTCGCAGCAGCCCTGAATCGCCTGACTAGACCACCAACGTCTGAGGTTGCGCGCCGAGCGTGCCGGTGATGCTGTGCCAGGCGCGCACCAGCAGGTGCACGGCCTCTTCGAGTTCAGGTTCCGGCAGCGCATAGGGCAGCCGGACGAACCGCTCCAACGTGCCGTCCACGCCGAACCGCGGGCCTGCGGGCACATCCAGACCCAGCCGCATCGCGGCGGCCGACAACGCGGTGCTCATCGGCGCGGGCAGCTTCACCCACAGCGACATCCCCCCACGGCCGTGCCCCGGCTGCCAGTCCGGCAGCTCTCGGGCCAACAGGGCCACCAGGAATTCCCGACGAGCGCGGATGATCTCGCGGCGTTCCGGAAGTACCTCGGCACGCATCGCGAGTAGTTTGGCCGCGGCGAGTTGTTCGAGGATCGGGGTACCCAGGTCCACCGAAGGCCGGATCGCCGCGATGGTGGCCAGAGTTCCTCGCTCGGCGCGGATCCAGCCGACCCGCAGGCCACCCCAGAACGATTTCGACATCGAGCCGATGGTCAGCACCAGATCATTACGGGGCACCGAGGCGGCCAGCGGCTCGGGCGGCGCCTCGTCGATCCACATGTCGGCGATCGATTCATCGACGATGGTGCGGGTGCGCGTATCGGAAATGATCTGTCCCAACCGCTTTCGCTCAGCGGCGGGCATGGTGAACCCGGTGGGGTTGTGGCTGTCGGGAACCAGGTAGGCCAGGCTGGGCGCAAGCTGACGCAACGCGGCCTGTACGGCGTCGAGTTCCCAGCCGTCCTCGGTGAGCGCGACCGGAACCGCCCGCGCCCCGGCAGTCGAGATCGCCGACAGCGCACCGTGATACGTCGGCTGCTCGACGAGTACCCGGTCCCCGGGCTGAGTGTGGCTGGCCAGGATCAGACCGATGGCGTGCTGGGCGCCGCTGGTCACCATGATCTGGTTCGGTTCGGTGGGTAGCCCTCTGCTGCAATACCTTTCGGCGATGGCCGCACGCAGGGGGCCGACGCCCATAAGTTCGTGACCGGGCTCGCGCAGATACGGCGCGATGTCGCGGGCGGCGTCGGCGAAGGCTTCCAACACGGCGGTGCCCGGCGCGGAGAGCGCGGCGGCGGCCAGGCTGACCGTCGGCGTGGTGGCCTCGGTCTGGATGTGACCTGCGGTGGGCAGCGCGGTGACGCTGCGGGCTCCGCGGCGGGCGTGCAGATAACCGTCGTCACGCAGCTGGGCGAAGGCCGCGGTGACCGTGGTGCGTGACACCCGCAGGGTCTCGGCGAGTGCCCGCTCGGAGGGAATGCGTGACCCGACCGGAACGCGGCCGTCCACGATCAGCAGCCGGATCGCATCGGCCAGGCCGAGGTAGGCGGGTCCACTTTGGCTGGAGGTACGCCAGTTGCCTAGTTCGCGGGCCAAGAGGTCCACATCAAGGGCTCTGGTTGCCATATCTGCTGACATAATGAGGCCAGTATGGTCTAACTGGCTATTGATGGACAAGCCACATCGCCGAGATCATGGCTGCATGGCACGGAACTGGATTTCCCGATTGGCAGAGAATCTGCGCCGTCTGCACGATCCCGACAACTACGCCGGGGACCGCGATGTGGACGCCCGCCGGGTGCGTAGTGAGCTCGACGCGATCCGCGTCCGATTCCCTGACCACGCATGAGGACGGCGTTCACCCGCGGTGCGCTGCTCCTGATCGGACTGTGCGGCTACGGCGTGTCGATGGCCGTGATGGTGCGCGCCGGGCTCGGACTCGATCCGTGGGACGTCTTCCACCAGGGAATCACCCGGCACACGCCACTGTCGCTCGGCATGGCCTCCGCCGTCGTCGGTGTGGTGGTCCTGCTGGCCTGGATCCCGCTGCGCAACCGGCCCGGAATCGGGACCGTCGCCAACGTCATCGTCATCGCGCTCACCGTCGATGCCGCCCTCGCGGTACTTCCGGCACCGTCGGCGTTGCCGGTGCGCATCGCCATGATGATCGGTGCCGTGGTGCTCAACGCCATCAGCACCGTGCTCTATATCGGCGCCGGCCTCGGCCCCGGACCCCGAGACGGTCTGATGACCGGGCTGGTCGCCCGCACCGGATTGTCGGTGCGGCTGGTGCGCACCGGGATTGAGGCGACCGTACTGGCCGTGGGCGCGCTGATGGGCGGCACCGTCGGGATCGGCACCCTCGTCTATGCCTTCGGGATCGGGCCGCTCGTACAGCTGTTCCTGCGGCTGACACCACGGTCACTGTTGTTCCACGATTTCAGCGGCGGACGTGCCCGAGCGGATCGGGAGCCGGTCACTACGATGAGCGAGTGGCCGCAGGGGAACGCACCGACTCGACAATCACCGATGACGGAGACGGAACCGACCCCGACCTGTTGATCGACTTCGCCAGGGTGAGCCTGCGGCGAGGCGGCAACACGCTCGTCGGGCCGATCACGTGGACCGTCGAACTCGACGAACGCTGGGTGGTGATCGGCCCCAACGGTGCAGGCAAGACCTCGCTGCTGCGAATCGCGGCAGCCACCGAATACCCCTCGTCGGGCACCGCGTACGTGCTCGGGGAACGCCTTGGCCGAACCGACATGTCCGATCTGCGCGCTCGCGTCGGACTCAGCAGCTCGGCGTTGTCCCAGCGGATCCCCGACGACGAGGTCGTGCGTGACCTGGTGGTGTCGGCCGGCTACGCCGTGCTGGGCCGCTGGCGCGAGAACTACGAGGACATCGACTATGCCCAGGCCGTCGACATGCTGGAAAGCGTCGGTGCCGAACACCTCGCCGAGCGGACCTACGGAACGCTGTCCGAAGGCGAACGCAAACGGGTCCTGATCGCCCGGTCGCTGATGACCGACCCCGAACTACTGCTCCTCGACGAGCCCGCGGCCGGCCTCGATCTCGGCGGCCGTGAAGAGCTGGTAGCCCGGTTGACCGACCTGGCCGCCGACCCCGATGCGCCGGCCATGGTGCTGGTCACCCATCATGTCGAGGAGATTCCGGTCGGTTTCAGCCACGCGCTGATCCTCTCGGAAGGCAAGGCGGTTGCCTCGGGTCTGCTGACCGAGGTGTTGACTGCTGAGAACCTGTCCAAGGCGTTCGGCCAGTCGATCGCACTGGACGTGATCGACGGGCGTTACTTCGCCCGGCGAACCAGGAGCCGGGCGGCTCATAGGAGGCGAGAATGAGCACAACGACCGACCCACTGGTGCCGCGTCCGGCGGCCACGGTGATGCTGGTCCGCGACGCCGCCGAATCGATCGAAGTCTTCATGATGCGCAGGCACGCGGCGATGGAGTTCGTGGCCGGCGTGATGGTGTTCCCCGGCGGGGGAGTCGACGACCGCGACCGCAATGCCGACATCGCCTGGTTCGGACCCGAACCGGACTGGTGGGCACAACGGCTCGGGGTTGACACCGGGCTGGCCGAGGCACTGGTGTGCGCCGCGGCCCGCGAGACCTTCGAGGAGTCCGGGGTCCTGTTCGCCGGGCCCTCCAACGACCCGGACGGGATCGTCAGCGATGCCTCCGTCTACGGCGATGCACGCGCCGCCCTGGCCAACCACTCGCTGTCCTTCGCCGACTTCCTGCGCGACGAGAAGCTCGTGCTGCGAGCCGACCTGCTGCGGCCGTGGGACAACTGGGTCACCCCGAAAGAGGAGCGCACCCGCCGCTACGACACCTTCTTCTTCGTCGGTGCACTGCCCGAGGGGCAGCGGGCCGACGGGGAGAACACCGAAACCGACCGGGCCTTCTGGAGCACTCCGCAGGCCGGCCTCGACGACTTCGAGCAGGGCAACTCGTTCCTGCTGCCACCGACCTGGACCCAGCTGAATTCGCTGGCCGGCCGGTCCGTCGCCGACGTGCTGGCCAGTGAGCGCAAGATCGCCCCCATCGAACCCAACCTGTCCCTCGGTGAGGGCAGCTGGCAGATCGAGTTCTTCGACAGCGGTCGCTACAACGCCGCCAGGAACCACCGGGCGCCGCTCGGCCGGGGCGGGGCGACTGCCGGAGACGCAAGTCGGTGAACGAGTTCGTCAGCGTGATCGCCGGGGTGACGCCGGAGCAGGACGGCGTCGGAACCCTGATGTTGTCGCGGCCCCCGACCAACGCCCTGACCCGGCAGATGTACCGCGAGATCGTTGCGGCCGCCCACGAGCTGGGTGAGCGCACCGACATCTCCGTGGTGATCCTGTTCGGCGGTCACGAGATCTTCTGCGCCGGCGACGACGTACCCGAGCTGCGCACGCTGAACGCGGCCGAGGCGGCTGCCGCGGACACGGCGCTGCGCCAGTGCGTCGAGGCTGTGGCCGCCATCCCCAAACCCACCGTGGCAGCGATCACCGGTTATGCATTGGGCAGCGGGATGACCCTGGCGATGGCTGCGGACTGGCGCGTGAGCGGCGACAACGTCAAGTTCGGAGCGACCGAGATCCTGGCCGGACTGGCGCCCCGCGCCGGGGGCGGGGCACGGCTGGCCCAGACGATCGGCGCCAGCAAGGCCAAAGAGCTGGTTTTCAGCGGACGTTTCGTCGGTGCCGAGGAGGCGCTGGAGCTCGGGTTGATCGACCAGATGGTGGCACCCGACCACGTCTATGACGAGGCGTTGGCCTGGGCGCGGCGATTCGTGGACCATCCCGTGGACGTGTTGGCTGCGGCCAAGGCCGCCGTCGACAAAGTGGTGGACCGGCCCTGACGCCGACTCGACCCGGGCAGTTAGGCTGCCCTGCATGACTGACATCAAGGATTCCGGCACCGACGCCGATATTGCCGGCATGCCGACTCCTAACCCGCACGCCACGGCCGAGCAGGTCGAAGCCGCGATGCACGACAGCAAGCTCGCGCAGGTGCTCTACCACGACTGGGAAGCCGAAACCTACGACGAGAAGTGGTCGATCTCCTACGACCAGCGGTGTATCGACTATGCCCGCGGCCGTTTCGATGCCATCGTGCCCGAGGCCGAGCAGCGTGAGCTGCCGTATGACCGGGCCCTCGAGCTCGGCTGCGGTACCGGGTTCTTCCTGCTCAACCTGGTCCAGTCCGGGGTGGCGCGCCGCGGTTCGGTCACCGACCTGTCCCCGGGCATGGTCAAGGTCGCGACCCGCAACGGTCAGTCACTCGGCCTGGACATCGACGGGCGCGTCGCCGACGCCGAGGGCATCCCGTACGAGGACAACACCTTCGACCTGGTGGTCGGGCACGCCGTGCTGCATCACATCCCTGATGTCGAACTCTCGCTGCGCGAGGTGGTCCGGGTGCTCAAGCCCGGCGGCCGTTTCGTGTTCGCCGGTGAGCCCACCACGGTCGGCAACAAGTACGCGCGTGAGCTGTCGACCTTGACCTGGCACGCCACCACCAACCTGACCAAGCTGCCGTGGCTGAGCGAATGGCGGCGCCCGCAGGCCGAACTTGACGACTCCTCCCGCGCCGCGGCGTTGGAAGCAGTCGTCGACCTGCACACGTTCGACCCGGCCGATCTGGAGCGGATGGCCTCGAACGCCGGCGCTGTCGAAGTTCGTACCGCCAGCGAGGAATTCACCGCGGCGATGCTCGGCTGGCCGGTCCGCACCTTCGAGGCCGCGGTGCCGCCGGGGCGTCTGGGCTGGGGCTGGGCCAAGTTCGCGTTCAACAGCTGGACCACGCTGAGCTGGGTCGACTCCAACATCTGGCGCCGCGTGGTGCCCAAGGGCTGGTTCTACAACGTGATGGTCACCGGGGTTAAGCCGACAGTAGATTGAGGCCGCCCGCTGTTTGATATCGGAGCCGTCGCATATCTGCGCTCGGAGGCGGGGGAGCAGGCCCTGGGTGAGGTGGCCGAGCGCCGCCTCACCGGAGCCAGCCTGGTCAGTGACATCGCCTCTGTCCGAGCGCAGTTCGGTGACCACGCGGCGGTGCTCGTGGAAACCGTGCAGCTGCGCAGGCGTGCGCAGGTCAAGTTCACCGACCCGGACCGGTGGTTGTTCACCGACGAAGCACTGCAACAGGCCACGGCCGCACCCGTGGCCGTCCACCGGGCCCGAAGGCTGACCGGTGCCCGGGTTCATGACGCCACCTGTTCGATCGGCAGTGAGCTTGTGGCACTGCGTGATTGCGCAGCGCAGCTGCTCGGAAGCGACCTCGATCCGGTGCGGTTGGCGATGGCCGCGCACAACGCCGAAGGCGTCGACCTCTGCCGCGCCGACGCGCTGGTGCCCGTCACCCACGACACGGTGGTGATCATCGACCCGGCCCGCCGCGCCGGCGGACGGCGCCGTTTCGACCCGCGGGCCTACACCCCGGCGCTCGATGCGGTCCTGGACGTTTACGCCGGCCGGGACCTGGTGGTGAAGTGCGCTCCGGGAATTGATTTCGACGAGCTCACCAAGATGGGCTTCACCGGGGAGATCGAGGTGACCTCGGTGGGCGGCAGCGTACGGGAGGCCTGCCTGTGGTCACCCGGGCTGACCGCGCCCGGGGTGCGGAGGCGGGCCAGCATGCTCGAGACCGGTGAGGAACTCACCGACGCCCAACCGGACGACTGTCCCGTCGCCGAGGCGGGCCGCTGGATCGTCGACCCCGACGGTGCGGTCGTGCGCGCGGGGTTGGTGCGCCACTACGCGGCCCGGCACGGCCTGTGGCAGCTCGACCCCGACATCGCCTACCTGTCCGGTGACGAGTTGCCCGCCGGGGTACGAGGTTTCGAGGTCCTGGAACAGCTGCAATTCCAGGAACGTCGGCTCCGGTCCGCACTGGCGGCACGGTCGGTAGGAGCGCTGGAAATCCTGATCCGCGGGGTGGACATCGACCCCGACGTGCTCCGGAAGCGGATGCGGTTGCGTGGCACCGAGCGCCTGGCGGTGGTGATCGCCCGCCTCGGCTCCGGAGCGGCCAGTCGGGCAACGGCATTCATTTGTCGCCCGTCTCGATAACTGGCACGTACCCTGAACGAAACACGCCGGTGGATCCACCGGTGTGAGTTGATCGCCTGCGAGGACGACTGACGATGCGAATTTCCCATGTGACAGCGCTGCTGGCGGCCGGTGCGCTGCTCGGCTGGCTCGGCATGCCCGTGGCGGCTGCGCAGTCGGCCTGTGCCGACCTCGGCGGCACCGTCGACGGTGACCAGACCTGTCAGGTGCACACCGCCAACGCCACCTACACACTGGATTACACGTTCCCGGTCGACTATCCCGATCAACAGGCCGTCGCCGGATACCTGATCCAGACCCGTGACGGTTTCGTCAACGTCTCGGGCATGCCCGGCTCACGCGATCAGCCCTACGTCCTGGACGCCAAGGGCACCGCGTACAGCTCGGGGACCCCACCGCACACCCAGAGCCTGGTGTTCGAGGTCTATCAGAATGTCGGCGGCGCCCACCCACAGACCTGGTACAAGACGTTCAACTACAACGTGGCCACTCGGGCGCCGATCACCTTCGACACCTTGTTCAAGCCGGGATCCAAACCGCTGGACGTCATCTTCCCGATCGTGCAGCGCGAACTGCAGAAGCAGTCCGGCGTCGAACAGGCCATCACGCCGGCCGTCGGCCTGGACCCCGCGCACTATCAGAACTTCGCGATCACCGATGACTCGGTGATCTTCTTCTTCGGCCAGGGCGAACTGCTGCCCGAGGCCGCCGGCGCCAGCCAGGCCAACGTCCCGCGCTCAGCGGTGGCGGCGCTGCTGGCCTGAGCGCCGATCAGGCCGGCGCGAACCCGTACACCTGACCATCACTGGTGGCGGTGACGATCCGGTGGTCATGCCCGATCGACACGCCGACCGGCCAGCCCGTGGCCTCGGGCACGGGATAACTGTTGAGGGTGTGCCCGTCGCCGGTATCGAAGACCAACAGCGTCTGGCCGTGTCCGCCCTCCCGGGCGACCGTGTAACCCACCCCGTCCGCGCGGCTCGACGTGGTCAGCGGAACGACGTCGTCACGGATCCAGGCCACCTCGCCGTGATCGCCGGCGTCGCGCACCGCGGTCAGCTTGGCCTCCGGCCCGCCGCCGGCAACGATCAGTCCGTCCGGTGACACCGAAGGCGGGGTCTGCGCCAGATAGCTCAGCGGCACCGACCATTTGGCGGAGCCGTCGGCGGAGTTGAGCGCCCACAGCTTCTGGTCACGGCCGTTGACGTACACCGTCGAGCCGTCGGCCGACAGCACCGGGCTGGCCAGCGGCCCGCGGTCCACGGCGGTGCTCGTCCATTCCTGCGTCAGCAATGTCTTCTCGCCGGGGTGGTAGCGCAAACCCATCAGTACGGGCGCCTCGGCGCCGGGCTGCCACACACTGAGCACCACGAGGCCGGCCTCATGCGAGAACGCCGGTGCGGCCGCCACCGGGCAGCGGGACCGGGCCGGTTGGCAATCGCCGAGACCGCGCTGCGAATCAGTCGGGTCCACCCCGGAGACCAGGTCCAGCGGCGTGCCCTCGACCGTGCCGCGATGCCCGTCGAACACCAGCACCTGACCCAGATGGGTGACCACCAGCAGCTGGCCGTCATCGAGAAGCCTGGGCGTGGTCGGCATGCCGATCACCGGCTGGCGCCAGCGGATCCACTGGGTAGGAGGGAAGGACAAGATGGTGCCGGGCTGGCCGACGTAGACGTTGTCGAACCCGTCGAACAGGGGACTGGACCAGCCACCGCCGAGGACCAGTCGCGTACACCAGCGCTGGCGGGCGTTGTTGTCGGCCTCCCACACCATCAACGAACAACCACCGGCGGTCTGCGCGTTCACGGCCAGGCGGCCATCCGAACTCAGCGCCACCTGGGCCGCCAGCTCACCCTTGACGGACCGGCTCCACTCGAGCCGGAGCGCTTCGGGACCACGAGATCGGATGTAGCTGCTGTTGGCGGCGTCTCCGTACTGCGCTGACCACCCCTGTGCGGCCTTTGCGTCCACCCATGAATCGGTGTTCTCGCAACCGGCGAGCAGGCCCGTGAGCAGCACCGCGACCGCCAGTGCAAGGTATCGCCGGAACACGATGTCCTTTCGTCGCCGAACACGCAGGGCGCTCGTAATTGTGACCCAGGTGAGGGTAACGCGACTGCGTAGCGGCGCAGGACCCGGAAGCCGTCGGAAGTGCTCAAGTAGGCTGTCCGGCCATGACGACGATGTGGGGCGCCCCAATTCACAAACGCTGGCGGGGCTCCCGGCTACGTGATCCGCGCCAGGCCGATTTCCTGACGAAAGCGTCGCTGAAATGGGTCATCGACAACCGCGCTTACACGCCGTGGTACCTGGTGCGGTACTGGCGGCTGCTGAAGTTCAAGCTGGCCAACCCGCACATCATCACCCGCGGCATGGTGTTCCTCGGCAAGGGTGTGGAGATCCAGTGCACCCCCGAACTCGCGCAGATGGAGATCGGTCGCTGGGTCCACATCGGCGACAAGAACACGATCCGCTGCCACGAAGGTTCGCTGCGTATCGGCGACAAAGTCGTGCTGGGCCGCGACAACGTGATCAACACCTACCTCGACATCGAGCTCGGCGACTCCGCGCTGATGGCCGACTGGTGCTACGTGTGCGACTTCGACCACAAGATGGACAACATCGACATGCCGATCAAGGACCAGGGCATCATCAAGGGCCCGGTGCGCATCGGACCGGACACCTGGATCGCCGCCAAGGTCACCATCCTGCGCAACACCTCGGTGGGTCGCGGATGCGTGCTGGGTGCCCACGCGGTGGTCAAGGGTGAGATCCCGGATTACTCGATTGCGGTGGGTGCCCCGGCCAAGGTGGTCAAGAACCGCAAGCTGGACTGGGAGACGTCGGCCGCCGAGCGTGCCGAACTCGCCGCCGCACTGGCCGACATCGAGCGTAAGAAGGCCGCCAACAGCAACTGAGGCGGCTCACGCCCCGTTGCACACCCCGGAGTCGCGGATCACGTTCCCGTAGACATTGGCCGTGGCGACGTTGGCGTTGATGACGCCGGACGGCTGCTGCTTGGCGATCTTGTCGCTGATCTGGGTCAGCTGGTACCACAGGTGATAGATCGAGTCACCGTTGTACAGCGGTGAATACTGGCTCTGGTCTGGGTAATTGGTGATGTACAGGGTGTGGGCGCGGGGATCCAGGAAAGCCGCCGACTGGTCGACGTTGGCCCTCACGGCGTCGCCGGCAGCCTGCACACCGGGCGCGGTCCAATAATCGTGCTGCCCGCCCAGGAAATTCTGGAAACCCACGATCTGCGTCATCAAAGTGCCGTACTGGGCGTTGAACCACTGGCAGGACTCGCGCTGGGCGTCGATCTGCTCGGGAGTGACGCGGACCTGCCACAGGTTGTACGGGAACACCGTGTAGTTCGGCGCCCAGTCCGAGGGATGGGGCGCGAAGGCGGGCAGGCTGGGGGTGGCGCCGCTGGGTTCGCCGGCTGCCGGCGCCGCCAGACCGAGTGAGAGAGCTGCACCGACGAGTGCAGCGCAAGCCTTGCGTAGGTGTCTCCGGGTGGGGGTCACGGCTCGATTGTGCTTGGTGGACACCGCGACCGACAGGGGTTCCGCGATTCTCGAACGCGTGCGTCAACCCGTCCAGTCGATGTCGAATTGTTTGCTCAGGGCAGCGCGGCCGGGACCGGTCACGGTGAGTGCGCGGTGACGCGGTGTGCGACGCAGCCAGTCCGCGGCCAGGAAATGATCCAGAAGCGCGCAGCCCAGCCCGCCGGCGACATGGTGACGTTGTTCAGTCCAATCGACGCAATAACGCACCAATGGCCTTGGGCCGGTAGGAATTTCGACGCCCATCTGCCGCAACAGGTCACGGCCGCCATCGGTGAGCTGGTAATCCACGTCGTGGCCGGGACTGCTCAACCGGTCGGTGCCACCGGGGTGAAACCACCCGTCCCCTCCGGTGAGCACGCCCCGCTCCAACAGACTGCCCATGAGTTGCACACCGAGCCGGCCGGCGATGTGGTCGTAACAGGTGCGGGCCGAGCGTAGCCGGGCCGCGCGGGTCCCTTCCCGCAGCGAGGTGACCGGACGGGCCGGCGCCAGCCGGCCGAGCTGCTCGATGAGCGCGCCGACCTCGGGACCGGCCAACCGGTAATACCGATGCCGCCCCTGGGTGCGAACGGTAAGCAGGCCGGCGTCGGTCAACTTCGCGAGATGACTGCTGGCCGTGGGACGGCTGATGCCGGCTTCCTCGGCCAGCACACCGGCCGGAAGGGCACGGCCGTCGTCGAGCGCGAGCAGCACCTTGCAGCGGGCCGGGTCGGCCAGTAGCGCGGCCACCGCGGCGATGTCCACCTCGGTTGCTCCGGCCAACTCCTGCGCCTCACGCATGGCAGGACTCCTTCCCGATGGCGACCGTGGGCGCCGGTGTGTGCCGCGTCAGCCGCAGGGCCAGCACCGCACCGACCAACTGGAACAGCGCACCGAGCAACAGCGCGGTGCGCACACCCGCGGCGCCGCCGACGACGGTCATGGCACTACCCAACACCGCGACACCGACAGTGATACCCAGCAGCCGGGACAGATTCACCACGCCCGCGGCCAGACCTGCCCGCCGCACCGGGATCGCGGCCATGGCCAGTGTCACCGCCGGGCCGGTGTTGAGGGCCAGCCCGGCACCGGCCAGCACGAAGGACAGTTCCAGCCATCCGATCGCGGCGTGCGGCCCCGCTGCGGCGTACAGCAGTGAACCCGTCGCCATCAACACCAGTCCGGCCGCCATCGGAAGACGTGGGCCGGTGCGGCGGACCAGTGCGTTGACCGCGGGTATCAGCGCCAGGTAGACGAGCGCCATCGGCAGGAACCACGCTGCGGTCTCCAACGCACTGAAGCCGCAGAGTTGTTGGAAGGCAAAGCTGTTTACCAGCAGCAGCCCGTAGATGCCGAACGTCATGGTGAAGGTCGCCAGCAGGGCGCCCACCAGTCGGCGGCCGGCGAACAGATCCAGCGGGAGCATCGGGTGTGGGTTGCGCCGCTGGGTGGCCAGGAACCCGCCGACCGCGGCCAGGGCGATCGCGGCGACCGCGACCGTCTGCGGCCAGCGCCAGTCATGCCCCTCGACCAGGACCAGAGTTGCCGCCCCGAGCGCCACCACGGCCAGGAGCTGGCCCGACAGATCGATGCGCGCGGCGTTCGGATCATGGGAATCGGGCAGATGCGTGACACTGGCGGCCAACGCCAGCGCACAGACCGGCACGTTGACCCAGAAGATCCAGCGCCAACCTACGGTTTCGGCCAGTGCTCCGCCCAGCAGTGGACCCAGCGCGGTGCTGCTCGCCGCGGCCATCGCCCACGCCGCGGTGGCGCGGGCCCGGCCGCGTGAGTCCGGAAACGCCGCGGCGGCGATGGCCAGGCCCTGCGGCAGCATCATGGCCGCACCGGCTCCCTGTGCCGCCCGCGCCACCACGAGCCAGGTCAGTGACGGAGCCAGCGCGCAGGCCGCCGAGGCTGTGGCGAAGGTGATCAGTCCGATGCGGAGCATGCGGCGCCGGCTGAACCGGTCACCGAGGGAGCCCGCGGTGAGCAGGAACGCCGCGAATGTCACGTTGTAGGCGTCGATGGTCCATTGCGCGCCGGTCATCCCGCCGCCCAGGTCACCGCCGATGGCGGGCAGCGCCAGGTTGACTGCGTTGGCGTCGACCAGGCCGATGAACAGCCCGAGATACGCCGCGATCAGCGTGGGGACGGCAGATCTTTGTGGTGCCATATCCGCACGCTAGGTGCGGATTGATTCGATGCCGGTCGAATCAGCGGTCGGGGAGCGCGTGCTCGACGATCGGCCGACGCGGATGCGGTTCGCGTTCGGCGCGTTTGGCGGCCAGATAGACCTGGCTGGTCTCGGCGGCCACGGTGTGCCAGTCGAAGTCGGCGCTGAGCCGCTCGCGTGCGGCTATCGCCCGGTGCTGCGCGGCCTCGGGATCGTCGAGTACCGCGCGGACCGCTGCGGCCAACCCCACCACATCCCGTGGCGCGAAGGACATTCCGGTCTGGCCGTCGATCACCGCTTCGCCCAGCCCGCCGACGTTGGAGGTCACCAGCGGGGTGCCGGTGGCCGCGGCCTCCAGCGCCACGATGCCGAACGGCTCGTAGTGGCTGGGCAGCACGGCGGCGTCGGCCGCCTGCAGGGCCTGCAGCAATTCCTCGTGGCCGAGCCGTCCGACGAAGCGGGTCGCCTTGAGCACCTTGTGCTTTCGGGCCTGCTCCACGAGCCACTGCTGCTGGGTGCCGTCACCGGCGATGGTCAGTGTGGTGCCCGGATGTGCGCGGCGGATGCGGGGGAGGGCGGCAATCGCGTCGTGCACACCCTTCTCGTATTCCAGGCGGCCGAGGTAGAGCAGCTCGGGTGGACCCTGACGGGGGCGGCGGGGCGCAAACGGCCAGAGGTCGGCGTCGATCCCGTTGCGGATAACCCGGATCTCGGACAGCTCGGGTCCGAACAGCTCGGAGATCTCGTCGCTCATCGACGCCGAACATGTGATCAGCGAATCGGATTCGCGCACGAGCCAGGATTCCACCGCGTGCACCTGGCGGCTGATCGGCCCGGATACCCACCCGGAGTGCCGGCCGGCCTCGGTGGCGTGGATCGTGGAAACCAGTGGTACATCGAAATATTCGGCCAGAGCGATGGCGGGATGGGCGACCAGCCAGTCGTGGGCGTGCACGAGGTCGGGTACCCAGCGGTCGCCCGAATAGTCTTTGACGGCAAGGCCGGTGCGCACCATCGCATGCCCCATGGCGAGGGTCCAGGCCATCATGTCCGTACCGAACTCGAACTCGTGCGGGTCCTGTGCGGCGGCGACCACCCGCACGCCCTCACTGAGCTCGTCGGTCGACGGGTGGGTGCTCGGGTCGGTGTCGGTGGGCCTGCGGCTGAGCACCACGACCTCGTGACCGGCTTCGGCCAGCGCGGTGGCCAGGTGGTGCACATGCCGGCCCAGACCGCCGACGACGACGGGCGGGTATTCCCATGACACCATCAGGATCTTCATGACTGCGTGCCTTCGTGCCGGTGCGAGCGTGCGCACAATGCTGAGGTTTGGCGGGGTGTCGAGCGGCAGACACGCACGCTCGAGCTGGTGGTCATTTTGGCAGACGCCGGGCGTCGAGGGCGCCGAACAGGCCGTCGGCCTTGTTCCAGCCGTCGGCGAGGCGCTCGGCATGGTCGCGACGACCCGAGGCCAGAGCGTCCGAGATCTCGCGGGTCGCGTGGGCGTGCAGGTGAGCGCGGTAGCGCGCGTACTCGGCCGCTGAATCCTTGCTCACCATGAACGGCCAGTCGCTGGAGACCGTCAACAGGGTCTCCCGCAGGATCTGATCGGCCACCCGGTCACGCGCGGTGGGTGCACCGACCGCGGCGTGCTGGGTGAGCGCCTTGTCGACGGTGCTCAGGGCGCCGTCGACCACCTCGCTGTTTAGTCGCACCAGATCGGCCACCTTCTCGCCGTTCCAGACCTGCCAGTTCTTGCCCGAACCCCAAGAGCTGGGCGGCAATTCGACCGGAGCGCCGACGAAACCCTGGGCCTTGGCGTCGGCGAGGGTGCCCACCCGGACGCCGGCCTCGGGCAGGGCCCGCAGTACCCGGCCCAGCCACTCCGGACCCTCGTACCACCAGTGTCCGAACAACTCTGTGTCGAACGCGGCCACCACGTGTGTCGGCTGGCCGAGCCGTTCGCTCTCGCTGATCAGGCGGCGGCGGACCACCCCGACGAAGTCGGCGACGTGCTCGTCGATCGCCCGGTCGGCGCGCTGCGGATCGTAGGGCGCCTTCTCCTCGGACGGGACGTTGCGACCGGTCACCCGGGAGGGCTTGAGGCCCGTGGTGTGGTCGTAGGTGTGGAAATCGCGGTAGGCGGCGTGACCGGGATACCCCGACTTGGGCGACCACACCCGGTAGCTGACCTGCAGGTCGCGGCCGAACGCCACCACGTCGGACTCGCCGACGGGCCGGCCCAACGCGGTGTCGCCGTGCAGGGACGGACCGTCCACCATGAAATGGCCGACACCGGCTGCGGCGTAACCGGTTTCCATGCCGGGCGCGTACGCACACTCCGGAGCCCAGATGCCGGCGGGGGTGTGCCCGAAGCGCTGCTGCGCGTCGGCCAGGCCTTCGCGTAGCGCGAACTCGCGCAGCCGCGGGTTGAGCAGCGGCTGGAACGGGTGCGAGAGCGGGCCGCCGAGCAGTTCGATGGTCTCGGCGTCGATCAGTTGGCGCAACAGTCCGCTGGCGCCGTGCCGCCAATGGGTGGTGAATTCCTCGATGGCCGCGCCGGCCTCGGCGTACTCGCGAATCCCGAACTGCCGCAAACCCTCTGGTTCGCGCAGCGTCGTCGCCTCCTGGGCGCGCAGCTGCCAGTTGGACAGCCAGTGATGCATCCCGGTGAGGCAGTAAGGGTCATCGAGCTGGGCGGTGACCACCGGCGTCATACCGAGGGTGAGCAGGTGGCTGCGGTCCTCGGCGGCCAGGCCGCGCAGCACCCGCATCAACGGCAGGTATGCCGCCGCCCAGGACTGGTAGAGCCACTCCTCGCCGACCGGCCACCGTCCGTGATGGGCCAGCCAGGGGAGGTGGGTGTGGAGGACGAGCGTGAATAGGCCCGGAGCCGGGTCGCCGGCGACATTGGATCGGGGAGCCGGGTCGCCGGCGACATTGGATCGGGGAGCCGGGTCGCCGGCGACATTGGGCCGGGGTACCGGCTCGGATTCGGGATTCGACGTCACGGCCGCACCGCGATCGCCACCAGATCGAGGCTGTCGTCAATGTTGCGCTCGTCGGCGGAGGTCAGGTCGAAATCGTCGATGCTCACCGCCGCGACGTCGGCGAGCAGTTGCTCGGGCCACTCCGCGTCGGCCACCGCGCGCTGTACCTGCGCCTCGATGATCGAGCCACCGTGCCGGGCGTCGAGCTCGGCGAGTCCGGCGCCGTGAAAGACCCCGAGCATCGACTCGACCGTGAATCCGGCGTCCTGTAGTAGCTCGGTCAACTCGGCGCCGTTGAGTTCGCGGGTGTGGAACGGGTTGAGCGGGGTGTCGCGTCCGGGGGAGAAGGTGATGCGGTTGGGGGTGGAGACCAGGAACACGCCGCCGGGCCGCAGCACTCGGAAGCATTCGGAGACGAATTGACCCTGGTCCCAGAGGTGCTCGATCACCTGGAAGTTCACCACGACGTCCACCGACTCGTCGGCCAGCGGCAGCTCGGCGAGGTTGCCGTGCCGGATGTCGACCCGGGGGTAGCGGGCCCGCACGTGTGCCACGGTCGCCTCGTCGTAATCCAGTGCCACGACTCGGCGGGCCACATCGGCGATCAGATCGGCTCCGTAGCCCTCGCCGCAGCCGGCCTCGAGGACCTCGCGATCGACGCACCGCCCGGCCAATCGCTGATACACCACCTCATGTCGGCGAAACCAGTAGTTCTCCTCGGCCAGGCCGGGGATGGTCCGCTCGCCGGTCAGGGGTAGGGCGTGATCCGGATCGCCAACGAATGCGCTCATTGGAAGGCAGGCTAACCCAGGCTTACCCAGGTTGAAGGGTCGGTAGCGATTCGACCAACGGTTCCCTCACCCCGGAGGTGTGGTAGGGGAGGCCGGAATACAAACTCCGACCAGCTATGGTGTTCCTGCGAACCACTAAAAGTTACCGACCGGTAACATGGTGCTAGTTGCTCAGAACGTGATATGAGCCCGGGCCACCGGTCTCATCGAGGAGGACGAACCAGAGTCATGACGAACATCGTGGTCCTGATCAAACAGGTCCCAGACACTTGGTCGGAGCGCAAGCTGTCCGACGGCGATTTCACCCTCGACCGCGAGGCTGCCGACGCCGTGCTCGACGAGATCAACGAGCGCGCCGTGGAAGAGGCGCTGTTGATCAAGGAGCGTGAGGGTGGAGACAGCACCGTCACCGTGCTGACCGCCGGTCCGGAGCGCGCCACCGAGGCGATCCGCAAGGCGCTGTCGATGGGTGCCGACAAGGCTGTGCACCTCAAGGACGACGGCCTGCACGGCTCGGACGTGATCCAGACGGGCTGGGCCCTGGCCCGCGCGCTGGGCACCATCGAAGGCACCGAGCTGGTCATCGCCGGTAACGAGGCCACCGACGGTGTCGGCGGAGCGGTTCCGGCCGTGATCGCCGAGTACCTCGGTCTGCCGCAGCTCACCCACGTGCGCAAGCTGACCGTCGAGGGCGGCAAGGTCACCGCCGAGCGTGAGACCGACGAGGGCGTCTTCAGCCTCGAGGCCTCGCTGCCGGCCGTGGTCAGCGTCAACGAGAAGATCAACGAGCCCCGCTTCCCCTCCTTCAAGGGCATCATGGCCGCGAAGAAGAAGGAAGTCACCGTGCTCACCCTCGCCGAGATCGGCGTGGAAGCCGATGAGGTCGGCGTTGCCAATGCCGGTTCCAAGGTGCTGTCTTCGACCCCGAAGCCGCCGAAGACCGCCGGTGAAAAGGTGACCGACGAAGGCGAAGGCGGCACCAAGATCGCCGAGTACCTGGTCGCGCAAAAGCTGATCTAGCAGAAAGACATAACGAGAACTCATGGCTGAAGTACTTGTGCTCGCTGAGCACTCCGAAGGTGCATTGAAGAAGGTCAGCGCCGAGCTCATCACCGCCGCCCGCGCGCTGGGTGAGCCTGCCGCCGTCGTGGTGGGCAAGCCCGGCACCGCTGCTCCGCTGGTCGACGGCCTGAAGGCCGCCGGCGCGGCCAAGATCTACGTCGCCGAGTCTGACGACGCGGAGAGCTACCTGGTCACCCCCGTCGTCGACGTGCTCGCCGGGCTGGCCGAGTCGGCCGCCCCTGCCGGCGTGATCGTCGCCGCCACCGCAGACGGCAAGGAAATTGCCGCCCGCCTGGCCGCGCGTATCGGCTCGGGCCTGCTCGTCGACGTCGTCGAGGTCCGCGAAGGTGCAGTGGGCGTCCACAGCATCTTCGGTGGTGCCTTCACCGTCGAGGCCCAGGTCACCAGTGACACCCCGGTGATCACGGTGCGCCCGGGTGCCGTCGAGGCCGCCCCGGCCGACGGTGCCGGCGAGGTCGTCAACGTCGAGGTCCCGGCCCAGGCCGAGAACGCGACCAAGATCACCAAGCGCGAGCCCGCCGTCGCCGGCGACCGCCCCGAGCTCACCGAGGCCAGCGTTGTGGTCGCCGGTGGCCGTGGTGTCGGCAGCGCCGAGAGCTTCTCGGTCGTCGAGGAGCTGGCCGACTCGCTGGGCGGTGCCGTGGGTGCCTCCCGTGCCGCGGTCGACTCGGGTTACTACCCGGGTCAGTTCCAGGTCGGCCAGACCGGTAAGACCGTGTCGCCGCAGCTGTACATCGCGCTGGGCATCTCCGGTGCGATCCAGCACCGTGCCGGCATGCAGACGTCGAAGACGATCATCGCGGTGAACAAGGACGAGGAAGCTCCGATCTTCGAGATCGCCGACCTCGGCATCGTCGGTGACCTGTTCAAGGTCAGCCCGCAGCTGACCGAGGCGGTCAAGGCGCGTAAGGGCTAGTTCCCCCAAGCTGTCAACGCAGAACCCCGGTGCACCTGGTGCGCCGGGGTTCTGTGCTGTGTGGGGGCAATGATGTGGCGAAACGGTCTGGCGAAACGGTGTGGCGCAATCGGCGCCCACAACGCGTGCCGAGTGTCACGCTGGAGTGGCGCTCGAGCCCGAGAGCCACTCTCGCGTGACAAGGCGGCGGTGGGCCAGGCGACCGACTACGGACTTTCCAGGGTTTGGATCTCGGCATGCGGTGCCAGTGTTGGTTCTGTCAGCACGCCAGAGAAAAGGATTCGCACAATGAAAATCACAGTCATAGGTGCCAGCGGGCAGATCGGCTCGCGGGTGGTGCGGTTGCTCACCGAAGCCGGACACGACGTGGTCGCGGCCTCCCTTTCGTCGGGCGCCAATGTCCTCACCGGCGAGGGCCTCGCTGAGGCTCTCAGCGGCGCCGACGCACTCGTCGACGTGGTCAACTCACCCTCGTTCGAGGACGGCCCGGTGCTGGACTTCTTCACGACGTCCTCGCGCAACCTGGTGACCGCCGCGAAGGAGACCGGTGTCGGGCACTACGTGGCGTTGTCGATCGTGGGGACCGACGGACTCCCGGACAGCGGCTACATGCGGGCCAAGGTGGCCCAGGAGAAGAACATCACCGAATCCGGACTGCCGTACTCGATCGTGCGGGCCACGCAGTTCCAGGAGTTCGCCGAGGCCATCACGGGATCGCTGGTGGTGGGTGACGAGGTGCGGGTCCCCGATGCGCGGATCCAGCTGATCTCGGTCGACGACGTCGCCGGTGAGGTCGCGAAAGTCGCTCAGGGCGCTCCGCTCAACGGGATCGTCAACATCGGTGGGCCCGACAAATTCTCGTTCGCCGACATGGCGCGTGCGGTGCTTGCCAAGCAGGGCGACGACAAGCCGGTCGTGGTCGATCCGCAGGCAAAGTACTTCGGTACCGCGGTCGACGACAACAGCCTGGTCACCGGTGACGACGGGATTCTCGGTGAAACCCGTTGGGCCGCATGGAGCGGGGCTCACTGACATGCCTGTGACCGCGGAGCAGGAAAAGGCCCTGCACGATGCGATGACCGTGATCGCCAGCGTGACACCACCGTTCATCCCGCCGAACGCCGAAGTGATGACGACGATCATCGAGTGGCCGGCGGGTTCACCCGGCGCACCGCCGCACCGGCACCCAGCCGGACCTGCCTTCGGCTACGTCCTCGAGGGCGAGATGCTGTTCGAGTTGGAGGGTGAGGCACCGCG
The DNA here is from genome assembly GCF_058270075.1 of Mycobacterium shunyiense. NCBI lineage: Bacteria > Bacillati > Actinomycetota > Actinomycetes > Mycobacteriales > Mycobacteriaceae > Mycobacterium > Mycobacterium shunyiense. The sequence goes on along the minus strand of NZ_JBZDPU010000001.1, from coordinate 283,445 downwards.
CGTGGTCAAGGCGGGGGAGGCCTTCTGGGAGCCCGGCGGTGACGTCATCCACTACTCGGATGCCAACAATCGCGACGACGTTCCACTGCGGTTCCTCGTCAACATGCTGTGTGTGCCCGGCGAACCGATGCTCGTCATCGTCGAGGACGACGAACTCGAGGCCCGCAAGGACCGGCGAGTGCGCTGATGGCCGAGTTCGGAGACGTCGTCCGGTCGCGGCGGTCGTCACGGATGTTCTTGCCGGACAAGCCCGTTCCGCGAGAACTGCTCGACGAGGCACTCGCGCTGGCGATGCGGGCACCGTCGAACTCCAACACGCAGCCCTGGCACGTCTTCTTCGCCACCGGTGAGCAGCGCGTCCGATTGGTCGACGCGCTGCTCACCGCGGTCGATGCGGCTCCGCCGGCGATCGGCTCCGCGGGCCTGCCGCCTCAGTTCGCGCACCGGCGCAGGGAGAGCGGCGCACTGGTCTACGGAGCCATGGGGATCGCCCGCGACGACGCCGAGGGCCGCTGGGCGGCCCAGCGGCGGAACTGGGAGTTCTTCCACGCCCCGGTCGCCGGGGTGGTCTGCATGCATCGCGATTTCACGAACGTCGACGCGCTCGGCGTCGGGATGTTCCTGCAGACCCTGCTGTTGGCGTTGAACGAACGGGGTATCGGCAGTTGCGTGCAGGTGTCGATCTCGTTCTATCCGGATGTGCTGCGTGAACAACTCGGTATCCCCGACGAGCTGACGGTCCTGTGCGGGGTGTCGATCGGCTATGCCGACCCGGACTTTCCGGCCAACCACCTGGACACACCCCGCGATCCGATCACCGAGAACGTGGTGTTCCTCGACGCCTGATCGCAGCACAAAACGTCACCTGGCGCTCACAGACATGTCATACGGGCGATGCCGTCTGGAGACCCGGCTGGGCGACCGTGCTCGGTATGAGCACTGCATCTGTACTCATCGCCGCTGATCACGCCGACAGTGCGACGCCCGATGCGCCGCGCTACACCCTGCTGCTGTCCGCCGACCCCGACCTCATCGAAGCCGCCCAGCGGCTCCGGCACGACGTGTTCACCTCCGAACCCGGGTTCGCTCTGGCCGGGACCACCGATGGACGTGACGCCGACCGATTCGACGAGCACTGCGACCACCTGCTGGTCCGGGAGGACCGCACCGGCGAGCTGGTGGGTTGCTACCGGATGCTGCCGCCACCGGGCGCCATCGCCGCGGGCGGGCTGTACACCGCCACCGAATTCGATGTACGCGGTCTCGACGCGCTGCGGCCGTCCCTGGTCGAGATGGGCCGCGCCGTGGTGCGCACCGATCACCGCAACGGGGCCGTCGTCCTGCTGATGTGGGCAGGCATCCTGGCCTACCTCGACCGCTCCGGGTACGACTACGTGACCGGCTGCGTATCGGTTCCGGTTGCAGGTAACGCCGACGGGCCGCCCGGAACCCAGATCCGCGGAGTCCGCGACTTCGTGCGGCGCCGCCACGCGGCCCCCGCCGAGCACACCGTGTACCCGTACCGGCCGGTGGTGCTCGACGGCAGAGGACTCGACGACATCGACCCGCCGTCGCGGACCACGGTGCCGCCGCTGATGCGCGGCTATCTGCGGCTCGGTGCGCAGGTATGCGGGGAACCTGCCCACGACCCCGACTTCGGGGTGGGGGATTTCCCGGCTCTACTGGACAAGCGCCGCGCGGACGTCCGCTACCTCAAGCGCCTGCGCTCGGTCTCGGCAGCCGCCGACATGGCCGGCGGGGTGGCCGGGGACGCGTCGTGACCGCCGCAAACGTCCAGCACCCATGGCTGCCCAGGGCGTCGTGTGACTCCAGCTGTGTGCACGTAGACGGTGCAGACGCCGGAAGGCGGCTCGTGGTGTGGGTACGCACCACGGTGCGGGTTGTCATGGCGGTTGTCCTGTTCCCGGGGGCGGTTCTGCTGGCAGTGCCGATGCCCGGACGCTGGCACCTGCAGCGGTTCTACTGTCGGCTGATGCTGCGTTGCTTCGGAGTGCGAATCGCCTTGTCGGGCGGCCCTATTCGTAATCTGCAAGGGGTGCTCGTGGTCACCGGTCACGTGTCCTGGCTGGACATCTTCACGGTCGGGTCGGTGCTGCCCGGCTCCTTCGTGGCCCGTGCGGATCTGGTGGAATGGCCCGCGCTGGGCCGGCTGGCCCGGGTGATGAAGGTGATCCCGATCGACCGGGGCAGCCTGCGCCGGCTGCCCGCGGTGGTCGACACCGTGGCCGAACGTCTGCGGGCCGGACATACCGTGGTGGCCTTCCCGGAGGGCACCACCTGGTGCGGGCTGGCGTACGGACCGTTCCGGCCGGCGATGTTCCAGGCCGCGATCGATGCGGCCCGCCCGGTGCAGCCGCTGCGGCTGGACTACCGTCACCGCGACGGCCGCCCGTCGACGATCCCGGCCTTCGTGGGCGAGGACACCCTGTTGCGGTCGGTGCGGCGGGTCATCACCGCGCGTCGCACGGTGTGCCATGTCCACGTCGGGTCGCTGCAGCTGCCCGGAGAAGACCGGCGGGTGCTGGCCGGACGCTGCGAGGCAGTGGTGCGGGGCCACCAGGAGCTTCCTGGAGCTCCCGCGCACATTCTGGTGGCCTGAGGCGGCTGGAGGGCGGGTCGCCTGCCAGCGGCTATCCTGGAGAGGTTATGAGCTCCTCCGCGGGCAGGCCGGTCTATCTCGATCACGCCGCCACCACCCCGATGCACCCAGCCGCCATCGACGCGATGACGGCTGCGCTGTCGAGTGTGGGCAACGCCTCCTCGCTGCACGGTTCAGGGCGCCTGGCACGGCGCCGGATGGAGGAGGCCCGCGAGACGCTGGCCCGCCTGCTGGGCTGCCGGCCGTCGGAGTTGATCTTCACCGCCGGTGGCACCGAGAGCGACAACCTGGCCGTCAAAGGCATCTACTGGGCCCGCCGCGATGCCGAGCCGAAGCGGCGCCGCATCGTCACGACCGCCGTCGAGCATCATGCGGTTCTCGATGCCGTGCAGTGGCTCGTCGACCATGAGGACGCCGAGGTGACCTGGCTCCCGGTCGACGCCGAGGGCGTCGTCACACCCGAGTCACTGCGCTCGGCGCTCGAGGCCGGTGACGGACCCGCTGACGTTGCGCTGGTCAGCATCATGTGGGCCAACAACGAGGTCGGCACGATCATGCCGATCGCCGAACTGGCTTCCATCGCGGCCGAGTTCGAAATCCCGATGCACAGCGACGCCATTCAGGCCGTCGGCCAGGTCCCCGTCGATTTCGGCGAGACCGGATTGGCGGCCATGAGCGTGGCCGCCCACAAGTTCGGCGGCCCGATGGGCATCGGCGCGCTGGTCCTGCGTCGGGACACCGCCTGCGTGCCGCTGCTGCACGGTGGCGGTCAGGAGCGCGACGTACGCTCCGGGACCCCGGATGTGGCCGGTGCCGTGGCGATGGCCGCGGCGGCCGAGGTGGCGATCGGGGGGCTGTCCGACCACAGCTCGCGGGTGCAGGCGTTGCGGGACAGGCTGATCGAGGGCGTGCTGTCCATGATCGAGGACACCTACCTGAACGGGCCCCGCGGAGCCGGCCGGTTGCCCGCCAACACACACTTCACCTTCCGTGGCTGCGAAGGTGATTCGCTGCTGATGCTGCTCGACGCCAAGGGCGTCGAATGCTCCACCGGCTCGGCGTGTACAGCCGGCGTGGCGCAGCCGTCACATGTTCTGATCGCGATGGGTGCCGACCCGGCCACCGCGCGAGGATCACTGCGGTTCTCCTTGGGGCACACCAGCACCGACGCCGACGTCGATGCGGTGCTGGACGTACTGCCCGCGGCGGTCGAGCGAGCCCGGCAGGCGGCACTGGCCAGTGCGGGAAGGACCTTCTCATGAGAGTCCTGGTCGCAATGAGCGGTGGCGTGGATTCCTCGGTGGCCGCAGCCCGCATGGTCGACGCCGGACACGATGTCGTCGGAGTGCACATGGCGCTCTCGTCGGCGCCCGGCACTTTGCGCACCGGATCGCGGGGATGCTGCTCCAAGGAAGACGCGGGCGATGCCCGCCGGGTGGCAGACATCCTCGACATCCCGTTCTATGTATGGGATTTCGCCGACAGGTTCAAGGATGACGTGATCGACGACTTCGTCGAGTCCTACGCCCGCGGCGAGACCCCCAACCCCTGCGTCCGGTGCAATGAGCGGATCAAGTTCTCCGCGCTGGCGGCCCGCGCCCTGGCTCTCGGTTTCGATGCGGTGGCCACCGGTCACTACGCGCGGCTGGAGGACGGCCGATTGCGGCGCGCCGTCGATGCCGACAAGGACCAGTCCTATGTACTGGGTGTGCTGACGGCCGAGCAGTTGGCACATGCGGTCTTCCCGATCGGTGACACGCCCAAGCCGCAGATCCGGGCCGAGGCCGCCGAGCGCGGCCTGGCAGTCGCGAAAAAGCCTGACAGTCATGACATCTGCTTCATTCCGTCGGGGGACACCCAGGCGTTCCTGGGCGCACGTATCGGCATCAGGCCCGGAGCGGTGCTCGACAACGACGGCACGGTACTCGCCGAACACGAAGGCGTGCACGGTTTCACGATCGGCCAGCGCAAGGGCCTGGGTATTCCGGGACCGGGAGCCGATGGCCGGCCGCGGTATGTCACCGCGATCGATGCCGAGACGGGCACGGTGCGGGTCGGACCTGCCGAGGATCTCGAGGTGCGGGAGTTGTTCGGCGACAAGCCGGTATTCACCAGCGGGACCCCGCTGGACGGACCGGTGGAATGCCAGATCCAGGTGCGCGCGCACGGCGGCATCACCGACGCGGTGGCCGAGCTGTGCGACGGCAGGTTGGTGTTGTCCCTGCGGGCGCCGCTGCGCGGCGTCGCTCCCGGGCAGACGGTGGTGCTGTACCGACCCGATGCCGAGGGCGACGAGGTCATCGCCAGCGCGACCATCGCACGCGCGTGAGTGTTTTCGCCACAGCGACCGGTGTCGGTTCCTGGCCGGGGACAGAGGCGCGGACTGCCGCAGAAGTCGTCGTAGGTGAGCTGCACTCCCTGTCGCACCTCGTAGAGCTGCCGGCCAGGGGGATCGGTGCCGATCTGATCGGCCGGGCCGGGGCCCTGCTGGTCGACATCGGTATCGACACCGTGCCGCGCGGGTACCGCATCGCCCCGGGGCGTAGCGCTGCGCTGCGCCGAGCGGTGAGCCTGCTCGGTGAGGACATCGATGCGCTGGAGGAAGCGTGGGAGCGCGCCGGACTGCGGGGTAGTGGGCGTGCGGTGAAGGTACAGGCTTCGGGCCCGATCACGCTGGCGGCTCAGCTGGAGCTGCCCAACGGACATCGCGCCATCACCGATCACGGTGCGCTGCGGGACCTTTCGGCGTCCCTCTCCGAGGGTTTGGCGGTTCACCGTGCCGAGGTGGCCCGGCGGTTGGAAACCCCGGTGGTGGTCCAGTTGGACGAGCCGTCACTGCCCGCTGCGCTGGCGGGGCGGCTGTCCGGGGTCACGAGTTTCACCCCCGTGCATCCGGTGGACGAGCCGCTGGCGATGAACCTGCTCGACGCGTGCGTGGCAGCGGCCGGGTCGGAAGTCGCGCTGCACAGCTGTGCGCCCGATCTGCCATGGAAGGCGTTGTTGCGCAGTGCTGTTCACGCCGTCTTGGTCGATGTTTCGACCTTGACGCCCGCTGATCTGGACGGAATCGGGGAGTTCGTCGACTCGGGCCGGACCGTGTTGCTCGGGGTGGTGCCCTCGACAGCTCCCGAGGGCAGGCCCTCGGCCGAAGAGGTCGCCAAGGCGGCCGCGGCGCTGACGGACCGACTCGGTTTCGGCAGGCCCGTCCTTCGTGACCGGATCGGCATCACGCCGGCCTGTGGGCTGGCCGGCGCCACCGCGAAGTGGGCGCGCACCGCGGTGGAACTCGCGCAGAAGGCAGCGGATGCCTTCGCCGAAGATCCGGACGCGATCTGAAAAAAGCAACCAAAAGGTTGCGTGTGAGTGCGGATGCTCCTACGCTGAGAAGCAACTGAAAGGTTGCATATGAGTACCGACCGGATCGAAAAGGAAGTTCTGCTCAAGGCGTCGCTGGACCGGGTCTGGCGGGCCATCAGCAGTTCGGAGGAGTTCGGCCGCTGGTTCGGCGTGCGCTTCGACGGGCCGTTCGTCGCCGGGAAATCGGTCAACGGGGTGATGACCCCGACCGAGGTCGACGAGGAGGTCGCCGCGATGCAGGAGCCCTACGCCGGGGAGGCCGACGGCTGGCACATCGTGGCGGTGGAGGCGCCGCACCGGTTGGCTTACCGCTGGCATCCCTACGCCGTCGAACCGGGCTCCCGCGAGCCCGAGGCGCCCACGACGCTCGTCGAGTTCACCTTGACCGAATCCGAGGGCGGCGTGTTGTTGCGCATCGTCGAATCCGGATTCGACGCGATCCCCGAGGCGCGGCGGAGGTCGGCCTTCGAGGGCAACAGCGAGGGCTGGGCCCACCAGACCGAGATGGTGCGGAAATACCTCGCACTCGGTGAGCCGGCGTGACAGGCGCCGTCGCCGACCGCGCACCGCTGTTCGACGCGCTCGGCGATCCCAACCGGTTGCGCATCGTCACCCGCCTGTGCGAGGGCGGGCCCTGTTCGACAGTGCAACTGACGCAAGTGATTCCGGTGACGCGTCAGGCCGCGACCAAGCACTTGCTGCTGCTGGAGGCGGTGGGATTGGTGACCAGCGACCGCAAGGGCCGCGAACGAATCTGGCGGATCGAGCCCGAGCCGCTGGTGCAGGCCAGCGACTACCTGACAGCGCTGTCGCAGCGCTGGGACGGCGCGATCGACCGCCTGCGGGCCTACGTCGAGGAGTAGCGAACGTCTCGCACGCCCGTTGTCACGCCAGCGTTGCTGTCGATGCCGAGTGCCACTCTGGCGTGACAAAGTGGTCTAGCCGCCGCGGAGTTCCCGGCGCAGGATCTTGCCGGCCGACGACTTGGGGATTGCGTCGATGAATTCGACCTGGCGCACCTTCTTGTAGGGAGCCACCAGGCCGGCCACGAACGCCATCACCTCGTCGGCGCTCAATTCGGATGCAGGCTGTTTGACCACAAAGGCTTTCGGCACTTCCTCGCCGGATTCCTTGTCCTGGACCCCGATCACCGCGGCATCGGCTATGCCGGGGTGGCCCAGCAGCACGGCCTCCAGTTCGGCCGGCGGCACCTGGTAGCCCTTGTACTTGATGAGTTCCTTCAGCCGGTCGACGACGTAGACACAGCCGGCGGAATCGACCTGCGCCAGATCTCCAGTGTGCAGGAAGCCGTCGGCGTCGATGGTCTCCTGCGTGGCTGCTTCGTTGTTGAGGTAGCCGGCCATCACGTTGGGGCCCTTGAACCAGAGTTCGCCGGTTTCGCTCAAACCCTCTGCGGGGATCTCGATTTCCTTACCGGTGTCGGGGTCGACCAGCTTGCTCACGCCGTTGGGGACGGTCCAGCCGCACGAGTCGAGCGGAGCCACCGTGCCCACCGCAGCCAGTCCACCGTCGTGCGGGGTGATGTGGCTGACCGGACTCAACTCGCTCATGCCGTAGCCCTGAGACACCGTGCAGCTCAATCGATCTGCGACCGCGCGACCCAGATCGGCGTCGAGGGAGGCCGCACCGGAGAGGACGGCCTGCAACGAGGACAGGTCGTAGGAATCGACCAGCGGGTGCTTGGCCAGTGCGACGGCCACCGGCGGGGCGATGTAGACGAAGGTGCACCGGCGGTTCGCGATGTTGCCCAGAAATTCGCCGAGATCGAACGACGGCATGATGACCAGTTGGGCGCGCGCATGCAGGGCGGCGTTGAGCAGCACCGTCATGCCGTAGATGTGGAAGAACGGCAGCACGGCCAACAGCCGGTCATCGGAGGTCAAACCCTGCAACGGGCGGATCTGAGCGACGTTGGCGGTCAGGTTGGCGTGGGTGAGCATGACACCCTTGGGGTTGGCCGTGGTGCCCGAGCTGTAGGGGAGCGCCGCGAGATGGGTGGCCGGATCGAAGCTCACCTCGGGCGCCGGGCCGTCGGCGCCGAGTCCGGCGCCGTCGAGTACCACCACCTGGTCCTCGGTGAGGCCGGCTCCCAGTGCTCCCTCAAGGGCCTGGGGTTGCAGCGCGCTCACCGTGACCAGCAGGCGGGCCTTCGAATCCTTGAGCTGCTTGGTGATGTCCCGTGCCGTGAACAGTGCGTTGACGGTGGTGGCGGTGGCCCCGGCGCGCAGGATGCCGTGGAACGCGATCGCGAAATCCGAACTGTTGGGGGACAGCAGTGCCACCACGTCACCGACACCGATCCCGCGGGCCGCCAACCCGCCGGCGAATGCGTCGATCCGGCTGACCAGATCGCCGTAGCTGGTTTCGGTACCGGACTTGGCATCCACCAAGGCGATCCGGTCCGCGTCGGCCGGTGACATGTCGGCGAACAGGTAGTCGTAGACGCTGACGGCCGGCAGGTCGACGTCGGGGAATGGGCTGGCGAAACTCATGGCTGTTTCCGATCAGTTCTCGTCGAGTTGTTTGATGAGGCGGCGTGAGGCGACCAGGCGGAACGAGGCGTCGATGAGTTCGCGGACCTCGCTCCAATCCACCTTCGCCGCAGTGAAGTCCAGACCGAGCCAGCCGAAGGGGCCCATGTAGGCCGGAAAGAAGAAGCGGCTGTCCTGTTCGAGCGCCCGACGGTCGCTCTCGTCCACCTTGATCAGCAGTGAATGCGGATACGGCACCATCTCGCCGCGGCTCTCGGGTTTGACGTTCCCGCCGTACATGGCGAACATCTTCGGCGCGCAGAACACCGGACGGCCCCACGAAACCTTCTCGAAGGCCTCGGGAAATCCCAGGGCAACGGTGCGGAGTTCGGCCAGGCCCAAGTCGTCGTCGCTGAACATGATCGGGTGCGGCATGTCGACAGGGTAGCGGTAGGTGCGGACTTCCAGAATTGATTGTTAGGCTAGCCTTGCCTTATCGAGTAGGAAGGTGGACATGCCCACGACCTGGTTGGATTCCCTGACCCGGCAAACCCGCCGGACGGGTAGGTATCCGTATCCCCATCGGGCTGCCTACTTCTTGAACAATCCGTTGCGGCGACTCAGCGGCGATGACGACCGTGCAGTCAAACGGCTCGAGCTGACCGGGTTCGAGCGGGTGCTCGAAATCGGGCCGGGCCCCGGATATTTCAGCGTCGCGATCGCCCGCAACCTGCCCCGGGGCCGGCTGGACCTGTTGGACATTCAACTGGAGATGCTGGATAAATCCCGCAGTGCCCTGGACCGCGCCGAGTGCTACAACGTCAGCTTCCACATGGGCGATGCCGACGGAGAGCTCCCGTTCTATGACGACAGTTTCGACGTGGCATTCCTGGCTTCGTCGTTCGGTGAGATATCGGACAGGCGAGGGTGCATCCGATCCTTGCACCGGATCCTCAAACCCGGTGCGCTGCTGATATTCCGGGAAGGGTTCCCTGACCCGGACCGCCTAAGTGTGGCCGAGCTACGTGAGCTGGTGGAAGCCGATGACTTCGAGTTCTGCGATGCCACCGGGAACCGCTGGCACGACATCGTGAGGTTCCGCCGGTTGCCGCTGCCCTGAGCTGTCGGCGCACTCGACTAGCCTGCTCAGGGTGAGTGAGAAGCCGCCCGTGGATACCGACGCCGTGCTGCCCGAACAGCCCGATGCCGACCTGCGACGGCGTTGGCAGGAGCTTGCCGACGAGGTGCGTGGTCACCAGTTCCGCTACTACGTCAAGGATGCGCCGATCGTCTCGGACGCCGAATTCGACACCATGCTGCGGGAGCTGCAGGCGCTGGAATCCGACCACCCCGAGCTGCGAACACCCGATTCCCCGACCCAGCTGGTCGGTGGCGCCGGGTTCGCCACCGAATTCGCCCCGGCCGAGCACCTCGAACGGATGCTGTCCCTGGACAACGTGTTCGATTCCGACGAGCTGTCGGCCTGGGCAGCCCGGATCAGCGGGGAGACGGGCGATGCCGCGCACTACCTGTGCGAACTCAAGATCGACGGCGTCGCGCTCGCACTCGTCTACCGCAATGGGCGGCTGGTTCGGGCCGCCACCCGCGGTGACGGGCGCAGCGGTGAGGACGTGACACTCAACGCCCGCACCATCACCGACATCCCCGAGCAGCTGAGGGCCTCCGACGAGTTCCCGGTGCCCGCAGTGCTGGAAGTACGTGGCGAGGTGTTCTTCCGGGTCGCCGACTTCGAGGAGCTCAACGCCGGATTGGTCGCCGAGGGTAAGCCGCCCTTCGCCAACCCACGAAACAGTGCAGCGGGCTCGCTGCGCCAGAAGAATCCTGCGGTCACGGCGCGCCGCCGGTTGCGGATGATCTGCCACGGGTTGGGCCATACCGAAGGCTTCAGCCCCGCGTCGTTGCACGACGCCTACCGGGCGCTGGGCCAGTGGGGCCTGCCGGTGTCCGCACACACGGCCAAGGTGTCCGGAGTCGCCGCGGTCGCCGAGCGGATCGCGTACTGGGGCGAGCACCGCCATGACGTCGACCACGAGATCGACGGCCTGGTCGTCAAGGTCGACGAGGTGGCGCTGCAACGTCGGCTCGGATCGACCTCGCGCGCCCCTCGCTGGGCGGTGGCCTACAAATACCCACCGGAAGAGGCCACCACGAAGCTGCTCGACATCCGGGTGAGCGTGGGGCGGACCGGCCGGGTCACACCGTTCGCCTACATGGAGCCTGTCAAGGTGGCCGGCTCGACCGTCGGGTTGGCCACACTGCACAACGCGACCGAAGTTCAGCGCAAGGGCGTGCTGATCGGCGACACCGTGGTGATCCGCAAGGCGGGCGACGTCATCCCCGAGGTGCTCGGCCCGGTGGTCGACCTGCGGGACGGATCCGAGCATGCGTTCGCCATGCCGACCAATTGCCCCGAATGCGGCACCGTGTTGGCCCCGGCCAAGGAGGGCGACGCCGACATCCGCTGCCCGAACACTCGCAGTTGCCCGGCGCAGTTGCGGGAGAGGGTGTTTCACGTCGCGGGCCGCGGCGCGTTCGACATCGAGGGGCTCGGCTACGAGGCCGCCACCGCGCTGTTGCAGGCCGGGGTGATCGCCGACGAGGGCGATCTCTTTACTTTGACCGCCGACCAGTTGCTGCGCACCGAGCTGTTCACCACGAAGGCCGGCGAACTGTCGGCCAACGGCAAGCGCCTGCTGGCCAATCTCGACAAGGCCAAGGCCCAGCCGTTGTGGCGGGTGCTGGTGGCCTTGTCGATCCGCCATGTCGGTCCCACCGCCGCACGTGCATTGGCCACGGAGTTCGCCAGCCTCGACGCCATCGTCGCGGCCTCCGAGGAACAGCTCGCCGCGGTGGAAGGCGTGGGCCCGACCATCGCCGCCGCGGTAGTCGACTGGTTCACCGTCGACTGGCACCGCGCCATCGTCGACAAGTGGCGTGACGCCGGGGTCCGGATGGCCGACGAGCGCGACGCGAGCATCGAGCGCACGCTGGAAGGTCTGTCGATCGTGGTGACGGGCTCACTGCCCGGGTTCTCCCGCGACGAGGCCAAGGAGGCCATCATCAGCCGCGGCGGCAAGGCCGCCAGCTCGGTGTCGAAGAAAACCGCGTACGTGGTCGCCGGGGACGCGCCCGGATCCAAGTACGACAAGGCCGTCGAACTCGGGGTCCCGATCCTGGACGAGGACGGCTTCCGCACGCTGCTCGCGGAAGGTCCGCCGGCCGCCGACGAGGCCACGGCCGACGAAGGTTAGTCCGGTTCAGCGCAGGATCGTCGCGACGATCCCGGCCAGGTAACCCAACCGCGCCACCTCCGACGGCCGGAAACCCGGACCACCGGGGCGGCCCAACAGGATCGCGGTGTTGTGGTCGCCCAGTGGCGCGGCGGCCAGCGTGGTGTCCATGTCACTCCAGACCTGTGGCACCCATGGCTCGGTGCCGTTGAGCGTCGAAGCCCGTTCCAACGGCAGCCACGGCGCCGACTGTGCCTGGGTCTCGGGTGCGCCGTGGCTCGCGGCGACCCGTTCCACTGCGTCACCATTGGACCGGACCACCGTGCACCAGCCGACCCGCAGAACTCGTGGCGCTTCTTCGGCGAGCACCTGCAGCCGCTGTGCCTTCGAACGGGCCGCCGCGACGTGGTCGATCAATTCAAGTTCGCGGTGGGCCTCCAGCAGCCCGGTATGGGGCCGGATGCTGTCGACATAGACGCCGGACAGGTTTTCGGCGGCGGTGATCAAGCTGTCGGGCATCGAACCCTGCGGCAGGTCGACGACCAGATCGTCGATGGCGTAGCCGGTTCCACGCTCGACGACGTCGAGGGACAGGATGTCGGCGCCGACCGACCCGAGCGCCACGGCGAGCGAGCCGAGGCTGCCTGGTCGGTCCTCTAGCTGGACCCGGAGCAGATACGAAGGCACACGCATCACTGTTGCACAGGGGGAGTCTCAGGGCATGCCGGTAGGCCGCCGGGCGACGTCGCGACGCGGGCCGAGCCGAGGGGAAATTGGTGTCAGCTCCCCAGGCCAGGCCCGGTTACGATGCTCGCGCAGGGGTGTTCACAGGTAACTTTCACCGTGATCGGGGGGCTCGTCGCGCGATGACGCAGTGGGGAAGCGGTTGGCCCGCCGACAACGGCACATTCGGAAGCCCATTGCAGCCGTTCGGTACACCGCCGGATACCTCGCAGCCACCACCGACAGCGGGGTCCCGTTGGCCCTTGATTGCGTTGGTCGTCGGGATCTGCGCCTTGGCCGTCGCGCTCTTTCCCGCCGGTATCGGATTTGTGGCGATACCCGTCGGGATCTTCGGCATCGTCGCGGGCGTCTTGGGCCTGCAGGCAGCACAGCGCGACGGGCGCGGCGCGGGCAGCGCGATCACCGGAATCGTGGTGTCGGTGCTGGCGATGGCCCTTGCCGCGGTGATGTTCTTCATCGTGTATCGGACGCCGGCACCGGCACCGGCATCCGCAGCCCCCACGACAACGACCTCGAAGAAGTTGGCCCCGGCGACGGTGATCCCGGAGAACAACTACGACATCCAATCGGTCCTCAAAGACGAAGTCGACGTCAGCTTCGGCCCGTACAGCGACGACGGCGGCGACTTTATTGTGCGGGATCCGGTGGCCGAGATGACGGTGGTCAGCAAGCGCGACATCCCCCGCACGTGCCGCTTCACCGTACGGGCGGTCGACGGTGCGGGAGCCGAGATCCGGGGTGGATACCTGCTGGACATGAGGCTCAATCCTGGAACCACCGCTCGCGAGAACATCTTCAGTCTGGGCCAGAGCAGCATCAAACGCGAGGACGCAGATCGGTTGCGGACCGGGACATTCGAAGTGACCAAGGCAAGTTGCTCGCCTTACTGAGCATGTGGAGGGATATGCGATGACCGGTTTCGGGCAGCAACCGCCTGGCGGCGGGTTCGATTCGCCGTTCGGTGATCCGTTCGCGGCGGGTGGCCAGGCCCATGGACAACAGCACGGGTATCCCGATGCTGGGTTGGCAGCACCGCCGCCGATCGGTCAGCCGTTGTCGCCGCGAGCCGACTCGGCCGGTGCGCTGTGGCCGATCCTGTCCGTGGTGATCGGAATCATCGGCGTAGCACTCGTGTTGGTCCCGTTCTACAGCGACGCCCCGTTCTGGCTCGGCCTGATCGGGGCCGTCATCGGCTTGGCGGGTCTTGCTGCGGGGATCGTCGGTATACGCCAGGCTGGTCGCGATCGGGAACAGGTTCCGGCACTGGCGATTTCCGGTGTGGTGGCCGCGGGTGTTGCCGTTGTTCTTACGGTGAGTTCCGTTCTGGTTCACGTCAATTCGCCCAGCGGGAGCTCACCCGCCTCGTCAGCAGGGGCGGATGAGAGTGGCGCGACCAACACTGTCTTGCGCGACGAACTCGACGTCACGTTCGGGGCGTTCGAGTACACGCTCGACGGCGGCGCTAACAAGGTGTGGAGCAACAAAATACCGGTCACGTTCCATAACAAGACGAGCACTGCTCGCGACTTCGGGGTCGACATCGGAGCATTCGTCGACGAGCGCACCCAGATTGGTGGCACCTTCTTCAGTAAGGGCGGAAATCCGGGGACGTTGGAAGGCGACGCCACCACCACGGTGGAGTACTTCACTTTCGAAACCGATCCTGCAGTCGCCGAGAAGCTCAAGTCGGCAGAGTTCAAGGTCGTCGCCGCCCGGAGCAGGGAGGTCTGACGTGACGGGACCATTCGGCGGGCAACCGCCTGAATTCGGAAGCGGATTCGGCGCGCATCCGCCGAACATCCTCGGACAAACCGGCCAACCGGTATCGCCCGCTCCGCAGCAAACCCACGGTGCCACATCGGTACTCGCGATCATTTCGGTGATCGTGGGTGTCGGTGCACTACTACTGGCGTTTGTGCCCTATTACGTCGGGTTGGTTGCGTCGGTGGCCGGTATCGCCGGACTGACAGTCGGAATCGTTGCTCTGGTACGACGGGGAACCGACGGGCCGACTCTTGCTGCGATCGGCACTGCCACCTCGGCGCTCGCCCTCATCATGGGCATCGTCATGACCCTCGTCTATTCAGGTTCGGGCGATGGGGTCGAGACGCCCCCAGCGCAGACGGCGGCCCCGCGAGCAGACCGAGCGAACACACAAAACGTGCTCGCCGACCAGCTCGAGGTGGCAGTCGGAGACTTTGTGATGTCGAGCGGGAAAGGTGAGTTGTCGGTCACCGTGACGAATCGCCTGACAGAAGCACGGACGTTCTATGTGCTGATCGGGGCCTTCGAAGGAACCACCCAATTGGCGACGTCTTCGATCGAGGAAACGCTGAACGCTGGACAGACGAAGAAAACCAAGGCTTTTGACGGTTCCAAGAGTCCCGTGGACTACGACCAGATCAAGAACGCGACCTTCCGAGTGATCGAGGCGAGTTCCCGTGAACCGAAATAGCCGAGACGAGACGTTCATGCACTGTGGGGAGCCGATCCGATGACCGGGCCAGATCCGTGGGGCACTCCGCCCGACTATCCGCCGTCGGCGGGTGGCTTTGGCGGGCAACAGTTCCCACCCACGCCCGGGGCCCCGAATTCCGGTGGTGGTCCATCGTGGGGTTACGCCGCACCCCCATCTATGTACGGCGGTGGGGCACCGCAGTTGACCCCGGATTACGGAGTCCCGATGGCCGGGTACGGCGCAGCGCCCCGTGCGCGGAGCGCCGGGACCGGATGGCGGCGAAGGTGGCCGCTGGTCTCCCTGGTGGTCGGCGCCTGCGGAATAGGACTGGCCTTCGCGCCGCCACCGGCGGGCTGGGTGGGTGCGGTTGCCGGTGTCTTCGGGATCATTGCCGCCGCCATCGGATGGCTGCGGCGGGAACGCGTACACGACGAATCGGTGCTTCCATCGGTTCTCGGCGGCGGTTTGTCCGCCATCGCCATCGCCATCGCCATCGCCATCGCCATCGGTATGGGGTTCGTCTACGGCGGGTCCGAGGTCGTATCAGCGGCCGGCGACGGCCTTGACGTCGAAATCGGTAACTATGAGTTTGAGTTCCAACCCGCCTCCGACGGCTACGCGGATCGAGTCGTGAACAACCGATTGAAGGTGAAGGTGACGAGTAGGTCGGCAACCGGCGGACAATTCTCGTTGTCGATCGGAGCCTATGAGGGCGACTCCAACAATCAGATCCAGGCCGACCGGACTGTCTTGCATTTGGTTCCGGGTGCTTCGCAAGACATCGAGATGTTCACCGGGCCGGTGAGCAAGGAACGAGCCGACGAGCTCAAGGGCGCCAACTTCCGGGTTATCGATGTCACGACACCAGGTCTCTGAGAGGTAGACGATGTACACCGCCACACCGATTCCCGCGGCACCCACAGGTCCGAGCTCCGGTGGCAGCACACCGCACCTGTGGTCGGCTGCCGCGACCATCGCCGGATTGATCGGCATGGCGCTGGCGTTGTTCTCACTGGTTCCGGCGGCCACCGTCGTGGCCGGTATCGGCGTTGCCGCAGGCATCGTCGCCCTGCTCCGCACTGCCGCGGCCCACCCGCTACCGGCCGTTACGGGCACGGTGATATCCGCACTCGCGGTCGCGGTCAGCGTTGTCATGCTCGTGGCACCGGCACTCACGACGCCGACAACCAAGTCCGATGCGGCAGGTCCCTCTGCTGAGCTCGGTGGCGAGGAGTTCATGAATGAAAACCTCGAAGACGTTCTCGCGAATGAGCTGCAGGTCGATTTCGGCGAGGTCTCCGTCACCCCGTCCGGATCACCCAAGTTGTCCCTCACGCTGACCAATAAAACTGACCGGACACGCAGCTTCTTCGTGACGCTCGGTGCATTCGACAGCAGTGGCGTCCAGATCGCCACGGACTCGGGTGCAGGAGCTCTCCTTGGGCCGCATGCCATCCAGAAACGAACTGCGTTCGGGTCGGTCCATGACAAATCGACTGTTGAAAAAATGAAGTCGGCGACATTCAAAGTCGTGGCGGTCACGCGCACGCTCTAGCGCCACACAGCGGCGGGTGCTGCCGCTGTATGACACCTCTGGTGCTTTGACTAGGCTGCTTTGTCGTGTCGAAGATCTCCCGAGACGAGGTTGCCCATCTGGCGCGTCTGGCGCGTCTGGCGCTGACCGACGACGAACTGGACAGTTTCGCCGGCCAGCTGGATGCCATCCTCGGCCATGTCAGCCAGATCCAGTCCGTCGACGTCACCGGCGTGGAGGCGACGGGCAACCCGCTGAAGGACGTGAATGTCAGTCGCCCTGACGTCGTCGAGCCGTGCCTGACGCAGGAGGAGGCGCTGGCCGCGGCGCCGCGCGCCGAAGACGGCCGCTTCGCCGTGCCGCGGATTCTCGGAGAGGGTGAATGACGAGCATGAGTGAGCTGACCCGTCGCGATGCGGCGACCCTGGGTGCCCAGATCGCGGCCAAGGAGGTCTCCTCGACCGAGGTGACCCGGGCCCACCTGGACCAGATTGCCGAGACCGACGAGCGATTCAATGCCTTTCTGCATGTGGCGGCCGATTCGGCGCTCGCCACCGCGGCCCGGATCGACGCGGCCGTGGCCGCGGGCGAGACGCTGCCCTCGCCGCTGGCCGGGGTTCCGCTGGCGCTCAAGGACGTCTTCACCGCCACCGACATGCCGACCACCGCGGGATCCAAGATCCTCGAAGGCTGGCGCGCACCGTACGACGCGACCGTCACCGCCAAGCTGCGCGCAGCGGGCATCCCGATCCTCGGCAAGACGAACATGGACGAATTCGCCATGGGATCGTCGACCGAGAATTCGGCCTACGGACCGACCCGTAACCCGTGGAACACCGAGCGGGTACCCGGCGGGTCGGGCGGCGGTAGCGCTGCGGCACTGGCCGCGTACCAGGCTCCGCTGGCGATCGGCACCGACACCGGCGGATCGATCCGTCAGCCGGCCGCGCTGACCGCGACCGTCGGCGTCAAGCCGACATACGGCACGGTCTCACGCTACGGCCTGATCGCCTGCGCGTCGTCGCTGGATCAGGGCGGTCCGTGTGCGCGCACGGTGCTCGACACCGCGCTGCTGCACCAGGTGATCGCCGGCCACGACCCGCGCGATTCCACCTCCGTCGACGCCCCGGTGCCCGACGTGGTCGGTGCCGCCCGGGCCGGTGCGGCAGGCGATCTCAAGGGCGTGCGTGTCGGTGTTGTCAAGCAGTTGCGGGGCGAGGGTTACCAGCCCGGCGTGCTGGAGTCGTTCAATGCCGCAGTCGCCCAACTGACCGCGCTCGGCGCCGAGGTCAGCGAGGTCGACTGCCCGCACTTCGACCATGCGATGGACGCCTACTACCTCATCCTGCCGTCGGAGGTGTCGAGCAACCTGGCACGGTTCGACGCGATGCGATTCGGGCTGCGGGTCGGTGATGACGGCACGCACAGCGCCGAGGAGGTCATGGCGTTGACCCGGGCCGCCGGGTTCGGGCCGGAGGTCAAGCGCCGGATCATGATCGGTACCTACGCGTTGTCGGCGGGCTACTACGACGCCTACTACAACCAGGCGCAGAAGGTGCGGACCCTGATCGCCCGCGACCTGGAGCAGGCTTACCAGAGCGTGGACGTCCTGGTGTCGCCGGCGACGCCGACCACTGCATTCCGGCTGGGGGAGAAGGTCGACGATCCGTTGGCCATGTACCTGTTCGACCTGTGCACGTTGCCGTTGAACCTGGCCGGCCACTGTGGCATGTCGGTGCCCTCGGGGCTGTCGCCCGACGACGGCCTGCCGGTCGGTCTGCAGATCATGGCGCCGGCCCTGGCCGATGACCGGCTGTACCGCGTCGGCGCGGCCTACGAGGCCGCCCGCGGCCCGTTGCCCAGCGCTCTGTAATTCCCGGCGAGCAGACGCAGAGTCACATGAAAATCGTGTGTCTCGTGCAATTGTGCGTCTGCTCGGCCCACTGAAACGGTCGCCGGAGGGCAAGATGGGGCCATGCGCATCGGAGTTCTCACCGGCGGCGGTGATTGTCCTGGCCTGAACGCGGTGATCCGGGCGGTGGTGCGTACCTGCGACCAGCGCTACGGCTCGTCGGTGGTCGGATTCCTCGACGGCTGGCGAGGGTTGTTGGAGGATCGCCGAATCCAATTGGCCAACGATGATCGCAATGACCGGTTGTTGGCCAAGGGCGGAACCATGCTGGGCACCGCGCGGGTCAACCCCGACAAGCTGCGGGCGGGCCTGGATCAGATCAAGCAGACCCTCGAAGACAACGGGATCGACGTGTTGATCCCGATCGGGGGTGAAGGCACTCTGACCGCCGCGCACTGGTTGTCCGAGGAGAACGTCCCGGTGGTGGGGGTGCCCAAGACCATCGACAACGACATCGACTGCACGGACGTGACTTTCGGTCACGACACGGCGCTGCAGGTGGCAACCGAGGCCATCGACCGGCTGCACAGCACCGCCGAATCCCACCAGCGCGTCATGCTGGTCGAGGTGATGGGCCGGCATGCCGGCTGGATCGCGCTCAACGCCGGGCTGGCGTCGGGCGCGCACATGACCCTGATCCCCGAGCAGCCCTTCGATGTCGAGGAAGTGTGCCGGCTGGTCAAGAAGCGGTTCCAGCACGGATCGTCACACTTCATCTGCGTGGTGGCAGAGGGGGCGAAGCCGGCCGAGGGCACCATGCAACTGCGTCAGGGCGGCATGGACGAGTTCGGGCATGAGAAATTCACCGGTGTGGCACAGCAATTGGCGCTCGAGGTGGAGAAGCGCATCAAAAAGGATGTACGCGTCACGGTCCTCGGCCACGTCCAGCGCGGCGGTACCCCGACGGCTTATGACCGCGTGCTGGCCACCCGGTTCGGTGTGAACGCGGCCGACGCCGCGCATGCCGGCGAGTTCGGGATGATGGTGTCGTTGCAGGGGCAGGACATCGGCCGGGTACCGCTGGCCGATGCGACCCGCCACCTCAAACTGGTACCGCAGTCCCGTTACGACGACGCCGCCGAGTTCTTCGGCTGAGCGCGCGCGGGAACGTCATGCGCTCTTGAGCGCTTCGCGGCGTAACAGTTGCCACATGGACGGCGTGTCTACAGTCGTCGAAACCGTCACGGTCGCACCGGTTTCCGGTGAATCGGCCAGCTTCAGCAGGTAGTCGGCAAGGTCGGTGCGCGACGTGAACGCGCCCACCGGGTCGCACTGGCCGGCAATGTAATCGGTGACGTTCGGCAGGTCGAACAGGCCGGACGGCCGCACGATCGTCCAGTCCAGTCCGCTGGCGGTCACGACCTCTTCCATGCGACGCATGTCGGCGTAGAGGGTCCTGCCGAAGATGCGGCTGATGACGGGCTGGACCAGGCGCAGCGCGAACGGCGTAGCGGTGCGGCCGGGATAGTCGGCGATCGCGGTCGAACTCACGACGGCCAACCTCTCGACCCCGGTCCGGTGCATCGCGGTGACGATGTTGCTCACGCCGATCGAGTAGGTGTCGACGGGATCCATCGTGAACGTGACGCCCAGGGTGGACAGGACTGCGTCAGCGCCGTCGACGGCGGCGGCGACCGCGTCCGCGTCCCGCACGTCGGCCTCGGCCACGGTGAGTGCGGCGCCGGTGACGGGGAACGCCTCGGGGTGGCGGGTGACCGCCACGACGTCGTGCCCGGCGTCGAGGGCCCGGCGGGTGAGCAGACGTCCGGTTGCCCCGTTGGCGCCAAAGATGGCGATTCGCATGTTGCCTCCCAATTAGTCACTAATAGTGACAATCACGTTATATGACAATCACTAACAGTGCTAGTGTCGGCGGCATGGTTGAGGAACCGTCCGGTGTGTCCGCTCTCGACGAGCGCATCCCGTTCCTGCTGTCCCAACTCGGCGCATATGTGGCCGATGGCTTCAGAGCGAAGCTGGAGCCGTTGGGTCTGCATCCCAGGGCCACCGCGGTTCTGCTGGCACTCGCCGGTGTCGACGGGCAGTCGCAGCGCGAGCTCTGCGAACGCCTTGGGCTGCACCGCAATGTCATGGTCGCGCTGATCGATACGCTGGAGGCCGAGGGCCTCGTCGAACGCCGGGCGCATCCCGATGACCGGCGGGCATTCGCCGTATCTCTGACCGGGCGAGCGCGCGAGTTGGTCCCAGCCCTGGACTCCGCAGGTCGTGCACTTGAGGACGAGGTGACGGCGTCACTGTCCGACGACGAACGCACCGCGCTGCGCCACCTGCTGCGCCGGTTGTCGGCCGCGGCCGGCCTGATCCCCGGCGTCCACCCCGGACTGGCCTGAAACGGCCCCATTAGGATCGACACCATGTCTGTCGCTACCGCCGAACTCGTTGACTACGACGACGTCATCGCCACCTATGAGCCCGTGATGGGTATGGAGGTTCACGTCGAGCTGTCCACGGCCACCAAGATGTTCTGCGGCTGCGCCAACCGGTTCGGTGCCGAGCCGAACACCCTGGTCTGCCCGGTGTGCCTGGGGCTGCCCGGGTCGCTGCCGGTGCTCAACGAGGCGGCGGTCGAGTCGGCGATCCGGATCGGCCTCGCGCTCAACTGCGACATCGCGCCGTGGGGCCGGTTCGCTCGGAAGAACTACTTCTACCCCGACCAGCCGAAGAACTACCAGATCTCGCAGTACGACGAGCCGATCGCGATCGACGGATACCTCGACGTGCCGCTCGACGATGGCACCACCTTCCGCGTCGAGATCGAGCGTGCGCACATGGAGGAGGACACCGGCAAGCTGACCCATCTGGGTAGCGACACCGGCCGTATCGCGGGTGCGACGACCTCGCTCGCCGATTTCAACCGTGCCGGTGTTCCGTTGATCGAGATTGTCACCAGGCCGATCGAGGGCACCGGGGCACGGGCACCGGAGATCGCCCGCGCCTATGTGACCGCGCTGCGAGATCTGTTGCGTGGCTTGGGTGTATCGGATGTCCGGATGGATCAGGGGTCGATGCGGTGCGACTCGAACCTGTCACTGAAGCCGGTCGGGGCCACCGAGTTCGGCACCCGTACCGAGACCAAGAACGTGAACTCGCTCAAGAGCGTCGAGGTCGCCGTCCGGTATGAGATGCGCCGCCAGGCAGCGGTTCTCAATTCCGGTGGCACGGTCACCCAGGAGACGCGGCATTTCCACGAGGACGGCTACACCTCTCCGGGCCGCAGCAAGGAGACCGCGCAGGACTACCGGTACTTCCCCGAGCCCGACCTCGAGCCTGTCGCCCCCGACGCAGCGCTCGTCGAACGCCTGCGTCAGACCATCCCCGAGCTGCCGTGGTTGGCGCGCAAGCGGATTCAGCAGGACTGGGGCATCTCCGACGAGGTGATGCGTGACCTGGTCAACGCCGGTGCGGTGGAGTTGGTGGCAGCCACCGTCTCCCACGGCGCCTCCAGCGAGGCCGCCCGCGCCTGGTGGGGCAACTTCCTGGTGCAGAAGGCGAACGAATCCGAGGTCGAGCTCGAGACATTGCCGATCACCCCGGCCCAGGTGGCCGTCGTGGTCAAGCTCGTCGACGAGGGCAAGCTGTCCAACAAACTGGCCCGACAGGTCATCGAGGGAGTGTTGGCCGGCGAGGGCGAACCCGAGCAGGTGATGGCCGACCGTGGGCTGGCGCTCGTGCGCGACGACTCGGTGATCCAGGCTGCCGTTGATAAAGCGCTCGAGGCTCAGCCCGACGTCGCGGACAAGATCCGCGGTGGCAAGGTCCAGGCCGCCGGGGCGATTGTCGGTGCGGTGATGAAGGCGACCAAGGGTTCTGCCGACGCGGCCCGGGTACGCGAGCTGGTGCTGGCCGCTTGCGGCCAGAGCGGGTAACCGCGCGTTACTTGACGGCGCCGGCGAACATCGTCATCGCGGCGGCGGCATATTGCTCGAGCCGTTCGCGTGGGTAGCTGGCCGGGTCGTGCACGGCGAGGCGGCCGAGCATCTCCGCGAACGACAGCAAGGTGTGGCCGAGAAGCTCGGGATCCAGTGCGGACAGCCGGGGATCCACGGCTATGCCCGCCTTTGCCATTTGCTTGAGCTCCGCGAGGATCTGGTTGCGGGCGTTGCGGACCGCTGCGTGGACATCCCGCGGCGCGGTGTCGGGTTCGGTGAGGATGAGCCGCCAGCGGGCCGGATTCTCCAGCACGCAGCGTAGGAAACCGGTGACCGTCGCCGTGTAGGCATCTGCCGGTCCGGTTACCGACAGATTCTCGGGCAGGGTGGTCAGGACCTGGCTCAGGCCCCGCTGGTGCTCCCGGACGAGCAACGCAGCCACCAGTTCGGTGCGGGTCCGAAACGCGGTATAGAGAACGGGTTTGCCGACGCCACCGGCCTCGGCGACCCCCTCCATGGTCAGCTCGTGCAGGGGGCAATCGTGGAGCACCGTCAAAGCTGCGTCCAGCAGTTGCTCGCGCCGCTCCTCACGCGGTAGCCGCGGTGCGTATCTGCGGCGCTGGCGGTCAGGCACCCGGGTAATGGTACGTGATAGGCGAACCATTTCTAAGGGCACATTGTGGGCGTTGTATTCATATCGACCGATTGACGCTGCCGGTCCCGGTCCGGGCCGGAAAGTCGATCTAGGACGAAATGTCTTGTGTCCTAGGTGTTGTCAGCATTACTGCGCGGGAAGCCGCCGCCCTGTGGGAAGAGCGGGAAGACGACGTCGTCGAAGTTCTCGGCATCTCCGGCGGTCCGGTTCACGGTTGCGCCCCACACGTTGCCGTCGGGGGAGAGCTGCAACGCCCAGGCATGACCGCGCACGTTCTCCCGGACCACCTCCGGGTCACCGGTGACCGCGCCCGTATCGGGTGCCAGGCGTACGGCGACGGTCTTCTTGACGTTGACCAGGTTCACCAACACCGTGCCCTCCAGGGCGGCGCATCCGGCGACGCCCGGCCGGTCCGGCCAGGTCCACACCGTGGAAATCTTGGAATCCTTGGTGATGCGCTGCAGTCGATCGGCGCTCGGGGTGCGGTCGGTGACGTAGAGCGAGCCGTCTGACGAATCGACACACATTCCGCCGGCGCCACCCAGGCCGCTTAGCGCTGTGGTGACCGGGGCCTGGTTGACGGTGGTGGGCTGCTCGATGCGCAGTACCTTGCCTGCCAGCGATGCGGGATCGGCGGCCAATGCCGGGTCGCCCGCATCGCCCGTCTGCACCAGTAGGGTGGTCTTGCTGGTGAACGTCAGCGCCCCCATGTTGCCGGTGGCACCCTTCGGAATGCCGGTGAGGATGGGTTTCGGCACGTCGCCGTCGGCGATGCGGATCACGCGGTTGTCCGTCGGAGTGCTGACATAGGCGTACATCAGACGGTCCTGGCCGTAGGTCGGCGACAGCACGATGTCCATCAGTCCGCCGTCGCCGGACGGATCGACGGGGATCGTCACCTTGACCTTCGGCTCGGCCTTCACCGACACCTGCTTGACCGCGCCGGTGAGCCGCTCGGCGACCAGGGCTGACTGGCTGTCGGGCAGCATGATCAGGCCGCTGGTGCTGTCGAGGCAGCCCTGCATGACACCTGTCGCCTTGCATTCCTTGGGGAACGGCTTGGCCGGCAGCGGTGGCGGCGGCGGTGGTGTGGTGGTCGGCCCCGGTGCCATCTTGGGCTCGGTGGTGAAAGGTTCGGACTGGGCCGCGTCGAACCGGGCACAGCCCGACCCGACAAGCATCGCGGCACACAGAACGGCGGCCACCCCCATCAGCCGGCGCGATTTCATGCCGCCAGATTACGGATCGCTCGGCGGTGCGCGCCACGTCGGGACCGCGCGTCGGATCCGTAGCAGGTCGATACCAGGCGGAAGCGCCGGGGTAAATACCCGGATCGGACCGAACTTGCACTTACCCTGGCAGCTGTGACCAGCCACCCACAGGACCCACAAGCCTGGCAACGACCGGGTTACTCGGACGATTCCGCCAGGCCGGCCGGGGCCAGCCTGGTCGACCCCGAAGACGACCTGCCGTCGGAAAACTACGGCGGCGACTTCGAGACCACCGCCATTCCCCGCTACGACTCGAAAGCGGGCGACCAGTCCGCATTCAGCCTGGTCTCCGACCCCGAGCCACTGCCGTACGTGCAATCCGGCGGGCCGGCCCCCATGGCCCCCTTCTCGGCCGAACCGGCCGAGATCGAGCGCGACGACTTCATCGACGACCGGGTCCGGGCGGCCGGTCGACGCGGCACCCAGGACCTCGGCCTGCTGATCCTGCGCGTCGCGCTGGGCGGGCTGATGATCATCCACGGCCTGCAGAAGGCCTTCGGCTGGTGGGGCGGCCCAGGGCTGGACGGGTTCAACTCGTCGCTGGACGAGATGGGCTTCAAGAACGCCGACATCCTGACCTATGCCGCCACCGGCGGGCAGATCGCCGCAGGCGTGCTGCTGGTCCTCGGGTTGTTCACCCCGATCGCGGCGGCCGGCGCACTGGCCTACCTGATCAACGGGGTGCTGGCCACCGCGATGGCGGCGCATGAGCAGGCCCGCCTCGCGGAAGTCATCACCGACGGCACCGAATACCGGATGATCGTCGTCGTCGCCGCAGCCGCGATCATCCTGACCGGGCCGGGCCGCTACGGATTCGACGCCGGCCGCGGCTGGGCTCGACGCCCGTTCGTGGGTTCCTTCGTGGCCCTGGTGCTCGGCGTGGCCGGCGGCATCGCGATCTGGGTGTTGCTCAACGGCGGCAACCCGCTGGGTTGAGACGGCGCTGAACGGCGTTTGAACCGTCAGGCGTACGGATTCGGTACGCGGCCGCCGCTCACCTCGGTGAGCAACGGCAGTGTTGCGAACGTCACGGCAGGCAGGCGCAGGTCCGTACCGTCGCTCAAATCTGCGATCGCCCAAGAGGACCGGTCGAACCGCAATCCCTTGATCTCGGTCCACGACACGGTGCGGCTGCGCGTCAGCGACCGCGCTGTGACGGTGTCGGCATCGGCGGTCGTGCGGTACCGAATGATGGCCGCCGACAACGCAATCGGGATCACCAGCAGCACCGAGAACCAGGTCGGATTGCTCAGGACCAGCGTCAGCAGGCCGAGCGTCAGGAATCCGACTGCCAGGTGCGCCATGGGCGATATCCGGATTACGACAGGGGCGGTTGCCGATCGTGCGCTCACAGGTTCATCCTTGCACCACCCGGCGGACGGCCCCGCCGGCGTCACCGGGCGTCCGGCGCTCAGCGGAACCAATTTGACCTTTAACCTGTACGGCAGCTACCGTCGGGTGCTATGCAGAACCCCGGATTGCTCGTAGTAATTGGTTGGCGCGTTGATGCCGCGCTGGCCCTCTGCCGGGCATAGCCAACCGCATCGACGCGCCACCCTCGTACAGCTACCGGCTGACGGGGGTTTTTTATTTGCCCACAAGCGCGCCGTAATCAATGAAAAATTGAAACTTCCTGAAGAGGAATGTGAAGCAGACCGTGAAGAGGACATCGTGAGCGCACCGACAACGCGACCGCCAGCCCGGTCGGGAACCGCGCCTGCCAACGGCGCAACCAACGCCAAATCAGATTCGGGACAGCCCAACCGGGTTGCACCGCAGCAGCTCACCGGCGCCCAGGCGGTCGTCCGGTCGCTGGAAGAGCTCGGCGTCGACGTCGTCTTCGGGATCCCCGGTGGCGCCGTGCTGCCGGTCTACGATCCGCTGTTCGACTCGCAGAAGCTGCGCCACGTGCTGGTCCGCCATGAGCAGGGCGCCGGCCACGCCGCCAGCGGCTATGCCCACGCCACGGGCAAGGTCGGCGTGATGATGGCCACGTCCGGCCCCGGCGCGACCAACCTGATCACCCCGCTGGCCGACGCCCAGATGGACTCCATCCCCGTGGTGGCCATCACCGGGCAGGTGGGCCGCAGCCTGATCGGCACCGACGCCTTCCAGGAAGCCGACATCACCGGCATGACCATGCCGATCACCAAGCACAACTTCCTGGTGCGCAACGGTGACGACATCGCCCAGGTGATGGCCGAGGCCTTCTACATCGCCAGCTCGGGGCGCCCGGGCGCGGTGCTCGTCGACGTTCCCAAGGACATCCTGCAGGCCCAGTGCACCTTCTCCTGGCCGCCGCAGATGGACCTGCCCGGGTACAAGCCGAACACCAAGCCGCACAGCCGTCAGGTGCGTGAGGCCGCCAAGCTGATCGCCGCGGCGCACAAGCCGGTGCTCTACGTCGGCGGTGGTGTGATCCGTGGTGAGGCCAGCGCCGAACTGCTCGAGCTGGCCGAGCTGACCGGCATCCCGGTCGTCACCACGCTCATGGCCCGCGGCGCGTTCCCGGACAGCCACCCGCAGCACCTGGGGATGCCGGGCATGCACGGCACCGTGGCCGCGGTGGGTGCGTTGCAGAAGAGCGACCTGCTGATCGCTCTTGGCACTCGGTTCGACGACCGGGTCACCGGTCAGCTGTCCTCGTTCGCCCCTGAGGCGAAGGTGATCCACGCCGACATCGACCCCGCCGAGATCGGCAAGAACCGGCACGCCGACGTCCCCATCGTGGGTGACGTGAAGGCCGTCATCACCGATCTGATCGAGGTGCTGCGCCGCGACGGAACGACCAGTGCCGCACTGAAATTGGACGGCTGGTGGGAGTACCTTTCCGGACTGAAGTCGACCTACCCGCTGAGCTACGGCCCGCAGAGCGATGGCAGCCTCAGCCCCGAGTACGTCATCGAGAAGCTGGGTCAGATTGCCGGACCCGAGGCGGTCTATGTCGCCGGGGTTGGCCAGCACCAGATGTGGGCCGCGCAGTTCGTCAAGTACGAGAACCCCAAGACGTGGCTGAACTCCGGTGGCCTTGGCACCATGGGCTTCGCCGTCCCGGCGGCCATGGGCGCCAAGTTCGCCCGCCCCGAGGCCGAGGTGTGGGCCATCGACGGTGACGGCTGCTTCCAGATGACCAACCAGGAGCTGGCCACCTGTGCCATCGAGGGCGCACCGATCAAGGTGGCGTTGATCAACAACGGCAACCTGGGCATGGTGCGGCAGTGGCAGACGCTGTTCTACGACCAGCGCTACAGCCAGACCGATCTGGCCACGCACTCGCGTCGGATCCCGGACTTCGTCAAGCTGGCCGAGGCGCTGGGCTGCGTCGGGCTGCGCTGCGAGCGGGCCGAGGACGTCGAGGACGTCATCAACCAGGCCCGGGCGATCAACGACCGCCCGGTGGTCATCGACTTCATCGTCGGTGCCGATGCGCAGGTGTGGCCGATGGTCGCCGCCGGCACCAGCAACGACGAGATCATGGCAGCTCGGGACATCCGGCCGCTGTTCGACGAAAACGACGCCGAGGGGCACGCCTGATGAGCAACACCACGCCCACCCACACGCTTTCGGTGCTGGTCGAGGACAAACCCGGTGTCCTCGCCCGGGTGGCCACACTGTTCTCCCGTCGTGGCTACAACATCCAGTCCCTGGCTGTGGGTGCCACCGAGCAGAAGCACATGTCGCGGATGACGATCGTCGTCAGTGTCGAGGAATCGCCGCTGGAGCAGATCACCAAGCAGCTCAACAAGCTGGTCAACGTGATCAAGATCGTCGAGCAGGAGGACGACAGCTCGGTCTCCCGCGAACTCGCCCTGATCAAGGTGCGCGCCGACGCGAGCAACCGAGGTCAGGTCATCGAAGCGGTGAACCTGTTCCGCGCCAAGGTGGTTGACGTTTCGACCGAGTCCCTGACCGTCGAGGCCACCGGGACCTCGGAAAAGCTGGAGGCCCTGCTGCGGGTCCTGGAGCCCTACGGTATCCGTGAGATCGCACAGTCCGGCATGGTGTCGGTCTCGCGCGGACCCCGTGGTATCAGCGCAGTGAAGTAAGCACGTCAAGTAGCGTTAGTCGGCTGTAGAGCTAGAAAGAGAAGGAAATTTCGCATGGCAGTTGAGATGTTTTACGACGCCGACGCGGACCTGTCGATCATCCAGGGTCGCAAGGTCGCCGTCATCGGCTACGGCAGCCAGGGGCACGCGCATTCGCTGTCGCTGCGCGATTCGGGTGTCCAGGTCAAGGTCGGCCTGAAAGAGGGCTCGAAGTCCCGCGTCAAGGTCGAAGAGCAGGGCCTCGAGGTCGGCACCCCCGCAGAGGTCGCCAAGTGGGCCGACGTGATCATGGTGCTCGCGCCCGACACCGCGCAGGCCGAGATCTTCAAGAACGACATCGAGCCCAACCTGGAGGACGGCAACGCGCTGTTCTTCGGCCACGGCCTCAACATCCACTTCGGTCTGATCAAGGCTCCGGCCAACGTCACCGTCGGCATGGTCGCCCCCAAGGGGCCCGGCCACCTGGTGCGTCGCCAGTTCGTCGACGGCAAGGGTGTGCCCTGCCTGATCGCCGTCGACCAGGACCCGAAGGGCGAGGGCCAGGCCCTGGCGCTCTCGTACGCCGCCGCGATCGGCGGTGCCCGCGCCGGCGTCATCAAGACCACCTTCAAGGAAGAGACCGAGACCGACCTGTTCGGCGAGCAGGCCGTGCTCTGCGGTGGCACCGAAGAGCTGGTCAAGGCCGGCTTCGAGGTCATGGTCGAGGCGGGCTACGCCCCGGAGATGGCCTACTTCGAGGTGCTGCATGAGCTCAAGCTCATCGTCGACCTGATGTACGAGGGCGGCATCGCCCGCATGAACTACTCGGTGTCCGACACCGCGGAGTTCGGTGGCTACCTTTCAGGACCCCGCGTCATCGACGCCGACACCAAGCAGCGCATGCGCGACATCCTGACCGACATCCAGGACGGCACCTTCGTCAAGCGCCTGGTCGCCAACGTCGAGGGCGGCAACAAGGAGCTCGAAGGTCTTCGCAAGGCCAACGCCGAGCACCCGATCGAGGTCACCGGCAAGAAGCTGCGCGACCTGATGAGCTGGGTCGACCGGCCGATCACCGAAACGGCATAACTGCTGCGTTCACTGGCCAGTTATTGCACGCGAATCACTAAAAGCGTGCAGTAACTGGCCTTTCGGCGTTTCTAGACGATTCGGTAGCCGATCGCCGCGAGCGTGCGGGCCACATTTCTACCTTCGGCGCTGCCGGGAAGCTTCTCGGTGCTGTCGATCTGCAGGCCCTCACCGACGACGCCGAACAGCTCGGTCGACACCGGGTCGTCGGGCTCCGGCGGCTCGATGCGGCCGTCCGGGTAGATGCACTGCGCTCGCATGGCCCACATCGTCTGCGCGGCGGCGACGACGTTGTACCCGTGCAGCGGCGGGCTCACGTGATAGAGCTCCAGGTCGCCCACCGCGAACAACTTCATGACCGGATCCAGGTGTGGGACTGATCCCACCAACCGTGCGACGCCCCCAAAGTTCACGCATCAAATCTAAGCGGCCTCGGCAGTGCTGCAGCGCAGCAGTTTTCCCGGCCCCAGCCGTCGGCGGCTACGAACCCAGTCGCGCCGCCACACTGACGACCCGCCGGGCAAGGTGATCCAGCGCGTCGTAGGTGGTGTCGTCGAACTCGCTGATGTTGTCGTGGTTGGCCAGCAGGCTGGCGCCGTACGGGTTGCCGTCGACGAATTTGAGCGGATCGGTGTAGCCCGGCGGGACGATGATCCCGCCCCAGTGCATCAACGTCACGTAGAGCGTCAGCAGCGTGGTCTCCTGCCCGCCATGCGCGGTGTTGGTCGAGGTGAACCCGGCGTAGACCTTGTCGGCGAGCTTGCCTTGTGACCACAGGCCGCCGAGCGAATCGAGGAATGCGCGCAATTGCGAAGCGACAGAACCGAATCGGGTGGGGGAGCCGAAGATCACCGCGTCTGCCCAGACGATGTCGTCACCGGTGGCGCTCGGTTGATCCTTGGTGGCTTCGTAATTCGCGGTCCAGGCCGGATTGTGAGCGAAGGACTCTGGATCGGCGGTCTCGGCGACGGGCCGCAACCGCACCTCGGCACCTGCGGCCTCGGCGGTGGCGGTGACCCGCTGAGCCATGTGCGTGCCGTGGCCGGTCGCGGAGTAGTAGATGACGGCGACCTTGGGTGCAGGAGTGGTCATGGTGCCAGCTTAGGCAGATCCCGCATACCGAACTCGCGTTTGAGCACGGTGCGGGCGGCGTAGAACCCGGCCATCCCGTGCACGCCACCACCCGGCGGAGTGGCCGACGAGCACAGGTAGGCCTTGGGGATCGGGGTGGTCCACGGGTCGAACCGTGGAGTGGGCCCCAGCAGCGCGCTGGCCATGTTGTTGCCCCCCACACCGATATCGCCGCCGACCAGGTTGGCGTTGTGCTCGTCCATCCGCGACGCGGGCACGCTGCGGACCCCGACCACCAGATCGCGGAAGCCCGGGGCGAATCGTTCGAAGATGTCGGTGACCACCGTGGCCATGTCCCGCGTCGAATTGTTGGGTACGTGGACATAGGTCCACAGCGGGCGCCGGTCGGCGTCATCGATGCGGGATGCGTCGGCGACGTGGGGGAGCGCGCCCAGCACCATCGGCCACTCGGCGTGGCGGCCCGCGGCGATCTCGGACTCGGCCAGTGCCATCTGTGCCCGGCTGCCACCCAGGTGCAGGGTCGGCGCCTGGGCCAGACGCGGGTCACGCCAAGGGATCTCGCCGCTCAGCACGAAATCGACCTTCGCCACTCCCGGTCCGTAGCGGTAGCGGCTCAACGCCCGCGCATAGCGAGGCGGCAGGGCCTTGCCGTAGATCGACAGCAGCGCGGTCGGTGCGGTGTCGTAGATGACCACGCCCGACGGTGGTTCAGTGACCTCGTGTCCGAGGACGAGTTCGCCGCCGTGCGCGGTGAGATCGGCGATCAGCGCATCCGGTATCGCCTGGGATCCGCCGATCGGGATCGGCCATCCCACAGCATGTCCCAGCGTCGCCAGCATCAGACCAGCGCCACCCGATACCAGTGACGGCATCGTCGAGATCGTGTGTGCCGCAACACCACTGAACAACGCACGGGCATCTTCGCCCGTCAGTGTGCGCCACAACGGGGTGCCTTGGGCGAGCAATCGGGGCGCGACACGCGCGGCCGCGGTCAGCGACGGCGGTAGCGACCGCTTGTCGCCGAGGATCAGGCCCACCACGTCATCGCACTCGGCAGCCAGCGGACCGAGCAGCCGTCGCCACGAATCTCCGTGGTCCAGTTCGGAGCACGTGCGCTCGATGTCGCGGTAACCGATCGCCGCCGGGCGGTGCTGCAACGGGCTGGCGTAGGAAATCTCGGGGACCGCCAGTTGCACCCCGCGGGCGGTCAGGTCGTAGGCGGCGAAGAACGGCGACGCCAACGCCAGCGGGTGCACCGCTGAACAGATGTCGTGGCTGACTCCGGGATATTCCGGGTCCGGCATGGTGCGTGCCCCACCGCCCGGGGTGGGTTGCGCTTCGATGACGCGTACGGCCAGTCCGGCCCGGGCACAGATGACCGCGGCGGACAGGCCGTTGGGGCCGCTGCCGACGATTGTGACGTCCACGCCCATCAGTACACCGCACGCGGTTCGGCTGTGGTAGGGCGCACACACTAGGCTGTCCGCGTGAGTCTCCCCGTTGTTTTGATTGCCGACAAGCTCGCGGAATCGACCGTCGCCGCTCTCGGTGACCAGGTAGAGGTCAGGTGGGTCGACGGTCCGGACCGCGAGAAGCTGCTCGCTGCCGTGCCGGAAGCCGACGCGCTGCTGGTGCGTTCCGCCACCACGGTGGACGCCGAGGTCATCGCCGCGGCCCCCAAACTCAAGATCGTCGCCCGCGCCGGTGTCGGCCTGGACAACGTCGACGTCGACGCCGCGACCGCCCGCGGGGTGCTCGTCGTCAACGCACCGACCTCCAACATCCACAGTGCCGCCGAGCACGCCCTGGCCCTGCTGCTGTCCACGGCGCGACAGATCCCCGCCGCCGACGCAACGCTGCGGGAACACACCTGGAAGCGGTCGTCGTTCTCGGGCGTCGAGATCTTCGACAAGACCGTCGGTGTCGTCGGTCTCGGCCGCATCGGTCAGCTGGTCGCCCAGCGCCTGGCCGCCTTCGGCGCCCACATCGTGGCGTACGACCCCTACGTCTCGCAGGCCCGCGCCGCCCAGCTCGGTATCGAGTTGCTGCCGCTGGAGGAGCTGCTCGGCCGAGCCGACTTCATCTCGGTGCACCTGCCCAAGACCAAGGAGACCGCCGGCCTGCTCGGCAAGGACAACCTGGCCAAGACCAAGCCGGGCGTCATCATCGTCAACGCCGCCCGCGGTGGTCTGATCGATGAGCAGGCCCTGGCCGATGCCATCACGAGCGGCCACGTGCGTGCCGCCGGTCTGGACGTGTTCTCGACCGAACCGTGCACCGACAGCCCGCTGTTCGAGCTGCCGCAGGTCGTCGTGACCCCGCACCTGGGTGCCTCGACCGCCGAGGCGCAGGACCGGGCCGGTACCGATGTGGCCGCCAGCGTGAAGCTCGCCCTTGCCGGCGAATTCGTGCCGGACGCGGTCAACGTGGGCGGCGGCGCCGTCGGCGAAGAGGTGGCGCCCTGGCTGGACCTGGTGCGCAAGCTCGGTCTGCTGGCCGGTGCCCTGTCCGATGCGGCCCCGGTGTCGCTCACCGTCCAGGCGCGCGGCGAGCTGGCGTCGGAGGATGTCGAGATCCTGCGGCTGTCGGCGCTGCGTGGGCTGTTCTCCGCGGTGGTCGACGAGCAGGTCACGTTCGTCAACGCTCCGACGTTGGCCGCCGACCGTGGCGTGGCCTCCGAGATCAGCACCGCCACCGAGAGCCCCAACCACCGCAGCGTGGTCGATGTGCGCGTCGTGCACGCCGACGGCAGCGCGGTGAACGTCGCGGGCACCCTGTCGGGGCCGCAGCTGGTCGAGAAGATCGTCCAGATCAACGGCCGCAACTTCGACCTGCGCGCCGAGGGCTACAACCTCATCGTCCACTACAACGATCAGCCGGGCGCCCTTGGCAAGATCGGCACCCTGCTGGGTGGGGCGAACGTCAACATCCTGGCCGCGCAGCTGAGCCAGGACGTCGACGGCGACAGCGCCATCGTGATGCTGCGGCTGGACACCGACGTGCCAGAGGATGTGCGTTCCGCGCTTGCCGCTGCCGTTGACGCCACGACGCTGGAAGTGGTCGACCTGTCATGAAACTCGCTGTAATCGCCGGTGACGGCATCGGTCCGGAGGTCATCGCCGAGGCGCTGAAGGTGCTCGACGCGGTGCTGCCCGGCGTGGACCGGACCGAATACGACCTGGGCGCGCGGCGTTACCACGCGACGGGGGAGACCCTGCCCGAGGGATTCGTCGAGGAGCTCAAGGGCTATGACGCAATCCTGTTGGGCGCCATCGGCGATCCGTCGGTCCCCAGTGGTGTGCTCGAACGCGGGTTGCTGCTCAACATGCGGTTTGCGTTGGACCACCACGTGAACCTGCGGCCGTCGAAGTTGTTCGCCGGGGTTTCCAGTCCCTTGGCCGGCAACCCGGAGATCGACTTCGTGGTGGTGCGCGAGGGCACCGAAGGTCCCTACACCGGCACCGGCGGCGCGATCCGGGTGGGCACCCCGCACGAGGTTGCCACCGAGGTGTCCACCAACACCCGGTTCGGCGTGGAGCGCGTGGTGCGTTATGCGTTCGAGAAAGCCCGCGCGCGACGCAAACACCTGACTCTGGTGCACAAGAACAACGTGCTGGCGTTCGCCGGCTCGCTGTGGAAGCGCACCGTCGACGAGATCGGTACGGAGTACCCGGACGTCGAGACGGCTTACCAGCACATCGATGCGGCCACCATCCACATGGTCACCGATCCCGGCCGGTTCGACGTGATCGTCACCGACAACCTGTTCGGCGACATCATCACCGATCTGGCGGCCGCGGTCTCCGGCGGTATCGGCCTGGCCGCCTCGGGCAATATCGATGCGACGGGCACGAACCCGGCGATGTTCGAGCCGGTGCACGGCAGTGCACCCGACATCGCCGGGCAGGGGATCGCCGATCCGACCGCCGCGGTGATGAGTGTGGCGCTGCTGCTCACGCACATCGGTGAGACCGACGCCGCCGCGCAGGTCGACAAGGCGGTCGGTGAGCACCTGGCCACCCGCGGTGACGCGAAGCACTCGACCAGCGAGGTCGGCGAGCGGATCCTGTCGCTGCTGTAGCCGGTGATTCTGCGCTGAGTCGGCGGTGACTGCCCGCTTCGCCACCCCGACGAGGCAGTGTTGGCTGTTCGCAATCGGATCGTCGTTCTTCGCGGCCGCCACCGTGCCGGGTTTCCCTGCCTTGGCCGGTGCGGGCGTGACGAACACGCTGTGCTTCGTCGGCTCGTGGTTTTTCACCACGGCCGCGGGCATCCAGCTCGTGCTCGCCGGACGCGGACTCGACTGGTGGTCGGCGGCCACACAATTCGCCGGGACCCTCCTGTTCAACCTCAGCACCGGCGCGTCGGTCTGGGCCCACGCGGTACTGGCTGAGCGCCGGTTCGTCTGGGCCCCCGACGCGACGGGCTCACTGGCCTTCCTGCTCAGCGGCGTGCTCGCAGTGCTGGCGGTCGGCGCGTGGTCACCGAAATCCGTTGGCTGGCAGGCCGCGTGGGTCAACATGATGGGTTGTGTGGCGTTCGGGGTTTCCGCGCTCGCCGCATTCGTTCGCAAGACCGGCGTGACAGTCGACGAGCGGCTCGCCAATTTCGGCACCTTCATCGGTGCGTTGTGCTTTCTGGCCGCGGCGTTGATGCTGCGTCCCCGGTCTGACACGGCACCGACTCTGCGCTGAGGGCGCGGGTCACTCGCACATTCGCGCCCTGGACGCAGAGTCGATCACCGAGGCGATGAGTCTTTGGGCGCCGGTCGGTCTATACGGGCATGGGACTCATCGACATCGAACTGTTCGCGACCCTCGACCTCGTCGCGCAGGCGCCGGGCGGGCCTGACGAGGACCCCGAGGGGTTCTCGTTCGGCGGCTGGCAGGCGCCGTTGATCGACGAGGTGTCGGGTGCACAGGTCGGCGCTGCATACGAGGGCACCGATGCTCTCCTGCTCGGGCGCCGGACGTACGACATCTTCGCCGCCTACTGGCCACACCAGACGGATGACTTCGGCACGCTGTTCAACAGCATCCCCAAGTACGTCGCCTCCCGCGGCACACCTGACCTCGCGTGGGCCGGTTCCCAACAGTTGGGCGCGGACCTGGGTGCCGCCGTGCGTGAGATCCGGGATCGGCATGAGCATGTGAAGGTCGTCGGCAGCCTGAATCTGGTCCAGACGCTCTTGCGCGAGAAGCTCTTTGATCGCCTCGACCTGTGGGTGCACCCGATCATGCTGGGAGCGGGGAAGAAGGTGTTCGACGGTGGCGCGGTGCCCACCAACGTCACACTGCTGCAACCGCCGGTCGCCAGCCCGAACGGCATCGTGTATCTGCGGTACGGACTTGCCGACGGAATCCCGGGGACAGGGGACATGAGCGCGCCCGATCAATGAGTTCGGTTGTGCGCGGTCAGGGCTGGGCTGGTGCAACGGCGACGCTGGTGGCGTCGACATCGGCGATGTGGACGCGCTGATCGCCCTCGCGGATGAACAAGCTTGTGACGGTAGGCGGTTGGTTGGCCTGCCGCTCATCGGACGGTCGGGGCACCTTCGCGACGATCACCGCGTCTCCGTCGGGCAGCGGGTAGTCGCGGTAGGTTCCTGATGGCGCGACTTGTGTCCACTGGCCGCCGTTCAGCTCCCACACGCCGCCGTCCGGCGTCGGCTCGGACCGATTCGTCGGACACTGCTCGGCACCCGCGGTGGACCGCAACCTCCCGTCGGATGTCCACCACACCGCGCCGCTCTGATTGCCATAGAAGAAGGGCCCGGGGGTCGCATCGAAGGGCCCCGGTGGAAATCCCGCAGCTTGGTGGCCGGTGGCCGAGTCGAACACTGTGACCTGGTGTCGGTCGCAGGAGCCGGTCTTGTCGATGGCACCGGTTTCGTAGGCGAATCGGGTGCCGTCGGGGCTGAAGACCGCTGATATCCACTGCGTGGTCGGTTGGTGCGCGACATCGCGGACGGTGCCGTCGGCATCGACGAGGAACAGGCGATCGGCCTGGGTGAATCTGTCTGAGCCGTACTTCTTGACGATGGCCACTCGTCCATGACCGGCGCCGATCACGTTTCCGGTGAAGTCCTGGGTTTCGGCGGGTACCGCCTGTTGCTCGGGCGTTCGTGGCGGTAATTGAACGGTGCGCAACACACTGGGCGTCGGGCTCGGCCGGCTGAGGTCCAACTGCATCAGGGTTACCTGACCGTCGGGAGCGTCCGCTGTCGGCGGGGCCTGCCAGACGATTGTGCTGCCCTGCAACGGATACGGGACGCCGGGTCGACTCGGCCGTTGAGAGTCGGTGCGAGACTGAGCCGGAATGGCCACCTCGTGAGTTTGACGGCTTGCCACATCTATCCACACCAGCTCGGCGTGCATGTCGCCGCCGTCGTAGGGATAGCGCCCAGCCTGCTCATCGGCGTACTGCGCGAAGGCATAGGTTCCGTCGGTAGTGAAGGCAGGTCCGCTCAGGCCCGCGAACCGGGACGCACCAACTTGTTTTTTCCAGGTGGCAATGGGATTCGAGCCTTCAGTCAGCACGAAACCCACCTCTCCCGAGTCGAACCAGGGGGTGGCTCTCGGCACGGTGTAGGCGATCAACGGGCCGTGAGTCTCCAGCAGGGCGGTTGGAGACGGCGGGCTCGACGGCTGGTCGTGCACCTGACATGCGTTTGTTGCCAGTGCGAACGCCAAGAGTGCGGATACGACACGACCGGTTCTGACCGGCCGGCTCGCCGCACCTACTCGAGTGGGGATGCCCGATCTCATCAGTGCAGCGTATGTCGGCCGAGACCCGCTGCCCTACGGTTCTTTGCGCACCGGATCAGCCGGAACCAGTGGCACCGCCAGCAACGGCAACAATGCGCACACCGCGAAGGCCGCGGGGTATCCGGCCACACCGATCAGCGCGCCGAACAACGGCGCAGAGCTGGCGGTGGCCAGGTGCTGGCTGGTGTTCTGAGTACCCAGCGCCCGCCCACTCCAGAACGGGCCGGCGATCTCCGCGATTGCCGTGAACGCCAAACCGTTGTCGGACACCGTGATCACCGAGGCGATCACGATCAGGGCGACACTGATCGGGGAGCCCAGCCAGTCGGTGAGCGCCAGCAGCCCCATCGTCGCTGCCGCCGCCAACGCGATGGTGCGGATGGGACGCAGCCGTTGTCCGATCACATCGGACCAGCGGCCCGCGGCGATTCGTCCTGCCGCGCCCAGCAATTGGGCGATGGTTACCAGCGTGCCCGCCGAGGCCGCAGACCAACCCCGATCGCTCATCAGCCACACCAGGGTGAAGGTCCACACCAGGCCCTGGGGCACGACCAGCAGAACCGACACTGCGTGGATGCGCCACAACACGTTTGAACCGCGATACGGGTTGGCGAGGTGTTCGGCCGGTGCTTCGTGGCGGGGTGGCCGTGGCGGATCCAGCACGCCCACAGCGCAGATCACCGCGGACAGCACGCATACGACCGCCGGAAACAGCAATGCGGTTGCCACACCGTGGGATTCAGCCAGGCGCGGAATGACCAACGCGCCCAGTCCGACACCCAGAGGCGTTGCCGTCTGACGGATTCCCATGGCCAGGCCACGCTGGTCGGGTGGGAACCAGCCGACCACGACCCGCCCACTCGCCGAATTGCTGCTGGCCGCGGCCATTCCGCCCAGTAGCAGGAACACGCCGACGGCCACCAGGGAATGCGCGGCGGCCGCTCCGAACGCCGCCGCGGCGGTCAGGGCCGAGCCCACCGTCAGCACGATCCGTTCACCGACCCGGTCGACGACGTAGCCCCAGGCGATCAGCGTGACCACCAATCCGAAGCTCGGCATCGACGACAGCAGACCGGCCTGCGCCAGATCCAGGCCTCGCTCGGCGTGCAGGGTGGGGATGAGAAATGCCGCGCCGTTGATGAACACGTTGGCACATGTGGTCGCAGTCAACGCGATCACCAACATCGACCAACGGCGAAATGTGCTGATCGACGAAACCGGCATGTCTGCATCGTTTCACGGATGTCCCAAAATATTGAACTGATATCTCAATATATGAGAGGCGTCCGGACTGTCCTAGGCTGTGACCGTGAAGATGTGGTTTGCGGTCACCGCTCTGCTGACGTGTGGATTCTTGACGGCGCCGACGGCGGTGGCGGCAGTCGCACCGGACTGGTCGGGCCTGGATGCCCGGCACTATGACGCGCCGATTCCGGTGGCAGGCACCCTGATCGAGACGGTTCCGTTGGACCCGGCGCTCTCGGTACCGGGCGCGGCGAGTGCCTACCGCATCCTTTATTCGACTGTCGACCAGCATGATGCAGCCGCAGTCAGTACCGCTGTGGTGTTCATCCCGCACGGCCAGGCACCCGACGGCGGCTGGCCGACCATCGCGTGGGCGCACGGCACGGTGGGACTCGGTGACGATTGCGCACCGTCGGCGCAGCCCCGCAGCGCGCGGGATGCCGTATACCTCACGCACTGGCTCGACCAGGGCTACGCCGTCGTCGGCTCCGATTACGCCGGACTCGGCACCCCCGGGCTGATGAGCTATCTCAACAGCGTGGCCACTGCCCACAGCGTCGTCGACTCGGTGATCGCCATGCACCACATGGACCTGCCGTTGTCACCGAAATGGGCCATCGTCGGTCAGTCCCAGGGCGGCGGGGCCGCGGTCAACAGTGCGCGCTGGGCCACCGAATTCAGCCGGGGGACGGGTCTGGACTACCGCGGCGTAGTGGCCACCGGAACACCGTTCAACGTCCAGGGAATCGTCGAACAGTCCGGGCCCGATATGTTGCTGCCGCCGAATCTGGGACCCGCGGCCAACAGCTACACCGGCTACATCCTCGCCGGACTGCGTGAGGCGCGCCCCGATCTCGACATCGACAGCGTGCTCACCCCCGCCGGACTGGACGCGGTGAACAAGGCCGAGACGCTGTGCAAGCCGGATCTCGATCAGCAGCTGGCCGGTATGACACCGACGGCGTACTTCAGCGCGCCGTTGGCCACCCGGCCCGGCGTTCCGGAAGGTCTCGACGCCTACATGGGGACACCGACCAGCGGCTACGACCGGCCGATCTTCCTCGGCGTCGGGCTCTTGGACCGCGATGTTCCGCCAAACATGTCGCAGCAGCTCGCCGATCAACTACGCGCCAACGGTCAGGACGTCACATTGAAGGTTTATCCCGACGAGGATCACTCGGGCACCGTGCTGGCCTCGGTTCCGGACTCCACGCCGTTCCTCGCCGCGCTGTTCGACGGGCACTGACGGAAGCCGACCGGAGGCGTCAGCGCTGGTCGTAAGACACTGCGCACTACCCTGGTCAAAATGCGCTTAGGTCGAATCGCCAGTCCCGACGGCGTCGCTTTCGTCAGTGTCGAAGGCGACGGTGCAGATGCCGTCTGCAAAGAGATCGCCGAGCATCCGTTCGGTAACCCCAACTTCACCGGGCGGAGCTGGCCACTGGCCGACGTCCGCATGTTGGCACCCATCCTGGCCAGCAAGGTCATCTGCATGGGCAAGAACTACGAGGCTCACGCCGCGGAGATGGGCGGTGCGGCGCCCGAGGATCCGGTGATCTTCCTCAAGCCCAACACCGCGATCATCGGCCCCAATGTGCCGATCCAGTTGCCGGCCGATGCCAACCCCGTTCACCACGAGGGGGAGCTGGCGATCGTGATCGGGCGGCCGTGCAAGGACGTCCCCGCTGCGCGCGCCGCCGAGAACATCCTGGGCTACACCATTGCCAACGACATCTCGGCGCGCGACCAGCAGGCCAAGGACGGTCAGTGGATGCGGGCCAAGGGGCACGACACCTTCTGTCCGGTGGGCCCGTGGATCGTCAACGACCTCGATCCGTCCGATCTGGAGATTCGCACTGAGGTGAACGGCGTAGTGCGGCAGCGCAGCCGAACCTCGCTGATGATCCACGACATCGGTGCCATCGTTGAATGGGTCTCGGCCGTGATGACGCTGCTACCCGGTGATCTGATCCTGACCGGAACCCCGGAGGGGGTCGGTCCGATCGAAGACGGGGACACCGTGAGCGTCACCGTCGAAGGCATCGGCACCCTCACCAATCCCGTTGTGCGTAAGCAGAAATAGAGGCAAGTGATGACATCTCCCTCTCGTCCGGTCCGCGTGAGGTTCTGTCCGTCCCCGACCGGCACACCGCACGTCGGGTTGGTGCGTACCGCGCTGTTCAACTGGGCCTACGCCCGGCACACCGGCGGAACGTTCGTCTTCCGCATCGAGGACACCGATGCCGCGCGTGACAGTGCCGAGAGCTACGCCGCGATCCTCGACGCGTTGCGCTGGCTCGGGCTGGACTGGGACGAGGGCCCCGAGGTCGGCGGCCCCTACGAGCCGTACCGGCAGTCGCAGCGCAGCGAGATCTACCGTGACGTGATCAACCGCCTGCTCGAGGCCGGTGAGGTCTACGCGGCATATTCGACGCCGGAAGAGGTCGAGGCGCGGCACGTGGCGGCCGGACGCAATCCCAAACTCGGGTACGACAACTACGACCGGGACCTGACCGACGAGCAGCGCAAGGTATTCGTCGACGAAGGCCGCAAGCCCGTGTTGCGCCTGCGGATGCCCGACGAGGACCTCGGCTGGACCGATCTGGTGCGCGGGCCGGTGAGCTTCCCGGCGGGGTCGGTGCCCGATTTCGCGATCACCCGCGCCAACGGAGATCCGTTGTACACCTTGGTCAACCCGGTCGACGACGCGATGATGAAGATCACCCACGTGCTGCGCGGCGAGGACATCATGCCCTCGACGCCGCGTCAGATCGCGCTGTACCGGGCGCTGATGCGGATCGGCGTGGCTGAGCGGGTGCCTGAATTCGCTCATTTGCCAAGTGTTCTCGGCGAGGGCAACAAGAAGCTGTCCAAGCGGGATCCGCAGTCCAATCTGTTCTTGCACCGTGATCGCGGCTTCCTGCCGGAGGGTCTGCTGAACTACCTGGCGCTGCTGGGCTGGGGCATCGCCGACGATCACGACGTGTTCAGCC
The DNA here is from genome assembly GCF_058270075.1 of Mycobacterium shunyiense. Classification (NCBI taxonomy): domain Bacteria; kingdom Bacillati; phylum Actinomycetota; class Actinomycetes; order Mycobacteriales; family Mycobacteriaceae; genus Mycobacterium; species Mycobacterium shunyiense. The sequence goes on along the minus strand of NZ_JBZDPU010000001.1, from coordinate 242,050 downwards.
TCGAGGAGATGGTGGCCGCGTTCGACGTCGTCAACGTCAACTCCAACCCGGCGCGGTTCGACCAGAAGAAGGCCGACGCGATCAACGCCGAGCACATCCGGCTGCTGACGGTCGAGGACTTCACGGCTCGGCTGCATGGGTACTTCGAAGCCCATGGCCACGACACAGGTTTGGACGACGCCGCATTCGCCGAAGCGGCCGCGCTGGTCCAGACGCGCATCGTCGTCCTCGGCGATGCGTGGGGGCTGCTGAAGTTCTTCGACGACGGCTCCTACGAGATCGACGAGAAGGCCGCTGCCAAGGAACTGCGCGAGGAGGCCGCACCGGTCCTGGATGCCGCTCTGAGCGCGCTGGAGGCGGTCGGGGAGTGGAACACCGCCAACATCGAGGCTGCGCTCAAGGAGGCCCTTCTGGACGGTCTGGAGCTCAAGCCACGGAAGGCGTTCGGGCCGATCCGCGTCGCCGTCACGGGCGCCACGATCAGCCCGCCGCTGTTCGAATCCATGGAACTGCTGGGGGCCGACCGCAGCCTGACGCGGTTGCGGTCCGCCCGGGCCCGGCTGTGAGCGCCTGGGGTGGCGGGGCTTGGTAAAAAGCGCCGAAAATCTTTGGTAGTCTGCTCGTCGGCCCGAAAAGCAAAACGGGGAAGCCCCCGCTGAGCCGATCGGATCGAAATTGCCTGCCACCTGCGGTGATAGGCAATTAATGGGGTATGGTGTAATTGGCAACACAGCGGTTTCTGGTACCGCCATTCTAGGTTCGAGTCCTGGTACCCCAGCCATCCGGAGCGGTTCAGCCGGATTAGGCGAGCACCACTGCCTGAGCTATGCTGACCATCCGGAAGTTCTAGCCCCCGTCGTCTAGCGGCCTAGGACGCCGCCCTCTCACGGCGGTAGCGTGGGTTCGAATCCCATCGGGGGTACAGAAGGTGAGCGCCTCGGCGCGAACCGCAAAAGCGCCCAGTTCTCACGAACTGGGCGCTTTTGCGTTGTATGGGATTCGTCCGCCCGGTTTGCGTCGCTCTCCCGACTTGCGCTCCTCTTGCGTTCCTCCCGCCGGCTTTGTCACGCCAGAGTGGCTCTGGGTGTCGAAGGTCACTCGGGCGTGACGCTCGGTGAGACTCGGTGGTGCGGGCGGCGGTAGGCCGCCTGGTTTGTCACGCTGGAGTGGCGCCGGCGCTCGACAGCCACTCTGGCGTGACACACCGGGCTACTGAGATTCGCCTCACAGTCGCCGGGTCAGGGCGTCGGACGCGGCGAGTAGATCGGCAGCCCAACGGGCTCCCGGCCGGCGACCCATACGGTCGATCGGTCCGGACACCGAAACCGCGGCGATCACGGCGCCGCGCCCGTCACGCACCGGCGCCGAGACACTGGCCACTCCTGGCTCGCGTTCGGCGGCACTCTGGGCCCAGCCGCGCTTGCGGACCTCGGCCAGCGCCCGATCGGTGAACTTGGCCGCCGGAAGCACGGCCTGCTGGGTGGCCGCGTCGGCGTAGGCCAGTAGCACTTTGGCTCCAGAGCCCGCGGTCATCGGGAGGTGGGTCCCGACCGGCACGGTGTCACGAAGTCCGGCCGGCGGCTCCAACGCCACCACGCAGACCCGTGATTGGCCCTCGCGCCGGTACAGCTGGACGCTCTCGCCGGTGATCTCGCGTAGGCGGGGCAGTACCGCGGCCCCGGCGGCCAGCAGCGGATCGTTGACGTGGGAGGCCAATTCGGTCAGTGCGGGGCCGAGGCGCCAGCGGCCGTCGCCGTCGCGGGCCAGCAGCCGGTGGGTTTCGAGGCCCGCGGCCAGCCGGTGCGCGGTCGCTCGGGGGAGTCCGGTCCGCTCGCAGAGTTCGGCCAGCCCGCAAGGTGACTCGGCCACGGTGTGCAGCACACCCACCGCTTTGTCGAGAACGCCGATGCCGCTATCATTTCTCACAGAGAGATACTAGCGTCTCGCATTGTGAGATGAAGGCGAGATGACGACAGTACCGCCCAGCCCTGGCGGACTCTTGATGCAAGCCCGCATATGCCGTTAATCGAATCGAGAAGTAGCGATGGACCAATCGACACAGACATCCGTGAAGCCGCGCACCCTGGCCGAAAAGGTTTGGGAAGACCACGTCGTGGCGCGCGGTGAGGGCGAGGGCGCATCCCGCGAGCCCGACCTGATCTACATCGACCTGCATCTCGTGCACGAGGTCACCAGCCCGCAGGCGTTCGACGGTCTGCGCATGGCGGGTCGGCCGGTGCGACGGCCCGACCTGACGATCGCCACCGAGGACCACAACGTGCCCACGGTCGACATCGACAAGCCGATCGCGGACCCTGTCTCGCGCACGCAGGTCGAGACATTGCGGCGCAACTGCGAGGAATTCGGTATCCGACTGCACCCGATGGGTGACGTCGAGCAGGGCATCGTGCACATCATCGGACCGCAGCTCGGACTGACACAGCCGGGCATGACGGTGGTGTGTGGAGACAGCCACACCTCGACCCACGGGGCGTTCGGCGCCATCGCTATGGGCATCGGCACATCCGAGGTCGAGCATGTGATGGCCACGCAGACACTGCCGCTCAAGCCGTTCAAGACCATGGCGGTCAACGTCGACGGCGTGCTTCCGCCCGGGGTGAGCGCCAAGGACATCATCTTGGCCGTCATCGCCAAGATCGGTACCGGCGGCGGCCAGGGCCACGTCATCGAATACCGGGGCAGTGCCATCGAAGCGCTGTCCATGGAAGGCCGGATGACGATCTGCAACATGAGCATCGAGGCCGGGGCGCGGGCCGGGATGGTGGCTCCCGACGAGACCACCTATGAGTTCCTCAAAGGCCGTCCGAACGCTCCCAAGGGAGCGGACTGGGACGCCGCCATTGCCGCGTGGAGCCAGTTGCGCACTGACGAGGGTGCCGAATTCGACACCGAGGTCTACCTGGATGCCGCCGCGTTGAGCCCGTTCGTGACGTGGGGCACCAACCCGGGGCAGGGGGTCCCGTTGTCCGCTTCGGTCCCGGATCCTGAGTTGATCGGCGACGACGGCGAGCGTCAGTCGGCGGAGAAGGCTTTGGCCTACATGGATCTGCGGCCCGGGATGGCCATGCGCGACATCGCCGTGGACACCGTCTTCGTCGGCTCCTGCACCAACGGTCGCATCGAGGACCTCCGAGTGGTCGCCGACGTGCTGCGCGATCGCAAGGTGGCCGACGGGGTGCGGATGCTGGTCGTGCCGGGCTCGATGCGGGTGCGTGCCCAGGCCGAATCGGAAGGTCTAGTCCAGATATTCACCGCCGCAGGCGCCGAATGGCGGCAGGCCGGCTGCTCGATGTGTCTGGGAATGAACCCCGATCAACTGTCCCCGGGGCAGCGCTGCGCCTCCACATCCAACCGGAATTTCGAAGGCCGACAGGGTAAGGGCGGCCGCACCCACCTGGTGTCACCGGCTGTCGCGGCTGCCACCGCCGTGCGCGGAAAACTCGCGTCCCCTGCCGATCTGCCCGCCGCGACCCGCTAAAAAGCCAGAAGGAGAAGCGTGATGGACGCTTTCAGTACACACACCGGAATCGGGGTCCCGCTGCGGCGGTCCAACGTCGACACCGACCAGATCATCCCCGCGGTCTATTTGAAGCGGGTCACCCGAACAGGTTTCGAGGACGGATTGTTCGCCGCCTGGCGCACGGATCCGTCGTTCATTCTGAATCTCCCGCCATTCGACAAAGGCTCCGTGTTGGTCGCCGGCCCCGATTTCGGCACCGGATCTTCTCGCGAACACGCCGTCTGGGCGCTCATGGACTATGGCTTCCGGGTGGTTATCTCATCCCGATTCGCCGATATTTTCCGCGGCAACGCCGGCAAGGCCGGGCTATTGGCCGCCGAGGTCGCCCAAGACGATGTCGAGCTGTTATGGAAGCTCATCGAGCAGAATCCCGGCCTGGAAATCACTGTGAATCTTCAAGATCGAAATATCGTCGCCGGAACGGTTGTGTTGCCGTTCAGAATTGATGACTACACGGCCTGGCGGCTGCTCGAAGGACTCGACGATATAGGCCTTACGCTGCGGAAACTGTCTTCGATCGAGGATTATGAGAAGCGCAGGCCGAGCTGGAAGCCGCGTACTCTGCCGGCCTGATCGAGGCCTCCCGAGGGCGCTTCAGCGCCCGAATTCGCCGCCTGCCAAACCGGTTCTGGACCCGTCCCGGCGGAGTCCAAGTGGGGCAAGCGGATTGCCGGATTGTTCGCTAGCTACGCCTGAAATTGCGCGTGGCTCTTGGAAATCAGTGGTCACAGGGTTTACCGTGTCCTCTAGTCGGTCCAAAGAGGACCACTGGTTTCGGAGGTTTTGGATGAACAAAGCGGAGCTCATCGACGTACTCACAACCAAACTGGGCACCGATCGTCGGCAGGCTACCGCCGCGGTCGAGAACGTTGTGGACACCATCGTCCGCGCGGTGCACAAGGGTGACAGCGTCACGATCACCGGCTTCGGTGTTTTCGAGCAGCGCCGTCGCGCTGCCCGGGTGGCCCGTAACCCGCGCACCGGCGAGACCGTGAAGGTCAAGCCCACTTCGGTGCCGGCTTTCCGGCCGGGTGCACAGTTCAAGGCGGTTGTCGCTGGGGCGCAGCGTCTCCCGGCTGACGGTCCGGCCGTCAAGCGTGGCGTCACCGCAGGCCCTGCCAAGCGCACTGCCGCCAAGAAGACCGCCGCCAAGAAGGCACCGGCCAAGAAGGCTGCGACCAAGGCTCCTGCCAAGAAGGCCGCGACCAAGGCGCCCGCCAAGAAGGCCGCAGTCAAGAAGGCACCGGCCAAGAAGGCCGCGACCAAGGCTCCTGCCAAGAAGGCCGCGACCAAGGCGCCCGCCAAGAAGGCCGCAGTCAAGAAGGCACCGGCCAAGAAGGCTGCGACCAAGGCTCCTGCCAAGAAGGCCGCGACCAAGGCGCCCGCCAAGAAGGCGGCTGCCAAGAAGGCACCGGCCAAGAAGGGCCGCAAGTAATTACGGTAAAGGCGCGTCGTGAGCCGTAGATGAGCTCACGACGTGCCTTTCTCGTGTGGGTTTACTGCTGCTTGGATAGTGGACTGCACATGTGGTCGGCGGCCAGCAGCCGGCCGTCCGCGATCGACAACACCCACGCACTGCCCTTGCGGTTCCCAGTCGTGGCGGGTCGCACGCGGTCCCGTTCACACCACCAGGAAATCAACCCGGGGATCACCTTGCCTTGTGAGCAGATGACCGGTGTACCTGCGCGCGCCGCGATGTCGAGCAATCGATTGCGAGCGGCCTTGTGATCGTCGGCGTAGGCCTCTTCCGTCAGTGCCGGCTCGTTGTGGATGTCCACACCGAGCTCCTGGCCCAGAGGTTCCAAGGTCTGATGGCAGCGCAGCCGATCGGCCGCGTAAAGCGTTGTGGCACCGAATGCCAATAGTTGGGCGACCAGAGCCTCGGCCTGCGCCCGACCTTTCTTGTCGAGTGGTCGCTTGCGGTCGTCGCCCTTGAATCGTGACCGCCGCCCGGCCGATCCATGCCGCACCACGATCACAGTTTTCGTATCTGGCGGGTATTTTTCGAAGCGGCGCAACACTTTTCGGTCATGCGGATAGACGACCTGATCCATGGCCGCATGCACCGGCAGCCAGATGAGCTTGTCCACCTCGTCATTGGGCGTGAAGTCTCCTCCGGTGGCGCGAGCCGCCCAATACCAGACCCGTTTGGTGCCCTGCGGAATCTCGTACGAGATCGAGCCGAGCCGGCGGCCGAGCTGTGCCGCGTACCCGGTCTCCTCGTGAACCTCGCGTACCGCGGCCACCGGATCGGTTTCGTCCGGTTCGACCTTCCCCTTGGGAAGCGACCAATCGTCGTAGCGAGGACGGTGGATCACGGCTACCTCGGTGACGGTCGCGCCTGCGGCGTCCTGACCGCCGCGCCACAACACGGCGCCTGCCGCGGGCACCAGCTTGGTGCCCGGTTTGGCCGCCTTCGTGCTGTCGTCGGACACCTCAACTCCTGCAGGTCATTCACCGGTCCGGGCTATGGGCCCGGCCAAGTGGGGATCAGGGGTGCCGGTGACGTTCCATCAGCGACACCTGGTGGTCGCGGACTGTCTGCCCCTCCTGGGGCAGCGCAGTCCAATGGCCGTCGTGTCGTAACTCCCAGCACCGGGTGGCCGGATCCATCGCGGACTCGAACACCTCGTTGAGTTGTGCGGCCAGCCTCGGATCCTTGACCTGAGCCATCACTTCGACACGGCGGTCGAGATTACGATGCATCATGTCGGCACTGCCGATCCAGAACTCGTTGATGGCGCGGAAGTGAATAATCCGCGAGTGCTCCAGGAAGCGTCCGAGGATCGAGCGCACCGTGATGTTGTCGGAATAGCCGGGCACACCAGGGCGCAGTGCGCAGATACCGCGCACCACGATCTCGACCGGGATCCCGGCCTGCGACGCCCGGTACAGCGCATCGATCACCTGCTCGTCGACCAGGGCGTTGGCCTTCAACCGGATTCCGGTCGTCGCTCCCTCATGGTGAGCGGCAATTTCGCGGTCGATGCGCTCGATGATGCCCTTACGCACGCCGCGCGGAGCCACCAGCAGATTGCGGTAGGAGTCCTTGCGTGAGTAACCGGTCAGTGAATTGAACAGGTCGGTGAGATCGGCGCCGATGTCGGGATCGGCGGTGAGCAACCCCACGTCCTCGTACAGTCGCGCGGTTTTCGGGTTGTAGTTGCCGGTGCCGATGTGGCAGTAGCGCCGGATCGTCGACCCCTCGCGCCGCACCACAAGGCAGGTCTTGCAATGGGTCTTGAGTCCGATCAACCCGTAGACGACGTGTACGCCGGCCTGCTCAAGCGCTCTGGCCCACTTGATGTTGGCCTGTTCGTCGAAGCGGGCCTTGATCTCGACGAGCGCCACGACCTGCTTGCCGGCCTCGGCCGCGTCGATCAGAGCGTTGACGATCGGTGAGTCACCGGAGGTGCGGTAGAGGGTCTGCTTGATGGCCAGCACGTTGGGGTCGGCGGCGGCCTGCTCGATGAAGCGCTGCACCGTGGTGGAGAACGAGTCATAGGGGTGGTGCACCAGTACATCGCCGTCGCGCAGCGTCGAGAAAATGCTCTTGGGTGTCTCGCGTTCGCCGAAAGCCGGTGGGGTGGCAGGCACGAACGGCCGGTCCTTGAGCGCGGGCCGGTCCACGTCGTAGATCTGCCAGAGCGCGGAGAGATCCAGCAGCCCGGGCACCTCGATCACGTCGCCGGGGGCCACGTCGAGCTCCCGTAAGAGCAATTCGAGCATGCTCTCGGTCATGTCGTCGGAGACTTCCAACCGGACCGGCGACCCGAACCGTCGTCGAGCCAGTTCGCGTTCCAGTGCCTGCAGCAGGTCCTCGTCGCGATCCTCTTCGACCTCGAAGTCGGCATTGCGGGTGATCCGGAACGCGTGGTGCTCGACGATCTCCAGGCCGGGGAACAGGACCGGCAGGAACGCCGCGATGAGTTCCTCCATCGGCAGGAACCGCACCACCGTCGATCCATCGGCAGGGGGCGTCAGTTCCACGAAGCGACCGACATTGTCAGGCACCTTGATCCTGGCGAAGTGTTGTCCGCCGTCGTCGGGGTGCTTGACGGTGATGGCCAGGTTCAGGCTGAGCCCGCTCACGAACGGGAACGGGTGCGCCGGGTCCACCGCCAACGGGGTGAGGACCGGGAACACCTGTTCGTGGAAGTACGTGGAGAGCTTTGCGCGTTCGGACTCGTCGAGCTGGGCCCAGTTGACGATGACGATGCCCTCTTCGGCCAGCGCCGGGCGGACCGAGCTGAGGAACACCTTGGCGTGCCGGTTGGCGATCTGCTGGGTGCGCTCGTTGATGCGTCGCAACTGTTCGCGCGGGGACAGGCCATCGGCCGAGCGCACCGAAAGTCCCATCTCGTCGCGGCGTTTGAGACCGGCCACCCGGACCATGTAGAACTCGTCGAGATTGGACGCGAAGATCGCCAGGAACTTCGCCCGCTCGAGCAACGGCAGCGAAGTGTCGGCCGCCAGGGCCAGGACCCGGGCGTTGAAGTCCAGCCAGCTCAGCTCGCGGTTGAGGTAGCGGTCCTCGGGCAGCGCGTCGTCCACCGCAGGTGAGGTGGCCGCCGGTGGCGCTTCGGGTGTCGTCGACTCGTCGGACTGCCCCGATACGGCTGCCGCGGTGTCCCGGTGAGAGTTGTTCGACCGGGTACCTGGCTCGGCTTCGGTGGCTTCGCTCATCTGTCCGATCATTCCCTATCGCGCGGGTCCCCGGCTACCTAACGGCATGCCTGCCGAGGGTGCGTGCGGTGGCGGTGCCCACGCCGAGTCGCCGTGCCGTCTGCAAATCGTCGGGAGTGTCGATGTCGCAGCGCAAACCGGGCCAGGCGCCGGTGAGTTCGATCGCACCGGAGTGACGATGGCGCGCAGCCGAATCGGATCCGAAGTGCGGAGCCAGGGGAGTGCCGAACGCGAACAGCGCCGAGGTTCCGGTGCCGTGCCGATCGCCGACGAAACTGCGTTGATAACCGCGGGCCAGAGACAGCGCCTCGGCCAACTCCTGGGGTTGCAGTGCAGGTAGATCCCCTTGGAGGACAACGATATTCGGTGAAGAGGAGCGGAGCTCGGCCTCGGCGGCGGCGATGGCGTTGTTGAGTGGGTCACGATGACCGGGCGGTGTGGGGTCCATCAGAACCCCGGCGCCGAGTTGCCGCGCGGCGTCGGCCGCCGTCTCGTCCGGGGTGACGACGGTGACGGGGGCGATGGACGACGCGGCGTTGATGGTGTCGACGAGCATGGCCAGCACGACGGCCTCGCGCGTGGCCGCGGAGAAGATGGGTGCCAGCCGGGTTTTGGCGGCCGACAGCCGTTTCACCGCGATCACGAGGGTGACGTCGGCGGCCTGCGTTGCTGCCGCGTTGCCGCTCCGGGAGCCGCTCATGGGTTCATCCTGCCAGCCCGGCCGGTGACGGCGCGTGGCGCAGCCGCCGGGATAGGGTGAACGGGTGGTAGAGGCTGCGGTGATGGGTGCCGGTGCGTGGGGGACGGCGCTGGCCAAGGTGCTGGCGGATGCGGGAAATCCGGTGACGATGTGGGCCCGTCGGCCGGAGGTCGCCGAGGAGATCAACACCGAGCATCGCAACAGTCGGTATCTCGGCGATGTCGTGCTGCCGTCGACGATCCGGGCCACTTCCGATCCGGCCGAGGCGCTGGCGGGCGCCTGCACCGTGCTGCTCGGTGTGCCTGCTCAGCAACTGCGGGCGAACCTGGAGGGTTGGAAGCACCTGATCGGTGACGACGTCACGCTGGTCAGTCTGGCCAAGGGAATTGAGCTTGGCTCACTCATGCGGATGAGTCAGGTCATCGTGCAGGTGACCGGCGTCGATCCGTCCCGGGTCGCCGTCGTGACCGGGCCGAACCTGGCCAGTGAGATCGCCGACGAGCAGCCCGCGGCGACCGTCGTTGCCTGTAGTGACTCGGGACGCGCGGTCACGCTGCAGCGCGCACTGGCCACCGGATACTTCCGGCCCTACACCAACGCCGACGTGGTCGGCGCGGAAGTCGGCGGTGCCTGCAAGAACGTCATCGCGCTGGCCTGCGGTATGGCGGTGGGCGTCGGGCTGGGGGAGAACACCGTGGCCGCGATCATCACCCGCGGCCTGGCCGAGGTCATGCGGCTGGGTATCGCGCTGGGCGCCACCCCCGCCACGCTGGCCGGTTTGGCCGGCGTCGGAGACCTCGTGGCCACCTGTACGTCCCGGCATTCGCGTAACCGCACGTTCGGCGAGCGGCTCGGCAAGGGCGGCACCATGGAATCGGCGATGATCGCGGGAGGCGGCCACGTGGCCGAGGGAGTGGCCTCGTGTGAATCGGTGCTGGCGCTGGCGTCCAGCTACGGCGTCGAGATGCCATTGACCGACGCCGTTTATCGGGTGTGTCACAAAGGATTGTCTGTTCACGAGGCAGTCGCGGGACTACTGGGTCGCAGCACCAAACCGGAGTGACGGGCCTCCGGGTGCGAGGAGGAAAGCAGGTATGGACGGCTTGTACGGGGATTCCACGCGGAGCGTCAAAGCTGTTGGTCTGGAATCGGTTCCAGGCCAGCCGGTGGCGCCGATCCCGGTGCCCGCGTCGACGTTTCATCTCTCGCCCGACGAAACCGAGCCGCTGGACAGCTACGGCCGGAGCTCCAATCCATCATGGCGGCAGCTGGAAGCGGCGCTGGCCGAGCTGGAGGGTGCCGGAGCTGCACTCACATTCGGGTCGGGCATGGCCGCGATCACCTCGGCGCTTCGGGTGCTGGCCAAACCGGGAACCACGCTCGTGGTCCCCGCCGACGGCTACTACCAGGTTCGTCGTTATGCAATGGAATACCTTGCGCCACAGGGTATTACGGTAATCGAAGCGAGTGTCGCCGAGATGTGTGAGGCGGCCGCTCAAGCCGACGTGGTGCTTGCCGAGACGCCGGCAAACCCGGGGCTCGACGTCGTCGATCTGCACCGGTTGGCGATCACGTGCCGCAGTCGTGGCTCCACCCTCGTCGTCGACAACACCACCGCCACACCGCTGGGTCAACAACCACTTTCGCTCGGCGCCGACCTGGTGGTGGCCAGTGCCACCAAATCACTGTCGGGACACAGCGACCTGGTGGCCGGCTACGTGGCGGGCAGCCAGCCCGAGCTGATGGCCGCAGTGGAGCGCGACCGGCTGCTGGCCGGGCCGATCCTGGGTGCGTTCGAGGCGTGGTTGGTACTGCGCAGCCTCGGAAGTGCCGGACTGCGCTTCGAACGGCAGTGCCAGAACGCCGCAGCCCTGGCGTTGATGCTGCGCAGCCATCCGGCGGTGCGCTCGGTGCGTTATCCGGGGTTGCCCGAAGATCCGGCACACGAACTGGCGGCCACCCAGATGAGGCGTTTCGGCGGATTGGTGTCGATCGAGCTGGCCGATGCCGCCGCCGTGCACGCCTTGGTGGAGCGCAGCACGTTGCTCATCGCCTCGACCAGCTTCGGCGGAATCCACACCTCGGTCGACCGCAGGGCACGCTGGGGCGACCCCGTTCCCGCCGGTTTCGCCCGTATCTCGGCCGGGATCGAGGACACCGACGACCTGCTCGCCGATGTCGAGCAGGCGTTGCAGCGATGAAGGCCCTGGTCGGGATGCACCGGAAGGCAGGTCCGGACCGGGACGGTAGCCTCTCTAGGTTGTGACAGCCCGCAACCAGACCGGATCCCGCACCCGCGTCGCCGTCGTCTACGGCGGGCGTAGCTCTGAGCACGCGATTTCCTGCGTATCGGCAGGCAGCATCCTGCGCAACCTCGACCCGGAGCGGTTCGAGGTCGTCGCCGTCGGGATCACCCCCGACGGTTCGTGGGTGTTGACCGACGGAAGCCCCGAGACCCTCGCGATCACCGACGGCCGGCTTCCCGAGGTGACCGAGACGTCCGGTACCGAGCTGGCGCTGCCCGCCGCCCCGAACCGCAGTGGGCAGCTGCTGGCGCTGAGCAATGGTCCCGGTGAACTGCTGGCCGCCGTCGATGTCGTCTTTCCGGTGCTGCACGGCCCGTACGGCGAGGACGGCACCATCCAGGGGCTGCTGGAGTTGGCCGGGATTCCGTACGTCGGCTCCGGCGTGCTGTCCAGCGCAGCCGGTATGGACAAGGAGTTCACCAAGAAGCTGCTCGTTGCCGAGGGGCTGCCGATCGGCGACTTCGTGGTGTTGCGTCCCAGCCCCGACGGTTCCGTTCCGACCCTCGATCTGGAGGACCGCGAGCGCCTCGGCCTGCCGGTGTTCGTCAAGCCTTCCCGGGGCGGCTCTTCGATCGGCGTCAGTCGGGTCTCGGCATGGGACGAGCTGCCCGCGGCGATCGAACTCGCGCGGCGTCACGACCCCAAGGTCATCGTCGAGGCCGCGATTCCTGGCCGCGAACTGGAATGCGGTGTACTCGAATTCCCCGACGGCAGCATCGAGGCGAGCACCGTGGGCGAGATCCGGGTGGCCGGCGTGCGCGGACGCGAGGACGGCTTCTACGACTTCGCCACCAAATACCTCGTCGATGCAGCCGAATTGGACGTACCGGCCAAGGTCGACGACGACATCTCCGACGAGGTCCGCCGGTTGGCGGTGCGTGCCTTCACCGCGATCGACTGCCAGGGGTTGGCCCGCGTCGACTTCTTCCTGACCGACGACGGCCCGGTGATCAACGAGATCAACACGATGCCGGGGTTCACCACCATCTCGATGTTCCCGCGGATGTGGGCAGCCAGCGGCGTCGACTACCCGACATTGCTGACCGCGATGGTCGAGACCGCGCTGGCACGCGGGACCGGCCTGCGCTGACCTCAGCGCGCCGGAGCCGGTGCCGGCTCCTGCGCGGACATGGTGCGGGCGATCTGACCTGAGATCTGCTGAATGGGTGTCGGCCCCGACCCGGCGGGCAGGGTCAGCGCGACGTACACCGGGCGGTCGACCGCGTACCAGGTGCTGCGGCCCTGATCATCGGTGGCCGGTCCCGATTCGCCCACTCGGAACCACTGGATCTCGTCGACCACCTGCAGGGGCGTGCCGACGACGAAATCGGTGGGGCGCTCCAGCCCGCAGCGCAGGACGACCGGCTCGGTGTCGGGCTCGGCACGCCAGGCCGCGGTGCCCGGCGGGGTGGGGTCCACCGTCGGGGCACGACGGAAATCGCCGAGCTGCTGGGGTAGTGCGTTCAGGAGGTCGTGGCACTGCTGGCTGTCGGCCTGCGGTGCCGGTATCGACGGAATGGCGACGGGTTGCTGTTCCGGTGAGCGCTGCCGGGACGCCGCGATACCGAGGACGGTGATCAGCACCGAGACCGCAACGACGACCGCTGCGATCAGCAGGGTGCGGGGCGGTCCGTCGGCGGCGGGCGAGTCGGTCACACCACCAACTCTATGGCCGGCCGGTGTCGGCGATCGGGCAGGTCAGGGTCCGGGTGATTCCGGGTACCTGTTGCACCGCAGGCACCGCGTCGGACTGCAGCTCGGCCAAGGTGTCGGCACTGACCCGCAAGACCACGTCATAGGGTCCGGTCACGTATTCCGCGGAGACCACACCCGGAAGGCCGGCGAGCTGTTTTGCGACGACTTCGGCGCGGCCCACCTCCGTCTGGATCAGCACGTAAGCCTCCACCACCGGCTGTCTCCTTGATCTCGCTGCATAAACTGCTGGCCGCAGGCACCAAACGTACCGCAGGTCGGGTCCGGTTTCTTCCGGCGCGGCGGCCGACCGGCAGGAGGCGACATGACCGGCAAGACGATCGGCGACGATCCCGGAGACGACGACGGCGACACCCTGGCGTCCGCCGGGGAATTCGTCGTCATCGACCGTCTGGTGGCCGGGCGCGCGCAAGCCGAGGCCGTGACGCTGGGCCCTGGTGACGATGCCGCCGTGGTGACGGTGTCCGACGGCCGCACCGTCGTCTCCACCGACATGCTGGTGCAGGACCGCCACTTTCGGCTCGACTGGTCAACGCCGCACGATATCGGGCGAAAAGCCATCGCTCAGAACGCCTCCGACATCGAGGCGATGGGTGGGCGGGCCACCGCATTCGTGGTGGCGTTCGGAGCACCGTCCGATACTCCCGTCACGGCGGCGAAGGAAGTGTCCGACGGACTGTGGGCTGAGGCACGTGCGCTGGGTGCCAGCATTGCCGGTGGCGATCTGGTCAGTGCCCCGCTGTGGGTGATATCTGTCACGGTGCTCGGTGATCTCGGCGGCCGGGAACCGGTGCGCCGCAGCGGCGCCCGAGCCGGCGACACCGTCGCGGTGGCGGGTGACTTGGGCCGCTCGGCAGCGGGCTTCGCGCTGTGGGAGCGCGGCATCGACGGACAGGACGGCCTCGCCGAGTTGCGGCAGCGTCACCTGACCCCGCACCCGCCGTACGGCCAGGGCGCCCGCGCGGCCGACGCCGGGGCCACCGCGATGACCGATGTCTCCGACGGCCTGCTCGCCGACCTGGGTCATATCGCGACGGCTTCCGGCGTCGGCATCGACCTGGACCGCGGCCTTCTCGATGCCGACCGCCTCGCGGTCACCGATGCCGCCACGGCGGTGGGAGCCGACCCGTGGGAGTGGGTGCTCGGCGGTGGTGAGGACCACGCGCTGGCCGCCACTTTCCCCGGTGCGTTGCCACCCGGCTGGCGCGCCGTCGGGCGGGTGTCGGAAGGACCGGCCAGGGTGCTTGTCGACGGCGCGCCGTGGGCGGGAAACGCGGGATGGCAGTCGTTCGACTAACGGCTCACGCTAAGTTGGCTTTCCGTGACTCCACGCCCCCTGAATGAACTTGTCGAGGACGGATGGGCCCGCGCGCTCGCGCCGGTGGAAACGCATGTCGCACAGATGGGGGAGTTCCTCCGCGACGAGCTCACCGAAGGCAGAACTTATCTGCCTTCGGGCCAAAATGTTCTGCGTGCCTTCACCTTTCCCTTCGACCAGGTACGCGTGCTGATCGTCGGTCAGGACCCCTACCCGACGCCGGGGCATGCTGTCGGTCTCAGTTTCTCGGTGGGCGCCGATGTCCGTCCGCTGCCTCGCAGCCTGTCGAACATCTTCAGCGAGTATTCCGAGGATCTCGGTTACCCGCAACCGGCCAACGGTGACCTCACCCCATGGGCGCAACAGGGCGTGATGCTGCTCAACAGGGTGCTGACGGTGTCACCGGGCACTCCGGCCTCGCACCGGGGCAAGGGCTGGGAAGCGGTGACGGAGTGCGCGATCCGGGCGCTCGTCGCACGCGAGCAGCCGATGGTGGCGGTGTTGTGGGGTCGTGATGCCTCGACGCTCAAACCGCTCCTGGCCGAAGGTGACTGCGCGACGATCGAATCGCCGCACCCGTCGCCGCTGTCGGCGTCGCGGGGATTCTTCGGGTCACGCCCGTTCAGCCGGGCCAACGAACTGCTGCAGCAGAAAGGCGCCGACCCGATCGACTGGCGGCTGCCCTGACCCGGTCAGGGCATGGGGATGGCCGGCGGCGCGGGAATCGCCGGCGGCGCCGGGATCGGCGGGGGCGAGGGGATACCCGGTGAGGGAATCTGGACTGTCATGTCGCCGTCACCGCCGCCGTTGCCCGGAGGAGCGGGCATCTCAGCCGACGGTGACGCAGGTGCAGGCGATACCGGAGTTTCGATGACGGTGGTCTCGGTATGGGTCGCCGGACCCTCCGAGGTCACCGGCGCCTCCGTCGTCGTGGGAGTCTCCGAGGTGGTGTTGCCATCGGAACTGGTGCCGCCGCACGCGGACAGCACGAGACCGGCCGCGACTGCGGCCGCAAATGCACAGAGCGGTGAGCGCGATGCGCGACAAGAGGTCATGACGACAGGAGGTACCCTGCCGTGTCCTCAGATAAACAACAGCGTCGCGCACCGGATCAGGCGCGCGTGACTAGCCGCGCGAGACCTTGCCGGCCTTGATGCAGGAGGTGCAGGCGTTCACGCGCTGCTTGTTGCCACCCGGACGTGCCACGGCACGCACCGACTGGATGTTCGGATCCCAGCGCCGGCTGGTCCGCCGATGCGAGTGCGACACCGACTTGCCGAAGCCCGGGGCCTTTCCGCAGATATCGCACACGGCAGCCATATCAACAACTCCTCGAAATCAGTACTTGGGGGGCTGGGCCCGCTCGCCGCAAACGGCGGGGCTCGACCCGACAACCTGATCAGAATACCGGGAGGCCAGAGGATCGCCAAAACGGCTCGTGAACACGGCTCCAGGTTGTCCACAGCCGGCGATGCTCTGATCGGGTTTGTCGCTGTCACTGGATAGGCTGGTGACCACGGCGGTGACGGCGCCGCACGGGGGAATCTGTGCGGATCTGATGGGGATTGGGAGGTCCGATGTCGGCTCGGCGGTTGGATGCCCCCGCTCTGCGGGCTTGGGCGCATACCGCCGTCGATGAGCTGATCGTCCACACCGATGAGATCAACCGGCTCAACGTGTTCCCGGTGGCTGATGCCGATACCGGCACAAACATGCTGTTCACGATGCGTTCGGCGTGGGCGCACGTAGACGGCGAGCCGGCCGATGCCGACATCACGGCAGTGGCGAGCGCGTTGGCGGCCGGAGCGCTGCAGGGGGCCCGCGGCAACTCCGGGGTGATCCTGTCCCAGATTCTGCTCGGCCTGGCCGAGGTCATCACCACCGCCGCGGCCCGGCGTGACGGTGCCCTCTCCGCGGTGGACGGCGCGCTGCTCGGGGAGGCGTTGCGCCATGCCGCCGTCCTGGCCGTCACCTCGATGGGTGAGCCCGTGCCGGGGACCATCGTGTCCGTCCTGCAGGCGGCCGCCGAGGCCGGCGAGCACTGCGCGGCTACCGGCGGCGACGTCGCCGATGTGGCGGCCGCCGCCGGCGAGGCCGCCTCGGCAGCCCTCGACCGCACCCCGGAACAGCTCGACGTGCTCGCCAAGGCAGGCGTGGTCGATTCCGGAGGTCGGGGCCTGCTCGTGCTGCTCGACGCGATGACAACCACCCTGGCCGGCCACGCGCCGCGCCGGCCGGTCTACACCCCGGCCTCGCCGCAGGTGGCGCTGGCGGCCGCGGCGGCACCACCGCAGTTCGAGGTGATGTATCTCCTGAGTGGGTGCGGCGCGTCTGCAGTCGAGGGGCTGCGGGCAGCGTTGGAACAGATGGGTGAGTCGGTCGCCATCGCCACATCCGGCAGCGATCAGTACTCGGTGCACGTCCACCTCGACGATGCCGGCGCCGCGGTCGAGGCCGGGTTGGCGGTGGGGTCGCTGAACCGCATTCAGATCACCGCGCTGACCGTCGCTGCGGGCGCCAGGCCCGCCGGTGGATGGACCCGCGAGCGGGCTGTGCTGGCCGTTGTGGACGGGGACGGCGGCGTCGAACTGTTCGCCGGTGAGGGTGCGCAGGTGTTGCGGCCCGAAGCGGGCGAGCCGATCAATGCGCAGCAGCTGTTGCGTGCCCTGATCGATGTGGGGGCGGCCCAGGTGATGGTGTTGCCCAACGGGTATGTCGCCGCCGAGGAGCTCGTGGCGGGCTGCACCGCCGCGATCGGTTGGGGCATCGACGTGGTGCCGGTGCCGGCCGGTTCGATGGTGCAGGGGTTGGCGGCGCTGGCCGTCCACGACGAGGGACGGCAAGCCGTCGACGACGGGTACACCATGGCGCGTGCCGCTGCTGGGGCGCGGCACGGTGCGGTGCGGATCGCCACCGAGGAGGCGTTGACCTGGGCGGGCACCTGCAAGCCGGGTGACGGGCTCGGCATCGCCGGCGACGAGGTCCTGATCGTCGGGTCTGATCTCACCTCCGCGGCCGCAGGGTTGATCGATCTGATGATGGTGGCCGGCGGAGAGCTGATCACGGTGCTGACCGGCGACGGTGTGGACGATGAGGTCGGGAAGGCGCTGCAGGCCCACGTCCACCGCGCGCACCTCGGCGCGGAGTTGGTGACGTATCACACGGGCCACCGCGGTGACGCCCTGCTGATCGGGGTCGAGTAGTGGTCGGTCTCGGCGAACGCCTCGAGTTCGTGATCGGAAAGAAGAACGCGGACAAGCTCAATGCCAATTTCGGTCTCCGCACGGTCAACGACCTGCTGCGTCATTACCCGCGCAAGTACAGCGACGGGATGACGGTGCGTGGGGAGGGGGAGGCGCTCGATCTGGAAGAGGGTGAGCACGTCACCTTCATCGACGTGGTGACGAAGGCGGAGATCGGTGAGATGCGGTCGACCGTGCGCACCAAATCCGGCGGCACCCGGCGGGCCAAGTACCTGCGGGTGGCCCTGGGGAATCATCGGCCGGCGGTGACAGCCACCTTCTTCAACGCCGGTTGGATGGTGGACAAGGTGGAGAAGGACACCCGCCTGATGCTGTCCGGCGAGGTCAAGTACTTCCGCAACACCCTCCAGTTGAACCATCCCGCCTTCCTGGTGCTCAATCCGCCGCCCGGCAAGCAGATCGGCACCAAGTCGCTGACCACCATCGCGTCGGCATCGGGTGCCAGCGGTGAGGAGATGCTGGCCGAGTTCGAGCGGGACTTCTTCCCGATCTATCCCGCGTCGGCCAAGGTGCAGAGCTGGGACATCTACGCGTGCGTGCGCCAGACCCTCGACATGCTCGACCCGGTCCCGGATCCTTTGCCGGAAGACTTTGTCCGCCAACACAATCTGATGTCCGAGGATGAGGCGTTGCGGGCCATTCACCTGGCCGAGAACACGACTGCGCGCGAGCGTGCCAGCGAGCGGCTGACTTACGACGAAGCGATCGGGCTGCAGTGGGGGCTGGTGGCCCGGCGCTACAGCGAGCTGAGTGAATCCGGTCCTGCCGCACCGCGAACCGACGGCGGACTGGCGGCCGCCCTGCGCAATAGGCTGCCGTTCGAGCTGACCACCGGACAGTCCGAGGTGTTGGAGGTGATCTCTGACGAACTGGCCTCGACGCGGCCCATGAACCGGATGTTGCAGGGCGAGGTGGGCTCGGGCAAGACCATCGTGTCGGTCCTGGCGATGCTGCAGATGGTCGACGCGGGCTATCAGTGCGCGCTACTGGCACCCACCGAAGTGCTTGCCGCCCAACATGCCCGATCGATACGTGACGTGCTCGGGCCGCTGGCCATGGCGGGTCAACTCGGTGGCGCCGAGGGTGCGACCGGGGTCGCGCTGCTCACCGGCTCCATGACGGCGCCGCAGAAGCGTGCCGTGCGCGAAGAGGTGGCGTCCGGGCGAGCCGGCATCGTCGTCGGCACCCACGCCCTGCTGCAGGAGGCGGTCGAGTTTCACAATTTGGGCATGGTGGTCGTCGACGAGCAGCACCGGTTCGGGGTCGAGCAGCGGGATACGTTGCGCGCCAAGGCTCGTGACGGGCTGACGCCGCACCTTCTGGTGATGACGGCCACACCGATTCCCCGTACCGTCGCGCTCACGGTGTACGGCGATCTGGAGACCTCGACGCTGCGCGAGCTGCCCCGGGGCCGTCAACCCATCACCACCAACACGATTTTCATCTCGCAGAAGCCTTCCTGGCTGGACCGGGCCTGGGCCCGTATCCGGGAGGAGGTGGCCGCGGGGCGCCAGGCCTATGTGGTCGCCTCACGCATCGACGAGTCCGACAAGCCCGGCGACAAGGGCGAAGGGCGCGGCGGGCCGCCGCCGGTCACGGTGGTCGACCTCTTCGACCGCCTGAGCGCGGGCCCGCTGTCCGGATTGCGGCTCGGCCTGATGCACGGCCGGCTGTCCGGTGACGAGAAGGATGCGGTGATGGGCCTGTTCCGGGCCGGCGAGATCGACGTGCTGGTGTGTACCACCGTCATCGAGGTCGGCGTCGACGTGCCCAACTCCACGATGATGGTGGTGATGGACGCCGACCGGTTCGGCATCAGCCAGCTTCATCAGCTGCGCGGCCGCATCGGCCGCGGGCAGCACCCCAGCTTGTGCCTGCTGGCCACCCGGTTGCCGGAGACGTCCAAGGCCGGTGAACGGATCAAGGCCGTTGCGGCGACCTTGGACGGATTCGCCCTGGCTGATCTGGATCTCGACGAGCGACGCGAGGGAGATGTGCTGGGCCTCAACCAGTCCGGGCGCACCATCAATCTGCGTTTCCTGTCCCTGCGGGACCATCTCGAAGTGATCCAGGAGGCCCGGGCATTCGCTGAGCAGCGTTACGCACAGAATCCGCATGATCCCGGGATGGACCTGCTGGCAGCGCAATTCGTGAACACCGATCGCGTCGAGTACCTGGACAAGGCATGACCCGCCGCCGGATGTGGTGGCTGGCTGCAGCCGTCGCACTCGCGGTGGTCGTCGCCATCCAGGTGACCTTGGCAACGCAACGCTCCGCCCGGTTCACCGCTCAGGCGCAACCGCCCAGCGTGGCCGCCGGGGTCGATCTGTTGGCCGGAGTGCCCGAAGTACCGGTACGGGTGCGTGGCAACGACTATCGCCGCGCGGCATTCGGCGAGTCGTGGGACGACGACAACAGCGCGCCCGGTGGCCACAACGGCTGCGACACCCGCAACGACATTCTCAATCGCGACCTCGTCGACAAGACGTTCGTCGCGATCAAACGGTGTCCGACCGCCGTGGCGACCGGCACGCTGCACGACCCGTACACGAACGCGGTGGTGTCCTTCGTCCGTGGCAATCAGACCGGGGCCTCGGTGCAGATCGATCACATCGTGCCGCTGGCGTTGGCCTGGGACCTGGGCGCGCGGGACTGGCCCGACGACCTTCGGCTGCGGTTCGCCAACGACCCGGCGAACCTGCTGGCGGTAGCGGGTAAACCCAACCAGGACAAGAGCGATCAGGAACCGGCCCACTGGATGCCGCCCAATCGGGCGTTCTGGTGTCAGTACGCGGTGCAGTTCGTCGAGGTGTTGCGCGGCTACGCGCTGGCGGTCGACACCGCTTCGGCCGGGGTCTTGCGTGAGGCCGCCGGGACCTGCCCCACGGGCTAGCCCGTGAAGGTCGCCGGGTCGGGCCGGAACCGGGTGCCATTATCGAGGCTGCTGAGGCTGTCCATCTGCTCGGCGGTCAACTCGAAGCCGAACACGTCGAGATTGGAGGCGATCCGCTCGGGGTCGGTCGAGCGCGAGATCACGCTGTTGCCCAACTGGATGCTCCAGCGGATCAGCACCTGCGCCGGCGTCCTGCCGTGTGCCTCGGCGATGGCCGTGACGGCCGGGTTGTCGAGCAGGTTGCCGACGCCCAACGGGCTGTAGGCCTGCGTGGTGACGTTGTACTGGGCGTTGGCGGCACGCCAGGCACTCTGGTTGAGCAGCGGGTGCAGCTCGATCTGGTTGACCGCAGGAGCGACGAAGGTCAGGTCGACGATCGTCGACAGGTTCTCGGGGCTGAAGTTGGAGACACCGGTGGAACGGGCCAGCCCGGCCTGCTTGAGCGCCATCAGCCCACCCCAGCTGTCGACGTACTTGCCGACGTCGTTGCCCGGCCAATGAATCAGGTACAGGTCCACGTAATCCAGGCCGAGCCGCTCCAGGCTGGCCCGCCCGGCGTCCTGGGACGACGTGAAGCCGTGATCCGTGATGGCCAGCTTGGTGGTGACCGAGATCTCCTCGCGCGGAATCCCCGAGGCCGCGATGGCCCGGCCGACGCCTGCCTCATTGCCATAGGCGGCCGCGGTGTCGATCAGGCGGTGACCGGCCTCAAGGGCCGCCGACACCACGCGCTCCGCCTCGGAATCCGAGAGTCCGCCGACACCCAGGCCGACAACCGGGATCGTGCGGTCGTCGTTGAGCGTGACGGTGGGAATCGCAGCCCCGTCGGAGGAGGTCATGGCACCTATCCTGTGAAGTTGAAGGTTCGGGGGTCGGGTCCCAGGCGAGTGTCCGTCTCCAGCGAGGCGATGGCCGACATATCCGACTCGTTCAGATCGAAATCGAACACGTCGAAATTGCTCACAATCCGCTCGGGGTTCACCGACTTGGGGATGACGATATTACCCAGATGTATATGCCACCTAATCAGTACCTGTGCGGGCGTTTTACCATGCCGTTCGGCGATGCCGGTGATCACCGGATCGGTGAGCAGTGAACCCTGGCCCA
Source organism: Mycobacterium shunyiense (assembly GCF_058270075.1). Classification (NCBI taxonomy): domain Bacteria; kingdom Bacillati; phylum Actinomycetota; class Actinomycetes; order Mycobacteriales; family Mycobacteriaceae; genus Mycobacterium; species Mycobacterium shunyiense. The sequence goes on along the minus strand of NZ_JBZDPU010000001.1, from coordinate 220,523 downwards.
GCGGGCTCCACGCCTCGGTGGCGATGCCCAATCTGGCGTGTACCTCGCGCAGCTCGTGTTGCGGTAGCAGCGGGTGCAACTCGATCTGATTGACCGCGGGCACGATGCCGGTGGCGTCGATCAGCACGTCCAGATGTTCGGGGGCGAAGTTGCTCACCCCGATTGACCGGATCCGGCCCTGATCACGCAGGTGTGCGAAGGTCTTGAAGGTGTCGACGTAGGCATTGTTGGCCGGTACCGGCCAGTGGATCAGATAAAGGTCGAGGTAGTCGACGCCGAGCCGCTCCAGGCTCGCGTCGAACGCGGCCAGCGTCGAGTCGTATCCCTGATCGCTGTTCCACAGCTTGGTCACCAGGAACACGTCTTCGCGGGGGACCCCGGAGTCAACCAGGCCCCGGCCGGTTTCGGCCTCGTTGCGGTACGCGGCTGCGGTGTCGATGTGCCGATAGCCTGCCTGCAGGGCCGCGCTCACCGCGCGCACGGTCTCCTCGGCAGGGGTCTGCCAAACCCCCAACCCGACTTGCGGTACCGAATTACCGTCGTTCAGCGTGACACGAGGACTCACAGAGGGAGCAGCCATGACTGAAAGTCTGCCAGGCGGGCCGGCCCAGGGTGGACCTGGTGGCCACAGCCGGGACACGGTCAGACAGGCGGTGCTCGAGCGGGCGACCAAGTTCACCCTGGCCGCGATCCCGCGGATTTCCGACCGGACCAAGCGACTGCTGCTGGGCGGACGTTCGGTGGTGGTCGACGGCAACACCCTGGACACCACGCTCCAATTCACCCTGGCCGCGCAGCGTGCGGCCGGGGTCGGAGGCCTGGTCGCCGATTACAGCGCGGAGTCCGGCGTCGCGGTTTCGCGAGCCGCGCTGCGGGCCACCGCAGCCATGATGACGGCACGGATCCGCGCGGATGTGACCGAGATGTCGATTCCCGGTCCGGCCGGGCCCATCCCGGCGCGACGTTACGTCCCGGACGGCACCGGGTCTCCAGGCACGTCGGCGTTGTTGCTGTACTTCCACGGCGGCGGCTTTGTCATCGGTGACCTCGACACCCACGACAATCTGTGCCGGCTGATCTGCCGGGACGGTGGAATCCAGGTCATCTCCGTCGACTACCGCCTCGCGCCCGAGCACAAGGCGCCGGCGGCCGTCGACGACGCCTACGCGGCCTACCGCTGGGCGCTCGACCATGCCGCGGGTCTGGGGGCCACGCGCATCCTCGTCGGAGGAGACAGTGCCGGCGGCAACCTGGCTGCGGTGGTGACCCAACAGGCCCGCGACTCGGAACTGCCGCTGCCCGCTCTGCAACTGCTGCTCTACCCCGTCACCGACTGGTCGAGCGAGACGAGATCCAAGACGCTGTTCTCCGACGGCTTCTTCCTGCAGAAACGCGACATGGACTGGTTTGCCGCGCACTACCTCGATGGCGCCGAGGTGGCCGCCGACGATCCAACAGTGTCACCGCTGCTGAGCGAAGATCTCACCGGCCTGCCGCCCGCGCTGGTGGTCACGGCCGGGTTCGACCCACTGCGGGACGAGGGGAACCGGTATGCGAGGGCCATGCAGGACGCCGGGGTGGTCGTGGACCTGCGCGAAGAACGGTCGATGATCCACGCGTTCGCCAACTTCTTCCCGCTGGGCGGCGGCAGTGACACTGCGACGAGCGCAATGATCTCGGCCCTGCGCGCACATCTCAGCCACGCCGAAAGCTGACCTGTCGGCGCCGGTACGCTTGTCGACGTGGCCAAACCGAAGAAGACCGCGAAGTACGACCTCAAGGCGGCTGACCGCAAGCGCAACCTGTTCATTCAGATCGGGCTGACAGCCGTTGTGGTGCTGTTCGCCGTCGGCCTGGTGCTCTACATCGTGACGACCGGCCACAAGCGTCCGGCCTCCGGGGAGGCCCGGGCCGTGCACGTGGCGGCGCCCAGCGTGATCACCAAAGAGGGCACATCTGAGCCCAAGGTGACGCTGAGCCTCTACGAGGACTTCCTGTGCCCCGCATGCGGTCATCTGGAACAGCAGTTCGGCCCGACCATCAACAAGCTCATCGACAGCGGCGCAGTGGCTGTCGACTACCACATGGTGGCGATCCTGGACAAGGCGGGCAACGGCTACTCGTCACGCGCAGGCGGTGCTGCCTACTGCGTCGCCGACGAGTCCGTCGACGCATTCCGCCGTTTCCACTCCGCGCTCTTCACTCCCGGAATCCAGCCGGAGGAGGGCAGCGGCGTCTACCCCGACAACGCCCGGATCATCGAGCTCGCCCGCCAGGCCGGCGCCGCCGGTGATGTCCCCGACTGCATCACCAAGGGTCGCTACGTGGAGATGGTGCAGGGCATGGCCGCGGCCACCGAAATCCACTCGACTCCGACCGTCAAGTTCAACGGTGAGGACTACAGCCCCACCACACCTGACGAGCTGATCGCCAAGGTCAAGGAGGTCGTCGGTGACCTCCCGGCGCTGAACGCCCCCGCTCCCGCACCGGCTGCGCCCGCTCCTGCGCCCGGCGCACCGGCCGCCCCCGCTCCTGCACCGGCGCCCGGCGCACCGGCAGCCCCCGCACCGGCCCACCCATGAGTGACGCCGCAGCGCCCGAGCTCGACGAACTCGGCGACTCCGGGGCCGAGAAGGCCCCCGGAATCGCCGTCGGCAAGCCCGCTGCGATCTGGATACTGATCGCCGGTGTCCTCGGGCTGGCGGCGGCACTGGCACTGACGGTCGAGAAGATCGAGCTGCTGATCGATCCGAGTTACGTACCGTCGTGCAGCATCAACCCGGTCATCTCCTGTGGCTCGGTGATGACCACCTGGCAGGCATCGGTCTTCGGGTTCCCCAATTCGCTGATCGGGGTGGTCGCGTTCACGGTCACCCTGGTCACGGGTGTGCTGGCGATCGCGGGCGTTCGGTTGCCGCGGTGGTACTGGGCCGGGCTGGCGGCTGGCAGCCTGCTCGGTGCGGTCATGGTGCACTGGCTGATCTTCCAGAGCCTCTACCGCATCGGGGCGCTGTGCCCGTACTGCATGGTCGTGTGGTCGGTGACGATCCCGCTGTTGGTGGTCACGAGTTCCATCGCGCTTCGACCGCTGCACACCAACGCGGTCGCCCGGGCGATCTACCAGTGGCGGTGGTCGCTGGTGGCGCTCTGGTTCACCTCACTTGTGCTGTTGATCTTGGTGCGTTTCTGGGAATACTGGTCAACGCTGCTGTAACACTTCCGAAATAACTTGTCGGTTAGGTCTACCCGTGATTTCCAAGCTGTTAGTCGCCAATCGTGGCGAGATCGCGATCCGTGCGTTTCGCGCTGCTTATGAGATGGGCATCGCGACGGTGGCGGTGTATCCGTATGAGGACCGCAATTCGCTGCACCGCCTGAAGGCCGACGAGTCGTATCAGATCGGTGAGATCGGTCATCCGGTACGGGCGTACCTGTCTGTTGAGGAGATCATCAGGGTCGCCAAGCATTCCGGTGCGGATGCGGTGTATCCGGGTTACGGGTTCCTGTCGGAGAATCCGGAATTGGCTTCGGCGTGTGCGGAGGCGGGCATCACGTTTGTGGGCCCCTCGGCGCAGGTTCTGGAATTGACCGGTAACAAGGCGCGGGCCATCGACGCCGCGCGGGCAGCGGGCCTGCCGGTGCTGGCGTCCTCGGCGCCGTCGTCGTCGGTGGATGAGTTGGTCGCTGCGGCACGGGATATGGAGTTCCCGCTGTTCGTCAAGGCGGTGTCCGGTGGCGGTGGGCGCGGTATGCGCCGGGTGACCGATCCCGAGGCGCTGCCCGAGGCGGTGGAGGCGGCTTCGCGCGAGGCCGAGTCGGCGTTCGGCGACCCCGAGGTGTACCTGGAGCAGGCCGTCATCAACCCGCGCCACATCGAGGTGCAGATCCTGGCCGATACACAGGGCAACGTCATGCACCTGTTCGAGCGGGATTGCAGTGTGCAGCGGCGCCACCAGAAGGTGATCGAGCTGGCGCCGGCGCCGAACCTGGATCCGGAGTTGCGCGAGCGGATTTGCGCGGATGCGGTGGCTCTGGCCCGCCAGATCGGTTACAGCTGTGCGGGCACCATGGAGTTCCTGCTCGACGAGCGTGGGCATCACGTGTTCATCGAGTGCAATCCACGAATTCAGGTGGAGCACACGGTGACCGAGGAGATCACCGATGTGGACCTGGTCGGTTCGCAGCTGCGGATCGCGGCGGGGGAGACGCTGGCCGATCTGGGTCTGAGCCAGGACTCGCTCGTCATTCGCGGGGCGGCGATGCAGTGCCGGATCACGACCGAGGATCCGGCCAACGGATTCCGTCCTGACACCGGCCGGATCACCGCCTACCGGTCACCCGGGGGTGCGGGTGTCCGCCTGGATGGCGGCACCAATGTCGGAGCCGAGGTGCTGGCGCACTTCGACTCGATGCTGGTCAAGCTGACCTGTCGCGGGCGTGACTTCTCCACGGCGGTGGCCCGTGCCCGCCGCGCGCTGGCAGAGTTCCGCATCCGCGGGGTGTCGACGAACATTCCGTTCCTGCAGGCCGTGATCGAGGATCCCGATTTCCGGGCCGGACGGGTCAACACGTCGTTCATCGATGACCGTCCGCAGCTTCTGACCGCGCACACACCTGCTGACCGCGGTACGAAGATCTTGAATTACCTGGCCGATGTCACGGTGAACAAGCCCAACGGCGAGCGGCCCTCGGCCGTGTACCCGCAGGACAAGTTGCCTGCGTTGGATCTGTCGACGGTGCCGGCGGCGGGGTCCAAGCAGCGTCTGATCGAGTTGGGACCCGAGGGGTTCGCGGCGTGGATGCGCGACAGCAAGGCTCTCGGGGTCACCGATACGACGTTCCGCGATGCGCATCAGTCGTTGTTGGCCACCCGGCTGCGGTCGACGGGGTTGCTCAAGGTCGCGCCGTATGTGGCGCGGATGATGCCGCAGTTGTTGTCCATCGAGTGTTGGGGTGGCGCGACTTACGATGTGGCGCTTCGTTTTTTGAAGGAAGATCCGTGGGAGCGGCTGGCCGCCCTGCGTGAGGCGGTGCCCAACATCTGTCTGCAGATGCTGCTGCGGGGCCGAAACACCGTGGGATACACGCCGTATCCGGAACTGGTGACTGAGGCGTTTGTAGACGAAGCCACGCGCACCGGGATCGATATTTTCCGGATCTTCGACGCGCTCAACAACATCGAGTCGATGCGTCCGGCGATCGACGCGGTCCGCGAGACCGGCACGGCCATCGCCGAAGTCGCGATGTCCTACACCGGGGACCTGTCTGACCCGGGCGAGAACCTGTACACGCTGGATTACTACCTGAAGCTGGCCGAGCAGATCGTCGACGCCGGTGCGCATGTGCTGGCGATCAAGGACATGGCCGGGCTGTTGCGTCCGCATTCCGCGCACCTTCTGGTAGGCGCGTTGCGGTCGCGTTTCGATCTGCCGGTGCATGTGCACACCCATGACACCCCGGGTGGGCAGTTGGCGACGTATCTGGCGGCCTGGCAGGCCGGCGCGAGCGCGGTCGATGGTGCCGCGGCGCCGTTGGCCGGCACCACCAGCCAGCCGGCGTTGTCCTCGATCGTGGCTGCCGCGGCGCACACGTCGTTCGACACCGGGTTGTCGCTGAGCGCTGTCTGCGATCTCGAGCCCTATTGGGAGGCGCTGCGCAAGGTGTACGCGCCGTTCGAATCCGGTCTTCCGGCGCCGACGGGACGCGTCTACACCCACGAGATCCCCGGCGGGCAGCTGAGCAATCTGCGCCAGCAGGCGATCGCGCTGGGGTTGGGGGATCGGTTCGAGGAGATCGAGACCGCCTATGCCGCGGCCGATCGGGTGCTGGGCCGATTGGTGAAGGTGACCCCGTCGAGCAAGGTGGTCGGCGACCTGGCGTTGGCGTTGGTGGGGGCCGGGGTCGGTGCGCAGGAGTTCGCCGCGGATCCCGCCAAATACGACATCCCCGACAGCGTGATCGGATTCCTGCGCGGCGAGCTCGGTGACCCGCCGGGTGGTTGGCCGGAGCCGTTGCGCACCAAGGCTCTTGAGGGCCGGGGGCCGGCCAAGCCGATTCAGGAACTCTCGGTCGAGGACGAGGAACTGTTGGCTGCGCCCGGACCGAAACGTCAGGCGGCGTTGAACCGGTTGCTGTTCCCGGCGCCGACCAAGGAGTTCGAGACACACCGCGAGACCTACGGTGACACCTCCGGTCTGAGCGCCAATCAGTTCTTCTACGGGCTGCGCTACGGCGAGGAGCATCGGGTCGAGCTGGAGCGCGGTGTGCAGTTGCTGATCGGTCTGGAGGCGATCTCCGATGCCGACGAGCGCGGCATGCGCACGGTGATGTGCATCCTCAACGGGCAACTCCGTCCGATCACGGTGCGCGACCGCAGCATCGCCAGCGAGGTTCCGGCCGCCGAGAAGGCCGACCGCAACAACCCCGATCATGTCGCGGCGCCGTTCGCCGGTGTGGTCACCGTCGGTGTGGCCGCAGGTGACACGGTCGAGGCCGGTGCGACCATTGCCACCATCGAGGCGATGAAGATGGAAGCCGCCATCACCGCCCCCAAGGCCGGCACCGTCGAACGTGTCGCGGTGGCCGCCACCGCCCAGGTCGAGGGTGGCGACCTGCTGGTCGTGGTGACCGGCTCGGCGGGCAAGGGCGAAGCAGCCGGGGAATCGAGCTGACCCGCATCATCGCGGGGGCGCTCGGCGGCCGCCGGATTGCGGTGCCCCGCAGCGGCACCCGGCCGACTTCAGATCGGGTCCGCGAAGCCGTGTTCAACGCCTTGACGGCGCGGCTGGATTTCGCCGGACTATCGGTGCTGGATTTGTATGCCGGCTCGGGAGCGCTTGGGCTGGAAGCGCTTTCGCGTGGTGCAACCTCCGCCACCTTTGTCGAGGCGGATGCGCGGGCGGCCGCGGTCATCGCCGAGAACATCACCGCGCTGGGCGTGCGCAACGCGGCGGTGCGCCGGGGCAACGTCGACACGGTGTTGGCCGGGGGTGCCACGCGACCGGTCGATCTGGTGTTCGCCGACCCGCCGTACGACCTCGGCGACGCCGCGGTCGACGCGATGCTGACAACGTTGGCCGCTGCCGGGTGGGTCGCCGCGGGCACCCTCGTCCTGGTGGAGCGGCGGTCGTCGAGCCGGCCGGTGAGCTGGCCGGAAGGCTGGGATGCGTTGAGTGCCCGCCGCTACGGTGACACCCGCGTCGAACTCGCCGAAGTGGGCTAGCAGGTCGGTCGCAGCGAGGGGGCCTGTAGCGTCGTCACCCATGAGTGGCGCGGTATGTCCCGGCTCCTTCGACCCGGTGACCCTTGGCCATATCGACATCTTCGAGCGTGCGGCGGCGCAGTTCGACGAGGTCGTGGTGGCGATTCTGGTGAATCCCAACAAAAAGGGAATGTTCGACCTCGACGAGCGAATGGCGATGATCACCGAGTCGACCACACACCTGCCCAACCTTCGGGTCGAGTCCGGTCAGGGACTGGTGGTCGACTTCGTCAAGAATCGCGGGCTGACCGCGATCGTCAAGGGCCTGCGCACCGGCACCGACTTCGAATACGAGCTGCAGATGGCGCAGATGAACAAGCACGTGGCGGGCGTCGACACCTTCTTCGTGGCCACCACTCCGCAGTACTCGTTCGTGTCGTCGTCGCTGGCCAAGGAGGTTGCCTCCTTGGGCGGCGATGTCTCGGCGCTGCTGCCCGAGCCGGTCAATCGCAGGCTGCAGGCCAAACTGGGCGGTTAGCTCACCGCGCCGACGGGTATCTGGTTCGCGTGGCGCTCAGCCCATGCGCCCAGACTTGTCACCCGATTCGCGGAGGTCCCGCTGTGCCCAACACATTCGTTCAATCCACCGACGATGTCGTGAAGTTCCTCAAGGATCAACACAATCTGATCAAGGACTTGTTTGAGGAGGTTTTCTCCGCCTCCACGGTCGAGGCCCGAGAAAAGGCATTCGTCGAATTGCGGCAGCTGCTGGCGGTGCACGAGACCGCCGAGGAGATGGTCGTGCATCCACGGGTGCGTCGAGAGGTCGCCGACGGCGACGAGATCGTCGATGCACGCCTGCATGAGGAACACGCAGCCAAGGAGCAGCTGTCGAAGCTCGAAAGCATGGACTTCGACTCCGCCGAATTCCTGGCCGAGCTCGCCAAGTTCCGCGACGCCGTGGTCGACCATGCCGACCACGAGGAGCACGAAGAGTTCGACAAGCTGCACCGCAAGCTCGACGCCGATGAACTCGAAAGGCTGGTCAAGGCCGTGCAGGCGGCGGAGGCGATCGCGCCCACCCGCCCCCATCCAGGGGTGGAGTCGGCCGGGCTCAACTTCGCCGTCGGACCGTTCGCATCGATGCTCGACCGTGCGCGCGACCTGATCGCCGCGGCGATGCGGTGACTTTGCTGCATCCACGGCAGGCGATACCTCGCGGCGACACACCGATTGTGTTCCCTAGTCACAGGCGTAACACCAGGCACACTGGTAACCGACAACGACGACCTGGAGGGTTTTGCCGTGTACCGAGTTTTTGAAGCGCTCGACGAGCTCGGCGCGATCGTCGAAGAAGCGCGTGGTGTGCCGATGACGGCCGGCTGCGTGGTACCCCGCGGTGATGTCCTCGAGCTGATCGACGACATCAAGGACGCGATCCCCGGTGAGCTCGACGACGCACAGGACGTGCTGGATGCGCGTGATTCGCTGCTGCGCGAGGCCAAGGAACACTGCGAGTCGGTGATGGGCAAGTCGAACGCCGACGCCGACGGCATGCTCAATCACGCCAGGGGCGAGGCCGACCGGTTGCTGGCCGACGCGAAGGCGCAGGCCGACCGGATGGTCGCCGAAGCCCGTCAGCACAGCGAGCGCATGGTCGGGGAGGCACGCGAAGAGGCAGCGCGGCTCGCGGCCGCGGCGAAGCGCGAGTACGACGCGAGCACCGGCCGGGCCAAGGCCGAGGCCGATCGCCTGACCGAGAACGGCAACATCTCCTACGAGAAGGCCGTGCAGGAGGGCATCAAGGAGCAGCAGCGTCTGGTGTCGCAGACCGAGATCGTCTCGACCGCCACCGCGGAGGCCACCCGGCTCATCGACGCGGCACATGCCGAAGCCGACCGACTGCGCGGCGAGTGCGATATCTATGTCGACAGCAAACTTGCCGAGTTCGAGGACTTCCTCAACGGCACGCTGCGCTCCGTCGGCCGCGGACGTCACCAGCTACGCACGACCGCGGGAACGCACGACTACGCGACCCGCTGACGGCCGTGGGTGACGGTCGGCGCACTGCGTCGTGGTTTGGTCTGACCCCGCCGTAGGATCGATGCATGGCGACGCATGCGAAATCGGCTGGGCGGGGAGGGCCTGAACGGCGCGGAGGTTCCCGATCGCCGCTGGTGATCGACGTCTTGCGACTCGGCCGGCGACCGGGTTCGTTCCTGGCACACCAAGAGACGGTGCCGAGTCCCGTGCGGATCGGGGCCGAGCTGGTTGCCATCGAGAAGGGCGCGCCGCTCGATCTCGACCTGCAGCTGCAGTCGGTGTCGGAAGGTGTGCTGGTCAGTGGGACCGTATCGGCGCCCACGGTCGGTGAGTGCGCCCGTTGCCTCACCAAGCTCACCGGCGATGTCGAGATCGACCTCACCGAGCTGTACGCGTACCCGGACAGCACCACCGACGAGACCACCGAGGCCGACGAAATGGGCCGGGTGGGCGCCTCGGGACAGGCCGACACCGTCGACCTGGAACAGCCGATCATCGATGCCGTCGGGTTGGCGCTGCCGTTCTCCCCGTTGTGCCGTCCGGACTGCCCGGGCCTGTGCCCCGACTGCGGCGTCGCGCTGGCCACCGCAGAGCCGGGGCATCATCACGACAAGATCGATCCCCGCTGGGCCAAACTGGCCGCCATGCTGCCCGACGACGAGCAGCCCGGGGGCGAGAAGTGACCGATTCGCACGCAGCGCTGCTGGCGGCGCTGGGCGTCGACATCCCCGCCGAACTGCTCACCATCGCGTTGACGCATCGCAGTTACTCCTACGAGAACGGCGGCCTTCCCACCAACGAGCGGTTGGAGTTCCTCGGAGATGCCGTACTGGGGTTGACGGTCACCGAGGAGCTCTACCACCGCCACCCCGAACGCTCCGAGGGTGATCTGGCCAAGCTTCGTGCCAGCATCGTCAACACCCAGGCACTGGCCGATGTCGGCCGTGGGCTCACCGAAGACGGGCTGGGCAGCCACCTGTTCCTGGGCAAGGGCGAAGAGAACTCCGGCGGGGCCGACAAGTCCAGCATCCTCGCCGACGGTGTCGAATCCCTGCTCGGCGCAATTTATCTGGAGCACGGCCTGACCACTGCCCGGGAGGTCATCCTGCGGTTGTTCGGCGAGTTGCTCGATACAGCGCCGACACTCGGAGCCGGGTTGGACTGGAAGAGCAGCCTGCAGGAGTTGACCGCCTCGCGCGGGCTCGGTGCGCCCACCTATGTGGTGACCTCCACCGGGCCCGACCACGACAAGGAATTCTCGGCTGCCGTGGTGGTGGCCGACGTCGAATACGGCAGGGGCGTGGGGCGCAACAAGAAAGAGGCCGAGCTCAAGGCCGCGGCCGCGGCGTGGACCGCACTCGACAATGCGTGAGCACCGATGCCCGAGCTACCCGAGGTAGAGGTCGTCCGCCGTGGGCTGCAGGAACATGTTGCGGGCAAAACAATTTCGGCGGTACGCGTGCATCATCCGCGTGCCGTCCGCCGGCACGAGGCCGGCCCCGCCGACCTGACCGCCCGTCTGCTGGGGGCCCGCATCACCGGAACGGGACGGCGCGGTAAGTACCTCTGGCTGACGCTGGGTGAGGACGGCAGCGAAAACGCGACCGATGCGCTGGTGGTGCATCTGGGGATGAGCGGCCAGATGCTGCTGGGGCCGCTGCGCGACGACCGGCATCTGCGGATCGCCGCGCTGCTCGACGACGGCACCGCGCTGAGTTTCGTCGACCAGCGTACGTTCGGCGGCTGGCAGCTGGCCGATCTGGTGACGGTCGACGGCGCCGCGTTGCCCGAGCCTGTCGCTCACATCGCGCGCGATCCGCTCGACCCGCTGTTCGATCGGGACAGTGTGGTTACCGTGTTGCGGCGCAAGCACTCTGAGATCAAGCGTCAGCTGCTCGACCAGACCGTGGTGTCCGGTATCGGCAACATCTACGCCGACGAGGCGCTGTGGCGGACGAAGGTCAACGGCGCCAGGACCGCTGCGCTGCTGACGCGGCGTCGGCTGGGGGAGCTACTCGATGCAGCCGCGGACGTGATGACCGATGCGTTGAGCCAGGGCGGCACGTCGTTCGATTCGCTGTACGTGAATGTCAACGGCGAATCCGGTTATTTCGAGCGGTCTTTGGATGCCTACGGCCGCGAGGGGGAGCCGTGCCGACGGTGCGGCGCGGTCATGCGCCGCGACAAGTTCATGAACCGGTCGTCGTTCTACTGCCCGAAGTGTCAGCCCCGTCCACGGGGCTGACCCGAGCCTCGTCCGCAGCAGATCAGGGCATGCTGGGCATGCCCGGCATGTCGGACATGCAGATCTTCCACGATCCACTTTCCTTGCGCAGGTACAGCTTGCCGGGGCCCGCGGTGCTCGAGATGTCGACGACAGCCTTGCTGCCGTTCACCGTGATTTTGGTGATCTCCGCCGACCCGCTGCTGTCGGTCGTCTTCGGAATGTCGATCGCATCCAGGCCGCCGATCTTTTTGAACAGGTCCTGATCGGCCTGGCAGAAGTAGGGCAGGGCCTCTTTGAGGTCGCCGGAGCTCGACATCACCTCATCGAGGAACGCCCGCACCTCTTTCTCGGCATCGCTGGAACCGGAGGACTGCGACGAGCCCGCGCTGCTGCGGCCGCCACTCGAGCCCGAATCGCCGTTCAACGCGAAGATCAGGACGCCGCCGACAATGACCACCACGGCCAGTACGGCGCCGCCGATCGCCAACCACATACGGTTGCCGCCGCCCGACGGCTGCGGGGTGGGGTACCCGTACGGCGACTGCGGCGCCCCGTACGGCTGCCCGTAGGGCGCCCCGTACGGCTGGGGTGCTCCGTAGGGCGCGCCGTACGGAGGTTGGGGCTGTTGCGGCGCTCCATACGGCGAGCCGTAAGGCTGTTGCTGAGGTGCCCCGTAAGGGGAGCCGTACGGCGGCTGCTCGGGGTTTCCGGCAGTGTTCGGATATCCCTCCGGCCCGCCCGGCTGCTGGTACGGCGGCTGCCACGGCCCGGGCGCTCCCGACGGCGGGGTGGGCGGATTGCTCGGCGGATAGGTCACAGTGCTCCTCAGCGATGTCGGTGGGCCGAGTCTATCGTCGCTGCCTGAGTCGCCGCCGTGTCCAACGGGGGCAGGTGACCGATCCGACGGCCATTACCCCTGGAATAACCGCGTATCGCGGCGTGTAGAAATACCGCATGACCGAACTTTGGGTTGACCGCACCGGTGTGCGCAGGTACGTCGGACGCAGTTCGCGCGGTGCAGAGGTACTCGTGGGCAGTGAGGACGTCGAGGGCGTGTTCACCCCGGGTGAGCTGATGAAGATCGCCCTGGCAGCGTGCAGCGGGATGTCCAGCGACCAGCCCCTGCGCCGGCGCCTGGGTGACGACTATCCGGCGACGATTCGGGTGTCGGGACCGCCCGACCGGGAGCAGGAGCGCTACCCGCTGCTGGAGGAGAAGCTCGAAATCGACGTGTCGGGCCTTTCGGAGGCCGAGGTGGCCCGCGTGTTGACCGTCGTCGAGCGCGCCATCGACCAGGTCTGCACGGTGGGACGCACCCTCAAATCCGGCACCGAGGTGAAATTCGAGGTCGCCACTTCGTGACGGAACCACACCCGCCTGAGGCCGGGCCCGACACCGAGGTGCGCCTGAGCGCCTGGGTGCATGGCCAGGTGCAGGGCGTGGGATTCCGGTGGTGGACCCGGTCGCGCGCGCTGGAACTCGGCCTGACCGGGTTTGCTTCGAATCGGCCCGACGGCCGGGTGCATGTGGTGGCGCAGGGGCCACGCGGGAAATGTCAGCGATTGCTTGAGCTGCTCCGGAGCGGGGAAACCCCGGGGTCGGTGGATCACGTCGTCGCAGATTGGGCGGATGCCGACGCCCCGATGGCGGGGTTCATCGAACGGTAGCCGGGTCGGCGGTAGGGTTTGACTCCGTGCACCTCAAGAGTCTGACGCTGAAAGGCTTCAAGTCTTTCGCCTCGCCGACGACTCTGCGCTTCGAACCCGGGATCACCTGCGTTGTCGGCCCCAATGGATCGGGTAAGTCGAACGTGGTCGACGCCTTGACCTGGGTTATGGGAGAGCAGGGCGCCAAGACGCTGCGCGGCGGCAAGATGGAGGACGTCATCTTCGCCGGCACGTCCTCACGGGCGCCGCTGGGTCGCGCCGAGGTGACGCTGACCATCGACAACTCCGACAACGCGCTGCCGATCGAATACTCCGAGGTGTCGATCACCCGCCGGGTGTTCCGTGACGGCGCAGGCGAATACGAGATCAACGGCAGCAGTTGCCGATTGATGGACGTGCAGGAGCTGCTGAGCGACTCCGGCATCGGCCGCGAGATGCACGTGATCGTCGGCCAGGGCAAGCTCGCCGAGATCCTGGAATCGCGGCCCGAGGATCGCCGCGCCTTCATCGAGGAGGCTGCCGGGGTTCTCAAGCACCGCAAGCGCAAGGAAAAGGCGGTCCGCAAGCTCGACTCGATGGCCGCGAACCTGGCCCGGCTGACCGACCTGACCACGGAGTTGCGCCGTCAGCTCAAGCCGCTGGGCCGTCAGGCCGAGATGGCGCGGCGGGCGGCGACGATCCAGGCCGACCTGCGCGACGCCCGCCTGCGCCTGGCCGCCGACGACCTGGTCAGACGGCAGGTCGAGTTCCACAACACGAACCAGGCCGAGACCACACTGCGTCGCGAGCACGACGAGGCGACGGTCCAGCTGGAAACCTCGACCGTCGAACTGCAGGCACACGAGGCCGCGGTGGCCGAACTGACCCGCCGCGCCGAGGCCGCCCAGCAGACCTGGTTCCGGGCCTCGGCACTGGCCGAACGGGTGAGTGCCACCGTGCGGATCGCGACCGACCGGGCGCAGCTGTTCGAAGCCGAGACGGAGGTTTCCACGGGGCAGGACCCCGAGGCCCTGGAGGCCGAGGCCGACGAGGTTGCCGAGCTCGAGATGGAGCTGCTCGGTGAGCTCGAGGAGTCGCGCATCGTCTTGGAGAGCGCCCGGGCCGAGCTCGCCGAGCGTGAGCAACTCGCCGCAGAGGCCGAACGGGCGCATCTGGCCGCGGCGCGGGCCGAAGCCGACCGCCGCGAAGGGCTGGCCCGGTTGGCCGGACAGGTCGACACCATGCGCACCCGGGTCGAGTCGATCGACGACGGGGTGATGCGGATGTCGGTCAACATCGAGGAAGCTGCCACCAAAGCCCAACTGGCACAGGCCGAATTCGAGACTGTGCAGAGCCGGGTGAGCGAACTCGATGCCGGAGAAGTGGGCCTGGACGAGCAACACGACCGCTCGGTGGCAGCCCTGCGGATCGCCGACGAACGGGTGGCCGAACTGCAGTCGGCCGAGCGTGCCGCCGAACGTCAGGTCGCCTCGCTGCGGGCCCGCATCGAGGCTCTCTCCGTCAGCCTCGACCGGCGCGACGGTGCCGCCTGGTTGCAGAAGAACCACAGTGGCTCAGGGCTTTTCGGCACCATCGGGGAATACCTGAAAGTTCAGCCGGGCCACGAGGTGGCAGTGGCCACGGTGCTCGGGGCGGCTGCCGACGCGTTGGCCGCCGAGGATTTCGGTGTCGCGGCCGCCGCCGTCGCCGCGCTCAAGGAGTCCGACGGCGGGCGGGCCGCTCTGTTGCTTGGGGACTGGAAGGTCAACGGCTCGGCCCCGTCGGGAACGCTTCCCGACGGCGCGATCTGGGCCAACGACGTGGTCAGCGTCCCGGACCGGCTGCGTGGGGCGATCACCGCGATGCTGGCCGGGGTGGCAGTGGTCAGCGATCTGCCCGCCGGGGTGCAACTGGTTTCGGCGCGTCCGGACCTGCGCGCGGTGACCGCCGAGGGTGACCTGGTCGGTGCCGGCTGGATCAGCGGTGGGTCCGACCGCAAGCCCTCCACACTTGAGATCAGTTCCGAGATCGACAAGGCCCGACGCGAACTGGAGGTCGTCGAGCGGCAGACCGGCGAGCTGGAGGCCGCCTTGTCGGGTGCGCTGACCGAGCAGGCAGCCCGACAGGAGGCGGCCGAAGAGGCGATGGCCGCGCTCAACGAATCCGACACCGCCATCTCCGCTATCTACGAGCAGCTGGGCCGCCTGGGGCAGGATGCCCGCGGCGCCGGTGATGAGTGGCAGCGGTTGATCCGCCAACGCGACGAGCTTGAAGCTGGGCGCACCAAGACGGTCGAGGAACTCACCGAACTTGAGTCGCGGCTGCACAATGCCGAACAGCTTCCGATGTTCGAGGCCGAGCCGGTGGACCGTCAGGCCTCGATGGCCGCCGCCGAGGCGGCTCGTTCGGTCGAGGTGGAGGCCCGACTGTCGGTTCGTACCGCCGAGGAGCGCGCGAATGCGGTTCGCGGTCGGGCTGATTCACTGCGCCGGGCCGCCGCTGCCGAGCGCGAGGCCCGGGTGCGGGCGCAGCGTGCGCGTGAGGCCCGTGAACATGCGGCGCGGGTGGCCGCCGCGGTGTCCGAGTCGGGACGCGTTGTGGCCCAACGGTTGAGCGCGGTCGTGGCGGTGGCGTCGCGGATGCGTGACGAACTGGCGACCGAGCGTCAGCTGCGTGCCACGTCGCTGTCCCAGGTGCGCGAGACGGTCACCGAACTCAACGCGAAGATCACCCGGCTCACCGACGCCTTGCACCGCGACGAGATGGCCAAAGCGCAAGCGTCACTTCGTATCGAGCAGCTTGAGGCGCAGGTGCTCGAGCAGTTCGGGATGCCGGCGGCGGATCTGATCGCCGAGTACGGTCCGCAGATCGCGTTGCCGCCCAGCGACTTGGAGATGGCAGAGTACGAGCAGGCCCGTGAGCGTGGCGAGCAGGTCATGGCGCCCGCGCCGATGCCGTTCGACCGGCCCACCCAGGAGCGGCGGGCCAAGAAGGCCGAACGTGAGCTCTCGGAGCTGGGCCGCGTGAATCCGCTTGCCCTGGAAGAGTTTGCCGCGCTCGAAGAACGCTACAACTTCCTCTCGACGCAACTTGAGGACGTCAAGGCCGCGCGCAGCGATCTGCTCGATGTGATCGCCGATGTCGACACCCGGATTCTGCAGGTGTTCACCGAGGCCTACGTGGATGTGGAGCGCGAGTTCGAGCAGGTGTTCTCCACCCTGTTCCCCGGTGGTGAGGGACGCCTTCTGCTCACCAATCCCGCCGACATGCTCACCACGGGAATCGAAGTCGAGGCCAGGCCGCCGGGCAAGAAGATCAAGCGACTCTCGCTGCTGTCCGGTGGTGAGAAGTCGTTGACCGCGGTAGCCATGCTGGTGGCGATCTTCCGGGCTCGCCCGTCCCCGTTCTACGTAATGGACGAGGTCGAGGCCGCGCTCGACGACGTGAACCTGCGCCGGCTGATCAGCCTGTTCGAGCAGCTGAGGGAGAAATCCCAGCTGATCGTGATCACCCACCAGAAGCCGACCATGGAAGTGGCTGACGCCCTCTACGGTGTGACCATGCGTGGTGACGGCATCACCACCGTGATCTCGCAGCGCATGCGGGGTCAGGAACTGGCCGCCAGCTCAGGCTGATCCGGCTGTTACTCCGATCGGTAGATCGCCGGCGGTCCCCAGTTGGGATCGGCAAAGCAACCGCCGATCGACTGCGGCGGGCAACCACTGTCCTGCCCGGGTTGAGTGGTCGGCGTCGGTGGGTCGAGCTTGAACGTGATGCGCGACGTCTTGTGAACTGCGCTGGACGTGAAAGTCGGCTTTTTGTCGAACGCCATGACTTCGTATTCCTCCGGGATTTGCCGATCGCTGGTGGCGACCAGACTCCATTTGCCGTCGGTCACATTTGTTACATCATCGAATAGCGCTTCCTTCGCGTTCGGCGCGCTGACCGTCACGCGTACTTGCTCCACGTACGGACTCGCGGTGCCCCAGAGCGCGAGTGCTGTACGCGAGTCGCTGAGCTTCGCGTTGTCGACGGAAACGCGTTCGGAGGGCTGGACTTCGGTGATGGGCATCGACGGTATGGTGCCGGCCTTGCCCACGAGATCCGGCAGCTGCGTAATCGCTGCCGTGCCAAGGGTGCCGATCAGTCCGATGATGGCCGCGGTCAACGCGGGCTTCTTGCTACTGCTTGAGCGACGGCGTTTCGGGCGCGACTGCGTCGTGGTGCCGACGGCTGGTGAGTTCGTAGTCATGGCCGTGCCTTGTTGGTTGTGCGACTGTCCGCCGACGGTTGTCGGCTGACATACGGAAATGATCACGCCATGATCACGGGCAACGCATGCGTAGTGGACTACTCGAATGTCCCGGTATTGCCGAAGAAGCTGTGCCGAGCGTGCGGGTCAGGCCCGGGTTCCCCCGTGGATCCGGGTGTGACCCGCACGCTCGAACGGTGCGCACCTACGCCGCGTCGGAGTGTCCGGAACGATGGTTGGCGCGCGGCTTCTGTTTGGTGTCGCTGGTTTTCGTGTCCGTGGAGTTGGATTTCGACTGGACCGACGTGGTTTGGCCGACTTGACGTTGCGGCGCGCGCTGTGGGCGTGGGTTGTCTTGTGGCGCAGCGTCGGTGTCGGTCGCGTCATCGGACGGCCTCTTGGGCGAGAATGCCTGTCGTAGCGACTGCCGGATGCGTTCAGCTCCCGGATTTGCCTGCTTCTGTTGCTGTTTCTGCTGAAGTGCTGTGTCGGAACGGGTCTCGGTGTCAGTTCCGGTGCTGGTTTCCACCTCGGCCTTCTGCGCCTCGGGCTCGGACGGCGGAGCGTCGGTAGCGCGGGTGAGGGTTCCGGCTCGACCCGTGGAGTCGGTGCCGGTCTGACGCAGCCGCATGCGGTCCGGCGACCCGATGGTCGCCGGCAGTTTGAGCCCAACTCTTTCGGTATCCGACTTGGCGAGTGCGGCAACACCTTCGGTGTGGCTGCCAAGGGCATCACCGGTGTCGATGCCCAGGTCGGAGAGCGCGTTGCGTACGCCCTCCCTGGCTGCTGCCCGCAGATCCGACGCAAGCTTGCCGAGGTCGATGTGGGGGATCAGTCCGGCCCGGGTCGGCACCCCCATGTTCTCCGGCGTGCGGTCATAACCGAGTTCGATCAGCACGCGCAGGGTCGGCTCGACCAGGTCGAGCACCGGCGCAAGAATTCCGATGCCGCGAAACGGTTGCAGCAGCGGAAGGTGCTCGGTGTGCACCAGGTAATAGGTGGTGTTGCCGGAGGTATAGGACTCATATGTGCTCGGGTCGTTCAGGTTGACCACCGATGAGCCGTAGTTCGGATGTAGGTAGACGTAGCCCATCAGGGCATTGAGATCGGCCAGCAGATTGAGTGGATATTTGGGGAAGTCGGCGATCAGGTCGTACTGGCGGGCCACGTCGATTGTCCGGTATTCGTCGTCCGGGGTGGCACCGTCGAAGCTGACGCCGAGGATCGGTATGTAGAGGCCTTCGAACCTGGCGAGGATTCCGCCGTTGGGCCGGTTGGGATTGGCCACGAAGACGAAAGACAACTCGTCCGGCGTGGGCACCGCCGCGCCCTGCGCCCGAAGCTCGGCCAGATTGCGCTTCTCCCGGGTGGCGATGTTGGCGCTCTGCGAGTAGCCGACGACAATCTTCTCACCCGGCGTGGTCTGCACAGCGTTGTTGAGGCTCAGCACGCCGCGAGCCACCGAGGTGTCGAAGCTGACGTCGGTCAGGCTGGTCGCGGGCCAGAACTGCTCAGGTGTCGACACCCACTTCAAGTCGTCCTCATCGAGGTGGTGGCCGGACAGGTAGGTGCTGTTGACCTGGTCCACGTACGTGCCGGCTCCCCATTGATGCGGATCACCCAGCGCCTTCATCCCCGTTCCGCCCATGATGAGCGCCGTGGCAGCCAGCTGAACCAGCGTGGACATGGTCGCTGTCACGACCAGCCCGACGGTGCCGATCAGCGCGACCAGCGTCAGTGCTACCCCCCGAAGCACACGAATGTGCATTCCCGTCCTCCCTCTCGACAAATTCCAAGGGAAAGACCACATGCTCACCGACGCTGAAGCCATTCCCGACCCATGTGGATCGTGAACCACGTCGAGACCTGCTGTCAGCGAATTCAAATAACTGGAATGAATAAACGAAACCAACAGTTGAGCGCGATAGTTTGATGATTTCGGCCAACACGGCAGCTAAGCCACAGATGAATTCTGCGGCTTGCCTGGTCATGTTCTTCAGCTCGCGTGGGTGAACGGAATATACCGCGTCGGTACGTTCATGTACCACTATTTTCAGCAATCCTGTACGTCGATGTTCTGACCGGTTCTCATGGGCGGGATGGGCCGTGCTGAGTCCGCGGAACGGGGCCGATCGTTCGTACGCGGCCGCCCTGAGACAATGGCGGCGTGACACAAGGTGCGTTGTTGGGTCTGTGGATCGCTATCGCGGTCGTCGCTGCTCTCGTGATCGTCGCTATCACCGTGGGGCTGGTGCGGTACCGGCGGCGGCGGATCAGCCTGTCGGAACGAGACTCCTCGAAACCGATCGACCGCTCCGGCGGATATACGGCGTCCTCGGGTATCACGTTCAGCAAGTCGGGTACGCCGACGCTCGACCGCATCGACACCGGCGGACTCCCTGCCGTCGGCGATGACGCCACGATTCCGCGGGATGCGCCCAAACGCACCATCTCCGATGTGCAGTTGCCGGAGCCGCCGATCGAGACTGCGGCGCCCGAGGCGCCACCTGTGCCCGTTGAGCCGACAGATTCTGTCGGCGCCCCGGTCATCCCCGAGGAGCCGGCCGCGCCGGAAGCGGCTCCCGACGCCGTCGCCGCCGCCGTGGAGGACATCGCCCCGGCCGAAGGTCGCATGGATCGGCTGCGTGGCCGCCTTGCCAAGTCCCAGAACGCCTTGGGCCGCAGCATGCTCGGGTTGCTCGGCGGTGGCGATCTGGATGAGGACTCGTGGGAGGCCGTCGAGGACACCCTGCTGATCGCTGACCTCGGCCCGGTGGTGACCGAATCCGTGGTCGCGGCATTGCGTGAGCGGATGGCAAGTAAGAACGTGCGCAGCGAAGCCGACGCCCGCGCGGTGCTGCGTGAGGTGCTGATGTCGGAGCTGCGGCCCGAGCTGGACCGTTCGATCAAGGCTCTGCCGCATGCCGACAAGCCGTCTGTGTTGTTGGTGGTCGGGGTGAACGGCACGGGCAAGACCACCACGGTGGGCAAGCTGGCGCGGGTTCTGGTCGCCGACGGCCGTCGTGTCGTGCTGGGCGCGGCCGACACGTTCCGCGCCGCGGCCGCCGACCAACTGCAGACCTGGGCCGCACGCGTCGGCGCGGAGGTGGTGCGCGGGCCCGAAGGCGCCGATCCGGCATCGGTGGCGTTCGACGCCGTCGACGAGGGTATCAAGGCCGGCGCCGACGTTGTCGTCGTCGACACCGCGGGCCGCCTGCACACCAAGACCGGCCTGATGGACGAGCTCGGCAAGGTCAAGCGGGTGGTGGAGAAGCGCGCCGCGGTGGACGAGGTGCTGTTGGTGCTCGATGCCACCATCGGACAGAACAGCCTGCCGCAGGCCAAGGTGTTCGCCGAGGTTGTCGACATCACCGGCGTGGTCCTGACCAAGCTCGACGGCACCGCCAAGGGTGGCATCGTCTTCCGCGTCCAGCAGGAACTCGGCGTCCCGGTCAAACTCGTCGGACTCGGCGAGGGACCCGATGATCTCGCACCGTTCGAGCCCGCGGCATTCGTCGACGCGCTGCTGGGCTGACCGCCCGAAAACCCGCGAAAACCCACGGTGTAACACCGGCGAAACGCAGCCCGGCTATCCGTTCACACGAGCGAAACGCAGCGGCGTCGTAGCCGAAACATCCACTCAGCATTGTCTTGACCAGGTCAACGGTCCGTAAATCCTTGCGGCCGTGGCGTGGTGAAGGAGGAAACTGCGAGTGGAGCAATTCCCGATATTGGGTGCGCCGGACACCGGTGACACAGCATGGATGCTGGCCGCCGCTGCGCTTGTGCTGTTGATGACGCCGGGGCTGGCCTTCTTCTACGGCGGCATGGTGCGGGCCAAGGGCGTGCTCAACATGATCATGATGAGCGTCAGCGCGATGGGTGTCGTGACAGTGCTGTGGGCGCTGTACGGCTACTCGGTCGCGTTCGGTGACAACACCGCAGGCGTCATCGGCGACCCCGGGCAATTCTTCGGCCTCAAGGGTCTGATCGGAACGAACGGTTCGGCCGATGCGCCCATCGCGCTGGTCGGCACCATCCCGGCCACCGTGTTCGTGGGTTTCCAGCTGATGTTCGCGATCATCACCGTCGCCCTGATCTCCGGTGCCGTCGCCGACCGCATCAAGTTCGGCGGCTGGCTGCTGTTCGCCGCGCTGTGGGCGACCGTTGTCTACTTCCCGGTGGCGCACTGGGTCTTCGACTTCGACGTCAAGGGCGCCGATGGTGAGACGGTGATCCACCATGGGGGATGGATTGCCAACCAGCTCAAGGCAATTGACTTCGCCGGTGGCACCGCGGTGCACATCAACGCCGGTACCGCGGGCCTGGTCCTGGCCATCATCCTCGGCAAGCGGCTCGGCTGGCCGGGTACGCCGATGCGCCCGCACAACCTTCCTTTCGTGATGCTCGGCGCCGGCTTGCTGTGGTTCGGCTGGTACGGCTTCAACGCCGGTTCTGCGGTGTCGGCCAACGGAGTTGCCGGGTCGACCTTCGTCACCACGACGGTGGCGACTGCCGCTGCCATGCTGGCCTGGCTGCTCACCGAGCGGATCCGTGACGGGCACGCGACGTCACTGGGCGCCGCATCGGGCATCGTCGCCGGGCTGGTCGCGATCACCCCGTCCTGCTCCTCGGTGAACGTCGTGGGCGCGCTCGTGATCGGTGTTGCCGCAGGCGCACTGTGTGCCCTGGCGGTGGGCTTGAAGTTCAAGTTCGGATTCGACGACTCTCTCGACGTGGTGGGTGTCCACCTGGTCGGCGGTATCGTCGGTACGTTGCTGGTCGGCCTGGTGGCCACCAAGGAAGCACCTGCCGGCATTGCCGGTCTGTTCTACGGTGGTGGGTTCGATCAACTGTGGCGACAGGCGGTCGGGGCCGGTGCTGTTCTGCTCTATTCGGCGGTGGGTACCGCTATCTTGGCGTTGATTGTCAAATACACCGTGGGCCTGCGCCTGGACAAAGAAGAGGAGGCTTCCGGTATCGACGAGTCCGAGCACGCTGAGAGCGCTTACGACTTCGTCGCTGTCGGAACCGGTTCTGTTCTTGGTCGTCACGGCGGGGAGGAATAAGGGAATATGAAGCTGATCACTGCGATCGTCAAGCCGTTCACGCTGGAGGATGTCAAGACCGGCCTGGAGCAGACGGGCATCCTGGGGATGACGGTCAGCGAGGTACAGGGCTACGGCCGGCAGAAGGGCCACACCGAGGTTTACCGCGGTGCCGAGTACTCGGTCGACTTCGTACCGAAGGTCCGGGTGGAAGTTGTCGTCGACGATTCCGCGGTCGACAAGGTCGTGGACGTCATCGTGCAGGCCGCCCGTACCGGCAAGATCGGCGATGGGAAGGTCTGGGTCAGCCCGGTCGACACCGTTGTCCGTGTCCGTACCGGGGAGCGGGGCGCCGACGCCCTGTAGCGGTGGCCGGTCGTCGAGGTAGACGACCGAGTCCCCCGGTCAGGAAGTGCGGTGGCAGGTAGTTGACCGGGGGAGGAGTCCAAATGACAGAGCAGCAGCCAGATTCCATCCACGAGCCGGCCGGGACCTCCGGACAGGAGGGTCCGGTCGGCTCGCCGCGGCCGGCCACCGATCTGGCGGCGGCCAGCCAGCAATTGCTGGCCGGGGGATCCCGTCAACTGGATGCGGCCGCCCTGCGGGATGCATTACTCGATCTGCACGAATTCTGGCTCACCACAAAGGCTGCCGAGATCGGGATCACGGCCACCAGTGGGTTCGCCATCGTGGCCACCGGTGGTCTGGGCCGCGGCGAGATGTTGCCGTATTCCGATCTCGATCTCATGCTGCTGCATGACAACATGCCTGTCGAGCTCGTCTCTGAAGTGGCCGAGAAGCTCTGGTATCCGCTGTGGGACGCCAACATCCGGATCGACCACAGTGTGCGCACGGTTCCCGAGGCCCTCAAGGTGGCGGGTGAGGACATCGCGGTAGGTCTCGCGATGCTGGACGCCCGTCATATGGCCGGTGACGCCGACCTGTCGGCGCTACTGGTCGGCGGGGCGCGACGGCAGTGGCGGATCGGAATCGGCTCGCGATTCGACGAACTCGTCGAGCATGCGCAGGCGCGCTGGCAACGCAGCGGCCAGATCGCGCACCGTGCCGAACCGGACCTGAAGTCGGGCCGCGGCGGCCTGCGGGACGTACAACTGCTCAACGCGCTGGCGATAGCGCAACTGGCCGATGTTTATCCGAGTCATGCGCTGGCCTCACCGACCGGAACACTCGGCGGTGCCCACCTGTCGCTGCTGAATGTGCGCACCGAACTGCACCGCGCGTCGGGCCGTGGCCGGGAACTGCTGTTGGCCCAACATGCCGATGAGATCGGCGCGGCGCTGCGGATCGGTGATCGATTCGACCTGGCCCGCACCCTGTCGGATGCGGCCCGGACCGTGAGCTACTACGTCGACTCGGGTATCCGTACCGCCGCCAATGCGTTACCCCGGCGCGGTTTCGCCGCGCTTCGCCGCCCGGTGCGCCGCCCGCTCGACGAGGGCGTGATCGAGTTCGCCGGCGAGGTGATCCTGGCCCGCGATGCACGGCCGGAACGCGATCCGGGTCTGATCCTGCGGGTCGCCGCGGCGTCCGCCGCCACCGGCCTGCCGATGGCGGTGTCCACACTGAGCAGGCTGGCGGAGACGGCGCCCGAACTGCGTACGCCGTGGCCGCGTCAGGCGCTCAAGGACCTCCTGGTGTTGCTGGCGTCGGGTCCCGCGGCGGTCGCCACCATCGAAGCCCTGGACCGCACCGGCCTGTGGGGTCGGTTGTTCCCGGAGTGGGGTGCAGTGCGGGACCTGCCCCCGCGGGATGTCGTGCACACCTGGACAGTTGACCGACATCTGGTCGAGACTGTCTCGCGGGCAAGTGCTTTCACCACCCGCGTATCACGTCCCGATCTGCTGCTGCTGGGTGCGCTGTGCCACGACATCGGCAAGGGGCGGGGCGGCGACCACAGCGTGATCGGTGCCGAGTTGGCCACTCAGATCGGAACCCGGCTGGGTCTGTGGCCGTCTGACATCGATGTGCTGTCGAAGATCGTCCGGTACCACCTGTTGTTGCCCGAGACCGCGACGCGGCGAGACCTTCAGGACCCCAAGACCATTGACGCGGTAGCCGACGCGCTCGGTGGGGACATGGTGCTGCTGGAGCTGCTCCATGTGTTGGCCGAAGCCGACTCCCTGGCCACCGGCCCCGGGGTGTGGGGGGACTGGAAGGCATCGCTGATCGGCGATCTGGTGCGACGGTGCCGGCTGGTGATGGCCGGTGAACCGTTGCCCGAACCCGATCCGGTCGACTCGCGGTTCGTGGCGTTGGCCGCCGACGGCGGTGTCCACGTCGAGCTCTCCCTGGGTGACAGCCCACACATCTACAACGTGACGATGATCGGCGCGGACCGGCGCGGCCTGTTGTCCAAGGCGGCCGGCGTGCTGGCGCTGAACTCCCTGCGGGTGCACTCGGCGTCGGTCAACAGTCATGAGGGTTCGGCGATCAACACCTTCGCGGTGTCTCCGCACTTCGGTTCACCACCACCTGCTCAACTGCTGCGCCAGCAGTTCATCCTGGCGCTCGACGGCGAGCTGGATGTGGTCGGCGCGCTGGAACGCCGAGACCAGGAGGCGGCCCAGCATCCGACCACCCGGGCCGGCGAGATCCTGGCGTCGGTGCCGGCCAACCACGTGCCCGCCCCGCCGCGCATCCTGTGGTCACCCGGCACGGCAGCCGAAGACCTGATCGTCCAGATTCGCACGATCGACCGGGCCGGCCTGTTGGCCCGGCTGACGGCGGTGTTCGAGCGCGACGGCTTGGATGTTGCGTGGGCCAAGGTGACCACACTGGGCTCATCCGTCGTCGACGTCTTCTGCATCACCGCCCCGGCACTGGCCGGCGACGAAGCGCAACGGGCCGTGGTACGCGCCGAGCTGGAGCGCGACTTGCTCGCGATCCTGCCTGCGCCGCCGGCCAAACCGACCAAACCGGCGGAGCACGCCAGCTGATCCACGCGTCGGTTGCCTTCGTACTGTCCTGCCTGATCTGTTGGGCGATCGACGCGATAGCTTCCGCCTCGCGGCGGCCAACCACGCCACAAATCCCGGGCCGCTAGGCTTACCACGTGTTTGAGAGCCTGTCTGACCGGTTGACCGGAGCCCTGCAGGGCCTACGCGGCAAGGGGCGGTTGACCGACGCCGATATCGACGCCACGGCGCGCGAGATCCGGTTGGCCCTCCTGGAGGCCGACGTCTCGCTGCCTGTGGTGCGTGCCTTCGTGGCACGCATCAAGGATCGCGCCAAGGGCGCCGAGGTCTCCGCCGCGCTGAATCCCGCGCAGCAGGTGGTCAAGATCGTCAACGAGGAGCTGATCGGCATCCTCGGCGGCGAGACCCGCCAGTTGGCCTTCGCGAAGACCCCGCCGACGGTGATCATGCTCGCCGGTCTGCAAGGTGCCGGTAAGACCACGCTGGCCGGCAAGCTGGCGAAATGGCTCAAGGGTCTGGGCCACACCCCGCTGCTCGTCGCATGTGACCTGCAGCGGCCAGGTGCGGTCAGCCAGCTTCAGATCGTGGCCGAGCGCGCCGGTGTGGCGTCCTTCGCGCCGCACCCGGGTACATCGCCCGATGGCCTGGAGATCGGTGGCCACGGTGATCCGGTGGCGGTCGCGACGGCCGGTATGGCCGAGGCCCGGGCCAAGCATTTCGACGTGGTGATCGTCGACACCGCCGGCCGGCTGGGCATCGACGAGGAGCTGATGGGCCAGGCCGCGGCGATCCGCGACGCCGTGAAGCCCGACGAGACCCTCTTCGTGCTCGACGCGATGATCGGTCAGGATGCCGTCGCCACCGCCGAGGCGTTCCGCGAGGGCGTCGGTTTCACCGGTGTCGTGCTGACGAAGCTCGACGGTGACGCGCGCGGTGGTGCCGCGCTGTCGGTGCGTGAGATCACCGGCGTGCCGATCCTGTTCGCCTCGGCCGGGGAGAAGCTCGAAGACTTCGACGTCTTCCACCCCGACCGGATGGCCAGCCGCATCCTGGGCATGGGCGACGTGCTCACCCTCATCGAGCAGGCCGAGCAGGTCTTCGACCAGCAGAAGGCCGAGGAGGCCGCCGCCAAGATCGGCTCCGGCGAGCTGACGCTGGAGGACTTCCTCGAGCAGATGCTGGCGATCCGCAAGATGGGCCCGATCGGCAACCTGCTTGGCATGCTGCCCGGGGCCGGCCAGATGAAGGACGCGTTGGCCGCCGTCGATGACAAGCAGCTGGACCGGGTGCAGGCGATCATCCGTGGCATGACGCCGGCCGAGCGGGCCGATCCGAAGATCATCAACGCCTCGCGCCGGCTGCGTATCGCCAATGGCTCCGGGGTCGAGGTATCCGAGGTCAACCAGCTCGTGGACCGGTTCTTCGACGCCCGCAAGATGATGTCGTCGATGGCCGGCCAGATGGGAATGCCGTTCGGGCGCAAGAACTCCCCGCGCAAGGCCGCCAAGGGCAAGAACAAGCAGGCCGGTAAGAAGAAGGGCCGGGGTCCGACCCCGCCGAAGAACCCGTTCGGCGCCGGGATGCCCGCCGGCTTCCCGGACCTGTCCAACATGCCCAAGGGCCTGGACGAATTGCCACCGGGTCTGGCCGATTTCGACCTGTCGAAGCTGAAGTTCCCGGGCCAGAAGTAACCGATGGCGCTGCACGTTCGTGGTCGCGGACTTCCCGACGACGAAGAAGTGCAGTGGTGGATCCACCAGGGTGTGCTGTCGGCTGAGCCGATCGCCAACGCCGACACTGTCTTTGACGGTGGCTGGATCATTCCGGGCCTGGTCGACGCGCACTGCCACGTGGGCCTCGGCCCTCATGGCGCCGTCGAGCTGGACGAGGCGGTGACGCAGGCCGAAACCGAACGGAACGCGGGCGCACTGTTGTTGCGGGACGCCGGCTCCCCGGTGGACACCCGAAGCTTCGACGACCGCGACGACCTGCCGCGCATCATTCGAGCCGGACGCCATCTGGCCCGACCCAAGCGTTATTCACCCGGCTTGCCGATCGATATCGAGGACGAGTCGCAACTGCCCGCTGCCGTGGCCGAGCAGGCCCGGTGGGGTGACGGCTGGGTGAAGCTGGTCGGCGACTGGATCGACCGAGGGGTCGGGGACCTGGCCCCGTTGTGGTCCGACGAGATCCTCAAAGCCGCGATCGACGCCGCCCACGCCGAGGGAGCGCGGGTCACCGCGCACGTCTTCGGTGAGGATGCGCTGCCCGGACTCATCAAGGCCGGAATCGACTGCATCGAGCACGGCACCGGGATCACCGATGACACAATCGAATTGATGCTCCAACACGGCACCGCGCTGGTGCCGACCCTGATCAACATCGACAATTTCCCCGGCATCGCCGACGCGGCGGGCAAGTATCCGCAGTATGCCAAGCACATGCGTGACCTGTACGGGTCCTGTCGCTCCCGGGTCGGTGCGGCCTACGAGGCCGGCGTACCGATCTTCGCGGGCACCGACGCCGGCGGCATGATCGCGCACGGCCGCATCGCCGACGAGATCGAGGCGCTCAAGGGCATCGGGATGAGCCCCACCGCCGCCCTGGGTGCGGCCAGTTGGGACGCTAGGGCGTGGCTGGGGCGGCCCGCGTTGGAGGACGGTGCATCCGCAGACCTGGTCTGTTACACCGAGGACCCACGCCATGGCGGGGTCAGCCACCCGGATCTGGTGATCCTGCGCGGGCGGGTGTTCTGACTCTCCGCCGAGCAGACGCAAACTCGCATGAATTCGACCGGAAATGTACGAGTTTGCGTCTGCTCGCGGGGAAAATCAGTACACGTCACGCAGGTAGCGGTGGGTCTTGATCAGGTCGTTGACATAGGCGTGCGCGGTGTCCGCGTCCATGCCCCCGCTCTCGGCGACGATCTCGTGCAGAGTGGCATCCACGTCCTTGGCCATCTGGTCGGCGTCACCGCACACGTAGAGGTGCGCACCATCCTGCAGCCACGCGAACAACTCGGCGGAGTGCTCCCGCATACGGTGCTGCACATACACTTTCGTGTCCTGGTCGCGGGAGAAGGCCAGATCGAGCCGGGTCAGCGTGCCGGACTCGACGAATTCCGTCAACTCCTCGCCGTAGAGGAAGTCGGTGGACCGGCGACGGTCTCCGAAGAACAGCCAGGAGCGGCCGGGCGCGGCGGCGGCCTGCCGCTCCTGCAGGAACGCCCGGAACGGGGCGATGCCGGTACCAGGGCCGATCATGATGATCGGCACATCGCCTGCGGGCAGCCGGAAATGGTGGTTGGGCCGCAGGTGAACCTGCACCGTCGCGGTGCGCTCGGCCAGGTAGGTCGAGGCGACGCCACCGTGGCGGCGGTCGGCGCCGGGGTAGCGCACGGTGGCCACGGTCAGGTGCACGTGATCGGGGTGCGTCAGCGGACTCGAGGCGATCGAGTAGTCGCGGAACTGTAACGGGCGCAAGGTATCTACCACCTCGTCGACAGTGAGGTCGGTGCGCCGGATCAGATCGAGGACGTCCTCACCGTAGGCGGCGGAACCCGCCAGCTCCTGCAGCGCTCGCGAGGGGGTCCGGATCTCCAGGTGTTCGGTGAGCAGGACGCCCAGAGTCTCCTCCGAGTCGCCGACGCGATGCTCGGGGCCGACCTGGAGTTCGGCCAGGATCGCCGCCACCAGGTCGGGATCGTTGACCGGGTGGACGGCCAGCGAGTCGCCGGCCTGATAGGCGATCCCGGAGCCGGTGAGGTCCAGCTCGTAGTGGCGGACCTCCTTGTCGGATTCTGCCGCCGTGAGCAGTCGATTGACGGCCAGGGGAGCCGCGAAGGGGCGGTTGCGTTCCTGGCCGCGAAGCGGGGGTTCGGCCGCGACGGCCTCGATGGCCTCGATGGCCTCGACGCCGGAGACGGCAGCGGCGGGGCCGGACTGGGCGGCGATGAGTTGCTTGACCAGGTCGGTGGTCCAGGCCGCGGCCGGTTCTTCGTAGTATCCGTCGACGTCCACGCGGTCGGCGAGCCGGGTGGCGCCCAACTCCTCCAGCCGGGCATCGAGGAGTTTTCCTGCGTTGCAGAACAATTCGTACGAGGTGTCGCCGAGGGCCAGGATTGCGAAGCTCATGTGTTCCAGACGTTCGGTCGAGGCGCTGATCGCCTCCCAGAACAGCGTGGCGGTGTCGGGGAACTCGCCGTCGCCGAAAGTCGATGTCACCACGATGAAATGCGTTGCGGTACTGAGCTGGCTGAGTTCGACTTGGTTGAGCTCGACGGCCTCGGCAGGAATTCCGGCGGCGGTGGTGGCCTCGGCGAACGACATGGCAGCGTCTTCGGCGTTGCCCATGTCGGTGCCATAGGCGACCACCAACGAGAACTCACGGTCGGACACATCGGCTCCCCTCATCGCGCGCGGGCACTCCACACGAATTTAGGGTTACCTTAGTTGGGTGTGAGTCCCGGTGGGGCCCTACCTCTTAGCGTCGAAGGTCAGTGCGAGAAACCGTAATCGAACAAATCGATCGCCTGTCCGTACAGATCGCCGGTGCCGTACATCTGGACCACGATCAGACGACGGTTACCCCGTTGCGCGGCACCGACATACGTCTTGCGGGCCAGGTCCGTGTAGCCGGTCTTGCCGGCGATGTCGCCGGGGTAGCGCGCAAGCAGTTCGTTCTGGTTGGTCAGGGTCTTGCCGGGGAACTGGGCCGAGGGCTGGCGCATGATCTGCGCGATCAGTGGGTACGTCAGCGCGGCGCGCAGGATCACCGCCAGGTCGTGAGGAGTGGTCACGGTTTCCCAGCCGGGGCCGTCGAGGCCGGACGGTGAGCCGGCGCGGGTGTTGCGAGCGCCGACTGTGGCCGCCTTGCGCGTCATTGCCGCGACGGTGGCGGGACGGCCGCCGAGCATGTCGGCGAGCATGTTCGCCGCGTCGTTGCCCGACACCATGAGCAGTGCCTCGAGTAGCTGGCGGGTGGTGTACGGCTGACCCGGTTTCAAGCCCACACATGAACATTCGACCTTGGTATGGGATGCGTTGGCCCGGGCGAAATTATCGGGCCGGAGATGATCGAGCACCACCATCGCCAACAGGGGTTTGATGGTGCTGGCCGGGGCATACGAGCCGTTGGGGTCCTTGGACGCCAGTACCTGGCCGGTGTCCATGTCCGCAACCAGCCAGGCCTTGGCGGGTCCGTCGGGAATCTGGGCGCCTGCCGGCTGGACGCCGGGCTGCGCGTACGCGGAGGGCGTGACCGCGAGCACCGCGCCGAGGGCGAGCACGGTGGCCGCGAAACGTCGTCGCACGGAGCTTGACGCTACGGATCACAGGACTCGCTCAGCGCGCGATCAGGTCTCCGTATGGTTGCGGCGCGGAGGTACGGATCAGCCCGTTAGAGCTGGCCGATGCCTGCTGAGTGGTCCTGAGCGAAT
Source organism: Mycobacterium shunyiense (assembly GCF_058270075.1). NCBI lineage: Bacteria > Bacillati > Actinomycetota > Actinomycetes > Mycobacteriales > Mycobacteriaceae > Mycobacterium > Mycobacterium shunyiense. The sequence goes on along the minus strand of NZ_JBZDPU010000001.1, from coordinate 189,733 downwards.
CCCCAGTCCAACAGGCTGGTGGCCTGGTCCCAGTAGGTCGGGCCACCTTCCTTGACCAACCCGTACATCATGGCGACCACCAACCGGCGGCCGTCGCGCTGTGCAGCGCCGACGAACGTCTTGCGAGCCACGTCGGTGAAACCGGTCTTACCGCCGAGCATGCCTGGATAGCGGCCCAGCATCTCGTCTTGGTTGACCAACGTGACCGGTCCCGTGGCACCTGGAAAGGACGCCGACGGAGATGACGTGATCGCCGCGAACATCGGATTCGCCAGCGCGGCGCGGAAGATCACGGCCAGGTCCCGCGGTGTGGTGGCCCCGTCGATGCCGGGGCCGTTCAGACCCGATGGGGACCCGGCATGGGTGGCGTTCGCGCCGAGCGCGGCGGCCTTGGCGTTCATCTTGGCCACCGCGGCGTCGGTCCCGCCGAGCATGTGTGCCAGTGTGTTGGCGGCGTCGTTGCCGGACACCAGCAGTGCCGCATCCAGCAGCTGCCGCATGGTGTAGGTGCGTCCGGCCTTGATCCCGACGCAGGTGCACTCGACCTTGGCATCGGCTTCGTCGGCGACGACGGTTGCATCCAACGGAATCTCGTCGAGGGCCACCAGCGCCAGCAGAGTCTTGATGGTGCTGGCGGGTGCGTGCGGGGCGTGCTGATCCCGGCCGGCCAGGATCTGGCCGGTATCCATGTCGGCGACGATCCAGGCCGGGGCGGGGCCGGCCGGGATGGGTGTCGCGCCCACCTGCTGCACGCTGGTGTCGGCGGAGGCCGTGGGGGAGCCTGGTAGAGCTGTTGGGAGAAGTGCTGCGAGACAGAGCGAGATCGCACCGACGAGCCTGACCATGTCCACTGACCCTAGTGGCACAATCCGCGGGCATCGGCGTGTGAGGAAGATCCGACGAATACGAGGTGAGAAAACGTGGCCGAGACCGCCGCCATGCCGGAGGCCGAACGTAAGTGGATGATCGACACGCTGCTGTCGTTGCTGCAGACTCCGAGTCCGTCGGGACGCACCGATGCCGTGATGCAGTTGATCGGCGATATCCTCAACGATCTGGGCGTGCCGTTCACGTTGACCCGGCGCGGTGCGCTGACCGCCGAGCTGCCTGGTGAGTCGCCCACGATCGACCGAGCGCTGGTGGTGCACGCCGACACCATCGGCTGCATGGTCAGGAATCTGAAGGACAACGGCCGGCTCGAATTGGTCCCCGTCGGCACATTCTCCGCACGGTTCGCTGCGGGCGCGCGGGTGCGGATCTTCTCCGACGACCCCGACGAGTTCTTCACGGGCACGATCATGCCGCTCAAGGCCAGCGGGCATGCCTACGGCGACGAGATCGACACCCAGCCCACCGACTGGGACCACGTCGAGGTACGGGTGGACCGAAATGTGTCGACACGTGCGGATCTGGAACGGCTGGGTCTGAACGTGGGTGACTTCGTCGCGCTGATCGCCAGCCCCGAACTCACCGAGGACGGCTTCGTGGTGTCGCGCCACCTCGACGGGAAGGCTGGGGTGGCGGTCGCGCTGGCCCTGGCCAAGACCATCTCGGAGCAAAAGATCGTGCTTCCGCACCGCGCCACTCTCATGGTGACCATCACCGAGGAAGTGGGGCACGGTGCCAGTCACGGGCTTCCGCCCGATGTGGCCGAGTTGGTTTCGGTGGATAACGCGGTCTGCGCCCCCGGACAGCACTCGATCGAACACGGCGTGACGATCCCGATGGCCGACCTGCACGGCCCGTTCGACTATCACTTGACCCGCAAGCTCTGCCGCCTGGCCGAGGGACAGGGCATCCCGTTCGCGCGGGACGTGTTCCGCTACTACCGGTCCGACGCGGCAGCCGCCATCGAGGCCGGCGCGGGTACCCGCGCGGCACTGCTGGGGTTCGGCCTCGACGGGAGCCACGGTTGGGAACGGACCCACCTGGACTCGTTGGAGGCCACCTATCTGTTGCTCAACGCTTGGCTGCAGACACCGTTGACGTTTGAGGCCTGGGATTCCAGCCCGACCGGTGCACTGCGTGACTTCCCGTCCTCGAAGCAGCCGGCTCCCAGTGAGCAGTGGGTGCCGTTGTCCCGCGGCCACTTCACCGAGCCGGGGGACGCCTCGCCGGGCGCGCACTGGCCGCCGTCGGAGGGCCCTCAATCCTGACCTGGTGTTGAATCGAGACATGTTGAGCCTGGCCGAGATTTCGGACCGTCTGGAGATCCAGCAGTTGTTGATCGACTACTCCACGGCGATAGACCGTCGACTATTCGATGACCTCGATGCGGTGTTCACCTCCGATGCCTACATCGACTACCGGGCGATGGGGGGCATCGACGGTCGTTATCCCGAGGTCAAGGCCTGGCTGGCCGAGGTGCTGCCGAACTTCCCGGCCTACGCCCACATGCTCGGCAACTTCGATGTCCGGATCGACGGTGACAAAGCGTCGTCCCGCACCATCTGCTTCAACCCGATGGTGCTGCCGGGGCTGGAGCAACAGGTGTTGTTCTGCGGACTGTGGTACGAGGACGAGTTCGTCCGGACGGCCGACGGCTGGCGGATGAGCCGCCGTGTCGAGACCAAGTGTTTCGACAAGGTCGTCTGACCGTCGCAACCCGAGCGCCTCACGCGCGAGTGGCCGGTTGTGACACGCAACCGGCGGCACGTTGTGCAATAACTGGCCATTCGAGCTGGATTTGGGCTGGTCGGCATCGTTCTGGCACAATTGGGCGCTGTCTGCCACGCGACTCGTTCAATGCGCTGCGCGGCGGTCACACACGTAAGGCAAAACCGGATCGGGCAATTCCGCCCGCATCGCTGAATTGCAGCGTGACATAGAGGAGAAGTCTCAACCATGGCTGTCAAGATCAAGCTCACCCGGCTTGGCAAGATCCGCAACCCCCAGTACCGCATCGCCGTCGCCGACGCGCGCACCCGCCGCGAAGGCCGCTCCATCGAGGTCATCGGGCGCTACCACCCCAAGGAAGAGCCCAGCCTGATCGAGATCGATTCGGAGCGCGCGCAGTACTGGCTGGGTGTGGGCGCGCAGCCCACCGAGCCGGTGCTGGCCCTGCTGAAGATCACCGGTGACTGGCAGAAGTTCAAGGGCCTGCCGGGCGCCGAGGGCACCCTGAAGGTCAAGGAGCCCAAGCCGTCCAAGCTGGACCTGTTCAATGCGGCGCTGGCCGAGGCCGAGAGCGGCACCGGTGCCGCGGCCGTCACGCCGAAGAAGAAGAAGGCTCCCAAGAAGGATGACGCTGCCGAGGCCGCCGCTGAGGCACCTGCCGAGGCCGCTGCCGACGACGCCGCAAGCGAGAGCTGAGCATCGCAGTGAGTTCTGTCGTGGTCGACGCCGTCGAGCACCTGGTCCGCGGCATCGTGGACAATCCCGACGACGTACGTGTCGACATGGTCACCAGCCGCCGCGGGCGGACCGTCGAGGTGCACGTGCACCCCGATGACCTGGGCAAGGTCATCGGTCGCGGCGGCCGTACGGCCACCGCGCTGCGCACCCTGGTCGCAGGCATCGGTGGGCGCGGAATCCGCGTCGACGTGGTGGACACCGACCAGTAGCGTCGGATCCATGGACCTGGTTGTCGGGCGGGTTGTCAAAGCTCACGGCATTACCGGTGAACTCGTCGTCGAGATTCGTACCGACGACCCGGATGCCCGATTTACCCCCGGTGCGGCCCTTCGGGGCCGCGCCAAGGGGGGTGCCGAGCGCACTTTCTCAGTCGAATCCGTGCGCGATCACGCGGGTCGGTTACTGATCCGCCTGGCCGGTGTGACCGATCGCAACGCGGCCGACGAGTTGCGTGGCACGGTGTTCATCGTCGACACCGCCGACCTGCCCGCCATCGACGATCCCGATGAGTTCTATGACCACGAACTCGAGGGTTTGCGGGTCGTCACGGTCGAGGGCGCCGCGGTGGGCGTGATTCGCGAGGTGCTGCACACCGCCGCCGGCGAGTTGCTGTCGGTCAAGGCCGAACCGGATGGCCGCGAAGTGTTGGTGCCGTTCGTCAGCGCCATCGTCACCTCGGTGTCCCGGGACACCGGAACTGTCGTCATCGATCCTCCAGACGGTCTGCTGAACCTGGACCAGGTCTGACGGGCCGCGCAGTGCGTATTGACGTCATCACGATCTTCCCGGCCTACCTCGATCCGATCCGGCAGTCCTTGCCGGGCAAGGCGATAGACGCCGGAATACTCTCCGTTGCCGTGCATGACCTGCGGAACTGGACCCGTGACGTGCACCGGTCGGTGGACGATTCGCCGTACGGTGGCGGTCCGGGAATGGTCATGAAAGCGCCCGTGTGGGGCGAAGCGCTCGACGAAATATGTTCCGAGGAAACACTTCTCGTCGTGCCGACACCGGCAGGACGCCCGTTCACCCAAGCTGTTGCCGAGCGCTGGAGTGCTGAGTCGCATCTGGTGTTCGCCTGTGGACGCTACGAGGGGATCGACCAGCGGGTAGCCGACGATGCGGCCCGCCGGATGCGGGTCGAAGAGGTTTCCATCGGTGATTACGTCCTCAACGGCGGCGAGTCGGCGGCACTGGTCATGATCGAGGCGGTGGTCCGGTTGATGCCCGATGTGCTGGGTAATCCGGCATCGCACCAACAGGATTCGCATTCCGACGGCCTGCTTGAAGGGCCCAGCTATACCCGCCCGCAGAGCTGGCGAGGGTTGGACGTGCCGGATGTGCTGCTGTCGGGGGATCACGCCAAGGTCGCGGCGTGGCGCCACGAGCAGTCGTTACAGCGCACGCGCGAGCGCCGACCGGACCTGCTGGGCTGATTTTCCTCGACGAGCAGACGCGCAGGTACCCAAAATCGCGTGAAAACGGGTACCTAGGTGTCTGCTCGCGAGGAAACGTGGGCTAGATCCGGCCGCCGGGGAACATCGTCTTGACGGCGTCGGTGATGGTGTCGCGTGCAGTGGCGGCGTTGGTCGGCTGCAGCGAGCCGATCACCATGATGAACCGACGGTCGGGGCCGACCACGCCGGTCGACAGGTGCATCCAGTCCGAACCGATACAGCACATCCAGCCCTGCTTGACCGCGACCGGTTCGGCGTAAAGGCCCTCAGGAATGCCGAATCGCTGCGGGTACGTGCCGTCCGGTTGCGTTCCGTCGATGGCCTCCGGGGTGGACTGGGCCAGGTTGGACAGGATGACGTTGGCCTGTTCGGCGGGCAGGCCGCCGCTGCCGTTCATCAACATGTCGTAGTAGCGCACCAGATCGGCCGCGGTGCTGATGGTGTTCCACCATCGGCCGTCGTTCGGCCGCTGGGTCGAGCTCAAGCCGTAGCGGGCCGCCACCCGATCGACGATGGCGCTTCCACCGCTGCGGTACCAGAACACTTCGGCGGCGCTGTCGTCCGAGGATCGCAGCATGACGTCGAGGTTTTCGCGGTCCTCGGGGCTCAGGACTGTCTGGCCCTTGGCCTCCTGCAGCAGCAGATCGTCGGCGATGAACAGCTTGACCACCGAGGCGATGGCGATGGTCGTCCCGTTTCCGTTGGAGACCAGTTGGCCGGTGTTGCGGTCGAGGAGGAGCACGGTGATCTCGGCGCCGGCGTCGGCAGCGTCCTCGGTCGCCTGCTGTGCGCGGCCCTCGAGGCCCAGGAAGGTAGCGGCGGGTTCCCCGGGCGATGGCTCGGGCAGCGGAGCCATGCCGCCCTGGGGGACGACGACGGTCAGCTGCGGCAGTGCTCCGGGTGCGGCCGGGGGAGTTCCGTACACCCGGGCTTCGCAACCGACGGCTATCACGGCACTCGCCACTACTGCGGTGACGCTGGCTGCGCTCGCCATCCTCAGCTTCGACGGCCCCCGTCGCATGGTCCTCCTTGAACCGTCAACAAACCCCGATGGGCTCTGCAGGACCGGCGCATCGGTGGATGAAGCCTAACTGTCCGGCTGGTGGCCCGCTGCTCAGTAGTGCTCGCAGTATGGTGCAGGAGTCGGGGCAATCGGGTGGACCGACCCGCCGGATTTCACGGTATGGGGACCCGTCTGGCACAATTGAGCAGTTGTCTGCGCAGGACTGGGCCGGCTTGTCCGCGTTCCGCTGCGAGATGCAACCCGATACACCCGAAAATAGCTTCGGCTGCGCGATCTGTATGCGCCTGCCCGGAGCAGCCAACAACAAGGAAGTGTCACCGATGAACACGCTGGACTTCGTCGATCAGGCGTCGCTGCGCGACGACATCCCGACCTTCAGCCCCGGCGACACCGTCAACGTGCACGTGAAGGTGATCGAGGGCTCCAAGGAGCGCATCCAGGTCTTCAAGGGCGTCGTGATCCGTCGCCAGGGCGGCGGCATCCGCGAGACCTTCACCGTCCGCAAGGAGAGCTACGGCGTCGGCGTCGAGCGCACCTTCCCGGTGCATTCGCCCAACATCGATCACATCGATGTCGTGACCCGCGGTGACGTGCGTCGCGCCAAGCTCTACTACCTGCGCGAACTGCGTGGCAAGAAGGCGAAGATCAAGGAAAAGCGCTGAGCGCGCTGCTCCGCCTGACGATGCTCTCGTCGCGGGACCGGTCACGACCGTCGCTACTGTGGTGCCTGTGACCGGACCTACCGACTCTGCCAACGCGCGCTCGGAGGAAAGTTCCGAATCCGATTCGGACGTCGACTCTGATCCAGGTCAGCCTTCGGATGCGTCCGAGGACGAATCGCCGGACGAGTCGCCCAAGGGCAAGCACTCCACGGCCCGCGAAATCGCCATTTTGGCGACCATCGCGCTGGTGCTCTACTACGTGACGCTGACGTTCATCGCACGTCCGTATCTGATTCCGTCGGAATCCATGGAACCCACGCTGCATGGCTGCGCCGGCTGCGTCGGTGACCGGATCATGGTCGACAAGGTGACCTACCGGTTCTCCAAGCCGGAACCCGGCGACGTGGTGGTGTTCAAGGGCCCGCCGTCGTGGAACATCGGATACAAGTCGATCCGCTCGGACAACACCGCGATCCGCTGGGTGCAGAACGCCCTCTCCTTCGTCGGTTTCGTGCCGCCGGATGAGAACGATCTGGTCAAGCGTGTCATCGCCGTGGGCGGCCAGACGGTGCAGTGTCGTGCCGACACGGGTCTGACGGTCGACGGCAAACGTCTGAACGAGCCGTACCTGGACCCGGCCACCATGATGGTCGACCCCAATCTCTATCCGTGTCTGGGCAATCAGTTCGGTCCGGTCACCGTCCCGCCCGATCGCCTGTGGGTGATGGGTGACAATCGGACCCACTCGGCCGACTCGCGCGCGCATTGCGACAGTCCGCGTACCGACGCCGGGGAAATCCCCGTGCAGGAACGCGTGATGTGCACCGGCGACCCGGCGGTCGGCACCGTTCCGGTGGAGAATGTGATCGGAAAGGCACGGTTCATCGCCTGGCCGCCGTCCCGATGGGGCGGTATCAATGGCGTGAACCCGCAGACCGACTCCTAGGAGCTGCCCTGTGCCTCCAGTGGTGAAGACGTCGTGGCCGCCGCGACCGGTGATCCGGAGGTCATCCGGCCTGCGCACCCTGGAATCAGCGCTGTATCGCAACGGACTCGGGCCGGTTGCCGGGGTGGACGAGGTGGGGCGCGGGGCCTGTGCGGGACCGTTGGTGGTGGCCGCCTGTGTACTGGGCCCCAACCGGATGGACAGCCTGGCCTCGCTCGACGATTCCAAGAAGCTGGGCGAGCGCGAACGGGAGCGGTTGTTCCCCCTGATCCGCCGGTACGCACTCGCCTATCACGTGGTGTTCATCCCCTCCGACGAGGTGGACCGGCTCGGTGTTCACGTGGCCAATATCGAGGGCATGCGGCGCGCGGTGGCGGGGTTGTCCCTGCGGCCCGGATACGTGTTGTCCGACGGGTTCCGGGTTCCGGGCCTGGCAGTGCCCTCCTTGCCGGTGATCGGGGGAGATGCCGCCGCCGCCTGTATCGCAGCGGCCAGCGTGCTGGCCAAGGTCAGCAGAGACCGGCTGATGGTCGAGATGGAGCAGCACCATCCCGGCTACGGGTTCGCCGAGCACAAGGGGTACAGCACTCCCGCACACTCCGCGGCGTTGACGGAGTTGGGGCCGTGTGTGGAGCACCGCTACTCGTATGTGAACGTGCGGCGGGCCGCAGAGACGGTAGATGTGCGGCGGGCCGCAGAGACGGTAGATGTGCGGCGGGCCGCAGAGATGACAGACGTGCGGCGGGATATGGCACCAATGCGGCATGCTGAAACCGCGTACGCAAAGATGGTCGACAGGGCACCAGCACAACGAGAAGGACAGCACACCAGATGAGCGCCGAGGATCTCGAGAAGTATGAAACCGAGATGGAGCTCTCGCTTTACCGCGAATACAAGGACATCGTCGGGCAGTTCAGCTATGTCGTCGAGACCGAGCGGCGGTTCTACCTGGCCAACAGCGTGGAGCTGATTCCGCGTAACTCCGAGGGCGAGGTCTACTTCGAGTTGAGGCTCGCCGACGCCTGGGTGTGGGACATGTACCGGCCGGCCCGGTTCGTCAAGCAGGTGCGGGTGATCACGTTCAAGGACGTGAATATCGAAGAGGTCGAGAAACCCGAACTGCGGTTGCCGGAGTAACAGCGGACAGGGGGTCGGCGGTGGCGGCGGACAGTACTGGGGACGATATTCGTCGACGCGCCGAGGCGGTGCTCACGCGGTTACCCGAGGTCCGCGCCTGGCAGGAGCCGCTGTACCGCGATCTGCATCAGAACCCCGAACTCTCGCATCAGGAAAAACGCACTGCCGGCGTGGTGGCCGAGCGCCTCCGTCGGTCGGGGCTGACCGTCCACGAAGGCGTCGGTGGAACCGGCGTGGTCGGTGTTCTGGGCAACGGCGACGGCCCCCGGGTACTGATGCGGGCGGATATGGACGCGCTGCCGGTGACGGAGGCGACGGGGCTGCCCTACGCGAGCGCGCATGACGGCGTCATGCATGCCTGCGGCCACGACGTGCACGTGACGTGTCTACTGGGCGCTGCCGAACTGCTCTCCCAGGCGCCAGATCACTGGCGCGGCACCATGATTGCGGTTTTCCAGCCCGCCGAAGAGGTGGGCGATGGCGCCCGGGGGATGGCCGAGGACGGTCTGGCCGATCTGGTCGGCCCAGTCGACGTGGCGCTGGCCCAGCATGTGTTTCCGGCGCCCGCGGGACAGGTGCGTACCCGTAGCGGGCCGGTGTTGTCTGCGGCCGACAGCATGAGGATCACGGTCTACGGTCGTGGCGGGCACGGTTCGATGCCGCAGGCCACGGTGGATCCGGTGGTGCTGGCGTCGATGATCGTCATCCGGTTGCAGACGATTGTGTCCCGCGAGGTTGATCCGAGCCAGACGGTCGTCCTGACGGTCGGCAGCATTCAGGCCGGGACCAAGAGCAATGTCATCGGCGATCACGCGGTACTCGAACTGAACCTGCGCACCTTCGATGAATCGGTGCGCACCGCGGTGCTCGCGGCGATCCGGCGCGTGGTGATCGCCGAGTGTCAGGCATCCGACTCGCCGCGCGACCCGGAATTCGAGTTGTACGCCAACTTTCCGCTGACCGTCAACGACGATGCGGTTACGGCTCGCGTCGAGGCCGCCTTCAGTGAATATTTCGGCGACCGGGCACAGACGATGCCGGCCGGGTCGGCCAGTGAAGACTTCAGTGACATTCCGGCTGCGCTGGGCGCGCCCTACACCTATTGGGGCTTCGGCGGGATCGACGAGGAGGCGTTCCGCGCGGCGGTGTCCGCCGATCGCACTCGCGTGGACATTCCGGTGAACCATTCACCGCGGTTCGGCCCGGTGCTCCAGCCGACGCTGGACACCGGCACCGAAGCGCTGGTGGTGGCCGGGCTCAGTTGGCTTTAGCGCTCAGGTGCTCGCCGAAGAACGCGAACACGCGTGACCAGGCATCGGCGGTGGCGGCCTCGTTGTAGCCGAAGCCGGTGATCCGCAGTAACGACTGCGCGGGCAACTGGTTGGCGAAGCTGTGGCCGGCTTCGGGGTACACCTTGATGTCGGCCGGGATGTTCTTGGCGTCGACGACGCGCTGCAACCGACCCGCCGCACCGATGCCCAGCGGGTCACGGCGGCCGAAGCTGGCCACCAGCGGGCATGAGGCGTCCAATGTCTGGTCGAGCCGCTTCGGCAGCGGCGTGCCGTAGAACGGTGCTGCCGCTCCAAATCCTTTGGGCCCCAGAACAAGCGCGAACTGTCCGCCCATGCAGAAACCTGCGATGCCCACCGCCCCGGTGCACTGCGGGTGTGCCCGCAGGTGGTCGCGTGCGGCCAGGACGTCGTCGAGTGCCCGGCCGCGCTGGGTCAGCAGCTCCCGCATCACCCGGGTGATGCACCGCGCCCGACCGCCGCGCGCGTAGAGATTCGGCGTGAGCGCGAGATAGCCGGCAGCCGCGACGCGTTCGGAGATCGCCTCGTTGTCGGGTGCGTAGCCGATCGCGTCATGGATGATCACCACTCCGGGCCACGGACCCTCCCCGCTGGGGAGGCCGAGCAGAGCGTCGATCGGGCCGTCGGGTGTGTTCATCGTGATCGTCGTCACCCGACCCACCGTAGCGGCTGGTCGTCAGGTTCCGCAGAACGTGCGGTAGGTACCGAAGTCGTCGGGCGCGGGTGCGGCATACCGTTCGAGCCCGGGACGTTCGTCAAAGGGCGCAGCGAGCGCGTCCATCAGGTGCTCGACGGGTTCCATGTCGCCGTTCGTCCCGGCGTTCAACGCTTCTTCGACGAGATGATTGCGGGGAATGTAGATGGGATTGACCCGGTCCATGGCAGCGGTGTCAGGCCCGAGGGCTTGCCACCGTGCCAGCCACTCGTCGAATCCGCCGGCGATCTCGGCTTCTCCGCGCTTGGCACGTGCGAGGTCGCGGAAGAACGACGTGTAGTCAGTTCGGTTCTGCTGCAACAGCGCGAGCAGGTCGTCGATCAGGCTGCGGGCCACTTCATCGTCGACATCGTCGGGCAGTCCGAGCTTGGCGCGCATCCCAGCCGACCACGCGGCGTCGAACTGCGGCCCGAACTCGCGCAGTGCCCGGGTGGCGAGTTCGACGGCGTGCTCACCGTCGTCAGCGAGCAGGGGCAACAGGGTTTCGGCGAAGCGGGCCAGGTTCCACGCGGCGACGGTCGGCTGATTCCCGTAGGCATAGCGGCCGCCATGATCGATCGAGCTGAACACCGTTGCCGGATCGAAGATTTCCATGAACGCACACGGCCCGTAGTCGATGGTCTCACCGGAGATGGTCATGTTGTCGGTGTTCATCACGCCGTGGACGAACCCGACGAGCATCCACTGGGCCAGCAGCGTGGCCTGCGCCGCGACGACACCCTCGTACAGCGCCAGGTACGGGTTCTCGGCATCGGCCGCGCTGGGATGGTGCCGGGCGATGGCGTGGTCGGCCAGCCGCCGCAGCAGCGCGATGTCGCCCACGGTCTGTGCCTGTGCGCTCGCGTACTGGAAACTGCCGACCCGCAGATGGCTGTCGGCGACCCTCGCCAGTACCGCCCCGGGCAGCAGCGTCTCGCGCCGGACGTCGCGCCCGGTGGCCACCACAGCGAGGGCACGGGTGGTGGGGATGCCCATGGCGTGCATCGCTTCGCTGACGATGTACTCGCGCAACATGGGCCCGACGACGGCCAGACCGTCCCCGCCGCGGGCGAACGGCGTGCGCCCCGACCCCTTGAGGTGCAGGTCGCGGGGGCGGTCGTCGGCGCCGACGAATTCGCCCAGCAGCAGCGCGCGGCCGTCGCCCAGGCGCGGAACGTACCCGCCGAACTGGTGCCCGGCGTATGCCTGGGCCACCGGGGTGGCTCCGTCCGGCACGGCAGTGCCCGACAGCAGGCCGAGGCCGTCGGGGCTGCGCAGCCACGAGCCGTCGAGGCCGAGTTCGGCCGCCAACGCCTCGTTGAGTACCAGCAACCGCAGTGCGGGGGCCGGCTCGGCCTGCCACGCGACGGCCATCTCGGGAAGCGCGCGGGCGAAGCGGTTGTCCAGGGTGACGCTCGTATCGGGTGCGACGCTCACGGCTCGAGCCTACGGAGCCTCAGAGGCTGCCCAGGTCGTCGGGCACATCAACCGCGTACTGCCGAAGAACGTCGAGCGGCACCACGTCGAGGGTGCGCTCATGGGTGGCGGCCAGTACCACCGGGGCCGCCTGGCCGTCATTGTGCGCGCGCAGCCAGTTGACCGCGGTGACGCACCAGCGGTCCCCGGGCACCAGGCCGGGAAACCGGTACTGCGGTGCCGGTGTCGAGAGGTCGTTGCCGATCGACCGCTGGTGGTCCAGGAATTCGGTGGTCACGACGGCGCAGATGGTGTGCCGGCCCGCGTCGGCGTCGCCCGTCGAGCAGCATCCGTCGCGGTAGAAGCCGGTAAGCGGGTCGGTGCCGCACTCCTCGAGCCGGCCGCCCAACACATTGCGATCTGCCATCGGACAAGTATGAGTCCCGAGGTGCTCTCAGCGTGGCGGCTGTGCGGCGGCACCGCGTTGCGCGTCCAGCACCAGCAGCGCCACGTGCAGCGACGTCATCGATTCACCGTCGTCGAGGTTGACGCCGAGTCTCCGTTCGATCGAGGCCAGCCGGCCGTAGAGCGCCGGGCGGCTCATGTGCAGACGTTTGGCCAGTGCGGACTTGTTGCCCGCGAGTTCCAGGTAACCGCGGAGCACGACCAGATCGTCGCTGCCCTGATCGGCGTCGTGGATCAGAACGGACTTGAGTTCGGTTTCGGCGAACATCTGGACGCGCGGATCGTCGAGCAGCAGCGTGATCAGTCCGCGCAGCCGGACGTCGGAGGCCCGCACGAACGGCCGGGTCAGATCCGGCATCGACGCCGCGACTTCGGCGACGTGGGCAGCTTCGCGCAACCCGTGGACGGCGTCGGCGAACGCTCCGGCGCCACCACCGACGGCGATGACGACCTTGTCCGCGTCGCCGCCACGGGCGATGGCCTCACGCCAGCCCTCGGCCAGCCGGCTCAGGGTGACTTCGGTGCTGGAACCGCGCCGCGGATTCAGCGCCAGCACGAGGCCGATCTCTCCGTCTCGCCGGATCGAGCAGATCGCGCTGTGCCCTTGGGCTTTCACGCTGTGAGTGACTGCATCGAGGATGCGGATGTTGCGGCGTTGGGTGCCCACCGGATCGAGCCGGTCCGGTGGCGCACCCACCCGGACGGTGGCCGGCAGGTAGGTGCCACCGGCTCGCAGACCGAGGGCCAGCGCCCGGGCATCGGCCTCGCGGTCGTCGTCAATTCGTCCGCCGAGAACATCGTCGATCAACCCGCTCTGGGCTTGATGCTCGAGACCGGTCCGGCCCCTTTCGGCCATCCGGTGCAGGGCGAGCGCCTGTGCGGCGCGTTCCAGGACCATCTTCGTCTTGTCCGGCGCGGCCGGGGCGTGCGGGACGATCAGCCGACCCCACTCTTCGGCGCGGGGGCCGACGGCCGTGGTGACCCACGGTTCCGTCATCGCTCGGGATCGCTGTTGCCAGTCGGCGAGCACGGTGGTGGCCGGCTCGTTGCGCGGTGAGATCGCCAGCACCTGGCGGGACAGGTCCTCCAGCACCACCGATTCATCGATCATCTCGGCGGCCGCGCGCACGATGTCGGCCATCGACGGCCGTTTCATGCTCAGCTCGGTGAAGGTCTTGTGGGTGCGGTGGGCGAACTCGAGTTCCTCGTACTGGTCGGCCACGATGAGGCGGTGCACCGCCTCGGTGACTTCGACGAACTTGGTCTGTCGGTGCAGGACGACCAGCGCCAGGCCGAGAGTCTGCGCCATCTTCCCGACGCTGTCGGGCAGTGATTCGATGCGGGTGCCCAGTTCGACGACCACGCCGACCACTCCTGCCCGGTGCATCCGTCGCAGGTAGTCGCGGGGCGCGTCACGCAGTGCCGCACCGGTGGTGAGCACCAGTTCGCCACCCTGCAGCAGGCCGGCCAGGTCCGGCATGTCGCTCACGTGGACCCAGCGCACCGGCCGGTCCAGCTGTTGTGCGCTGAGCACCTCGGGCTCGCCGGCCTGCACCACCGGCAGGCTGACGATGTCGCGCACGGTCGGGATCATTTTACAAAGTGTAATGAACCGGCTGATCAGGATTACAAGATGATCGTCCCGCTGGTATTGACGGTGGCCCAGAGTAGTACCAGTACTTATCGCCACAGGAAGGTTCGGGAATCCATGAGCAATGTCATCCAGCATTGGCGCGACGGCAAGGTGTTTGCCGGCACTTCGACCGCCACCGCCCCGGTGACCAACCCGGCGACCGGTGCGGTCACCGGCGAGGTCGCGCTGGCCAGTGTGGATGACGCGCGTGCGGTGATCGACGCCGCCGCCGCGGCGTTCCCGGCTTGGCGGGACACGTCCCTGACCAAGCGCACCTCGGTGTTGTTCGCCTTCCGCGAGCTGCTCAACCAGCGGAAGGGCGAACTCGCAGAGATTATTACCAGCGAGCACGGCAAGGTGCTCTCCGATGCGCTCGGCGAGGTCAGCCGTGGTCTGGAAGTCGTCGAGTTCGCTTGCGGCATCCCGAATCTGCTCAAGGGTGGATTCAGCGAGAACGCGTCGACCAACGTCGACGTGCACTCCGTGCTGCAGCCGCTGGGACCGGTCGGCATCATCTCGCCGTTCAACTTCCCCGCCATGGTGCCGATGTGGTTCTTCCCGATCGCCATCGCCGCCGGTAACACCGTGGTGCTCAAGCCGTCGGAGAAAGACCCGAGCGCCTCGCTGTGGATGGCGCAGCTGTGGGCCGAGGCCGGACTGCCCGAGGGTGTGTTCAACGTCCTGCAGGGTGACAAGACGGCCGTCGACGAGGTGCTGACCAACCCCAAGATCAAGGCGGTGTCCTTCGTCGGGTCCACCCCGATCGCGCAGTACGTGTACGCCACTGCCACCGCGGCAGGCAAGCGCGTGCAGGCCCTGGGTGGGGCCAAGAACCACGCGGTGATCCTGCCCGACGCCGATCTGGATCTCGCGGCCGATGCCATGATCAACGCCGGATTCGGTTCCGCCGGTGAGCGCTGCATGGCCATCTCGGCCGCCGTCGCTGTGGGCCCTGTCGCCGACGAGCTGGTCGCCAAGATCGCCGAGCGTGCCGCCACCATCAAAACCGGTGACGGAACCAAGGATTCGGACATGGGGCCGCTGGTGACCAAGGCCCACCGCGACAAGGTGGCCTCCTACATCGACGCGGGCGAGGCCGACGGTGCCAAGGTCGTCGTCGACGGCCGTACGGTCCTGGACGGGGCGGGTCAACGGGATTCGGGTGGCTTCTGGCTCGGCCCGACCCTGCTCGACAACGTCACCCCGGAGATGAGCGTCTACACCGACGAGATCTTCGGCCCGGTGCTGTCGGTCCTGCGCGTCGAGACCTACGACGAGGCGCTTGAGCTGATCAACAACAACCCGTACGGCAACGGCACCGCGATCTTCACCAACGACGGTGGCGCCGCGCGGCGGTTCCAGAACGAGGTCGAGGTCGGCATGGTCGGCATTAACGTGCCGATCCCGGTTCCGATGTCCTACTACAGCTTTGGTGGTTGGAAGGCATCGCTGTTCGGTGACAGCCATGCGCACGGCGCCGAAGGCGTGCACTTCTTCACCCGCACCAAGGCCATCACCACCCGCTGGCTGGACCCCAGCCACGGTGGCATCAACCTCGGCTTCCCCGAGAACAAGTGAGAGAATTCAACTCATGACTGCGATTCAAGAGTCCGCCACGCTGCCCAACGGGTTGACCGTCGATGCGGCGAAGGCCGAGGCCGCGCGGGCCTACGAACTAGACCGTGCACACGTGTTCCACTCCTGGTCGGCGCAGGAGGAGATCTCGCCGATGACGATCACCGCCGCCCAGGGTTCGTACGTCTGGGACGGCGACGGTAACCGGCTGCTGGACTTCTCCTCCCAGCTGGTCAACACCAACATCGGTCATCAGCACCCGAAAGTTGTTGCCGCGATTGCCGAGCAGGCCGCCAAGCTCTGCACCGTGGCTCCGCAATACGCCAACGCGGCACGTTCGGAGGCGGCCCGGCTGATCGCCGAGCGCACCCCCGGTGAGCTGAACAAGGTGTTCTTCACCAACGGCGGCGCCGACGCGGTCGAGCACGCGGTCCGGATGGCCCGACTGCACACCGGCCGCTACAAGGTGCTGTCGCGGTACCGCGCCTACCACGGTGGCACCGACACCGCGATCAACCTGACCGGTGACCCGCGGCGCTGGCCCAACGACCGCGGCAATTCCGGCACCCTGCACTTCAACGGGCCGTTCCTCTACCGCTCGTCGTTCCACGCCGAAACCGAGGAACAGGAATCCCAGCGCGCTCTGGAGTACCTCGACAAGCTGATCCAGATGGAGGGTCCGACCACCATCGCCGCGATCATCCTGGAGTCGATCCCGGGTACCGCGGGCATCATGGTCCCGCCGCCGGGGTACATGGCCGGGGTGCGCGAGATCTGCGACCGCTACGGCATCGTGTTCATCGCCGACGAGGTGATGGCCGGCTTCGGTCGTAGTGGAAAGTGGTTCTCCATTGAGCATTTCGACGTGGTGCCCGATCTGCTCACCTTCGCCAAGGGGGTGAACTCCGGTTACGTTCCGCTCGGTGGTGTCGCGATCAGCCCGGCCATCTATGAGACGTTCGCGCATCGTCCGTACCCGGGTGGGCTGACCTATTCCGGGCACCCGCTGGCCACCGCGGCTGCGGTCGCCACCATCAACGCCATGGCTGACGAGGGCATGGTCGAGAACGCCGCCAAGATCGGTGCCGAGGTGCTGGCACCCGGCCTGGCCGAGTTGGCGGCCAAGCACCGCAGCGTCGGCGAGGTGCGTGGCGCGGGCGTGTTCTGGGCGGTCGAGCTCGTGGCGGATCAGCAGACCCGCGAACCGTTGGCGCCCTACGGTGGCTCCAGCCCGGCGATGAATGCCGTGATCGGCGCGTGCAAGGCCAACGGCCTGCTGCCGTTCGCCAACTTCAACCGCATCCACGTGGTGCCGCCGTGCAACGTCACCGAGCAGGAGGCGCGCGAGGGTCTGGCGATCCTGGACTCCGCGCTCGACGTCGCCGATCAGCACGCCAACTGATCTCGGCTGAGTAGTCAACGGCCCGGCTGTGCGGTTTCCGCTCACCGGGCCGTTGCTTTCAGCGCCGGCCGGTTATGAGGTCCTTGATCTCGGCCAGATGCTCGTCGACTGAGCGCAGGCGGGCTCGGGTCTCTTGACGGAAGTCCGTCAGTTCGCGCTCGACCGAGGTGAGCCGCCCCTCGACGGAGGTGAGTCGTTGGCCCTGCTCACGCTGATTGGCACCCAATGCGTTGACTGCCGCAAGCACCGCGCGATAGTCAAAATGGGAGGCCTCCAGCGCTGCCACCCGCGCTTCGAGGTCTTCGAGGGCTGCCATCGCCCCATCGTATGGAGGCGGGGGCGTCACCGCCATGCCATCGCCACACCTTGTGGATAACTCCGTTGCCGCTTGATCCGCACGGCGAGTTGAGACACTGGACCGGTGCGTTCACCTGCCCAGTGCTGGCTAACCGACATGGACGGCGTCCTGGTCCGCGAGGAGCACGCGCTCCCGGGCGCCGCCGAGTTCCTGCAGACTCTGGCCGACAAACAACGGCCGTTTCTGGTGCTCACCAACAACTCGATCTTCACCCCGCGTGATCTGGCGGCCCGACTGGCCCGGTCGGGGCTGATCGTGCCCGAGACGTCGATCTGGACCTCCGCACTGGCGACCGCGGCGTTCCTGGCCGATCAGCAGCCGGGCGGCTCGGCGTATGTGATCGGCGAGGCCGGGCTGACCACCGCGCTGCACGAGGCCGGCTACACCCTGACCGACATCGATCCCGACTATGTGGTGTTGGGGGAGACCCGCACCTACTCCTTCGAGGCGATCACCAAGGCCGTCCGACTGATTCTCGGCGGCGCCCGATTCATCGCCACCAACCCCGATGTCTCAGGTCCGTCGGCCGAGGGCCCGTTGCCCGCGACGGGATCGGTGGCGGCGATGATCACCAAGGCCACCGGCCGCGACCCCTACTTCGTCGGGAAGCCCAATCCGATGATGTTCCGCAGTGCGCTCAATCGGATCGAGGCGCATTCGGAGAACACCGTGATGGTGGGGGACCGGATGGACACCGACGTGGTGGCCGGGATCGAGGCGGGTCTGGAGACCATCCTGGTGCTCACCGGTTCGACGTCGGTCTCCGACATCGAACGTTATCCGTTCCGGCCCAGCCGCGTGCTGCCGTCGATCGCCGAGGCGACCGAGCTGATCTGAATGACCATCGAGCCCATCGACGCGTACTTCACCGCGACGGTAGCGTCGCTCATCGCGCCGGGCTCAGAGGATGCCCCGGCACTGGATATGCCGAATCCCTTGGCGCTCTTCGACGCTCAGCTGGGCAGCAGGCATCTGGACCTGGCCGCCCGGTGGCTGCGTTCGCAGGGGCAGGGCTTCTACACCATCGGATCGTCCGGGCACGAGGGTAATGCCGCTGTCGCCGCCGCCCTGCGGCCGAGCGATCCGGCGTTGCTGCACTATCGGTCGGGCGGCTTCTACCTGGCCCGCGCCGCGCAGGTCGACGGCTGCGATCCGCTGCGCGACGTGCTGCTGGGGTTGGTGGCGGCCACCGCTGAGCCGATCTCCGGCGGGCGGCACAAGGTGTTCGGCCGTCAGGACCTGAACATCATTCCGCAGACGTCCACCATCGCGTCACATCTGCCGCGGTCGGTCGGGGTGGCGTTTTCGATCGCCCGCACCCGCAAGCTCGGTGTGGCCTGCCCATGGCCGGAGGACGCGGTCACCGTGTGCAGTTTCGGTGACGCCTCGGCCAATCATTCGACGACCGTCGGCGCCGTCAATGCCGCCCTGCACGCCGCCTACCAGGGCCTGCCGATGCCGCTGCTGTTGGTCTGCGAGGACAACGGCATCGGGATCAGCACGCCGACGCCGCGCGGCTGGATCGCCCGTGCCTACGGGGACCGCAAGGGGTTGCAGTACTTCGCCGCCGACGGGTGCGACCTTGTCGATGTGGTCGAAACCGCACGCGCCGCGGCCGATTGGGTCCGGCGCGTTCGCAAACCGGCATTCTTACACCTGCGCACGGTACGGCTGATGGGTCATGCCGGGTCCGACTATGAGCAGGCCTACCGGCGGCCTACCGACATCGTTGCCGACTATGAGCTTGACCCCGTGCTGACCACCGCGAGAACACTTGTGGCCCATGGCATTCTGACGCCTGATCAGGTGCTGCAACGCTATGAGGACAAACGGGCCGAGGTGATGAGCCTGGCGCGCGAGGTCAGCGATCGCCCGCGATTGGACAGTGCGACGGCGGTGATGCAACCGCTGCGCGAAACACTGGACGAGGCCAAGTCGGTCTCCGCCGTCGCGCCGGGTGAGCCCGGCGGTCCACCGCTGACCCTGGCTCTGGCCATCAATCGGGCGCTGCAGGAGGTGCTGCAGGCGCATCCGGAGGCGATCGTGTTCGGCGAGGACATCGCCCGTAAGGGCGGTGTCTACGGGGTGACCCGCGGCCTGCCGGCTGCGGCCGGCTCCGCGCGGGTCTTCGACACCCTGCTCGACGAACAGACCATCTTGGGACTGGCCCTGGGCGCCGGTGTCTCGGGGCTGGTGCCGATCCCGGAGATCCAGTACCTGGCCTATCTGCACAACGCCGCCGATCAGATCCGCGGTGAGGGGGCCACGCTGCAGTTCTTCTCCAACCGGCAGTACCGCAATCCGATGGTGGTGCGGATCGCGGGCTACGGGTATCAAAAGGGGTTCGGCGGTCACTTCCACAACGACGACTCGGTCGCCGCGATCCGCGACATTCCCGGGGTGGTGATCGCCTCGCCGGCCCGGCCCGACGACGCCGCGGCGATGCTGCACACCTGCGTTTCCGCCGCGAAAACTGCTGGTGCGGTGTGCATTTACCTCGAACCCATCGCCTTGTACCACAGCAAGGATCTCTATGCCGACGGTGACGAGCAGTGGCTGGCGGCCTATCCACAGCAGCCAGTCCGTGTCGGTACGGCCCGCACGTACGGCGACGGCGCCGACCTGACCATCCTGACGTTCGCCAACGGACTGTGGATGAGCCTGCGGGTCGCGGCGCGCCTGGAGCGCGCCGGGATCGCCGCCCGGGTGGTCGACCTGCGCTGGCTGTCGCCGCTGCCGGTCGAGGACATGCTGCGCGAGGCGGACGCGACCGGACGGGTGCTCATCGTCGACGAGACCCGCCGCACCGGGGGTGTGGGGGAAGGGGTGCTGGCCGAACTCGCTGACCACGGCTTCACCGGGCGGGTGCAGCGGGTCTCCAGTGCCGACAGCTTCATCCCGCTGGGCGATGCCGCACTGGAGGTGCTGTTGTCCGAGGACACCATCGAGGCCGCCGCGGTGAAACTGGTGGGCGAACCGGCTTGATAGCTTGACTCCCATGGCCGAATCCGTAACGCCGGACCCGACCCGCCCGCTGGCCGGGGTACGGATCGTCGAGATCTCCAGTTTCGTCGCCGTGCCGCTGGCCGGCATGACCCTGGCCCAGTTGGGCGCCGAGGTGGTGCGCGTCGATCCCATCGGGGGTGCTGCCGACTATCACCGCTGGCCGCTGACCGACGGTGGCGACAGCATCTACTGGGCCGGGCTGAACAAGGGCAAGCGTTCGGTGGCTGCCGATATGCGTTCACCGGAGGGCCAGCAGCTGGTGCAACGGCTGATCGCCGAGGCCGGTGTGCTCATCACGAATGTGGCTGGACGGCAATGGCATTCGTACGACGTGCTGTCCGCGCAGCGTCCCGACCTGATCCACGTCGAGGTGTCCGGGCGTGCCGACGGCGGCACCGGGGTGGATTACACGGTCAACGCCGGGTTGGGCTTCCCGATAGTCACCGGGCCAGCCCAGCTGTCCACCCCGGTGAACCATGTGTTGCCCGCCTGGGATGTCAGCTGTGGGCTGTACGTGGCGCTGGCGGTCAGTGCCGCACTGCGCCACCGTGATTCCACCGGTGAAGGCGCCCGGATCAGCATCCCGCTGGAGAACGTCGCCCTCGCCACCGCGGGCAATCTCGGATTCCTGACGGAGGTGATGATCAACGGTACCGGCCGCGAACGGCTCGGCAACACGCTGTACGGCACCTACGGACAGAACTTCACCAGCAGTGACGGCGTCGGCTTCATGCTGGTGGCGCTCACCGGACGGCATTTCCGTGACCTCACCGAGGTCACGGGCACCACCAAAGCCGTTGCCGCCCTTGCCGAGGCGTTCGGCGCAGACTTCACCGACGAGGGGCAGCGGTACATCCACCGAGACGCCCTGACTGGCCTGTTCACCTTGTGGTTCAGCGAACACACCGCCGAGGAGATCAGTGCGGCGCTGTCGGGCACCTCGGTGCTCTGGGAGCGGTACCGCAGCTTCGCGGAGGTCGCCGTCAACGAGCGGGTGGTCGCCAATCCGCTGTTCACCCCGCTGGAGCAACCCCGCATCGGCACCTACCTGGCGCCGGGCCTGCCGGTTTCGATCGGCGGGATGTATCCGCCTGCGGTCCCTGCTCCCGCTCTCGGCGACGACACGAACTCGGTGCTGGCCGAACACCTCGGGCTCGGTGCCGACGAGATTGCCGCGCTGACCGAATCGGGCACTGTCGCAACGGGTACCGATCAATGAGTGCTCTGCTGAAGCTGTTGGACGTACGGGCCGCCGACGGCGATGTGTTCACCGGGCAGGCCAGCGGTCCGGCCGGCAAGCGGGCCTACGGTGGTCTGCTCGCCGCACAGAGCCTGGCCGCCGCCTGCCGGACGGTGGGGGATGACCGGTCACCGACCAACATGCACCTGCAGTTCCTGCGCGGCGGGGACGCCGGGGAACCGGTCGAGCAGCGCGTGCACCGCGTGTACGACGGGCGTACCGCCTCGGCGCGACGTGTCGAATCGTATGAACATGGCCGCATGCTGACCACGGCCACGGTGTCGTTCGCGACAGCCCTCGCCGGCCCCGCACACGGGCTCGGTGCGATGCCACACGACCCCGAGGTGCTTCCGTGCACCGGCCCGCCCGGCCCGGCGCCGTCCCTGCCGCTCGACGAGTTCGACATCCGCATCGCCGACGACGGTTCGGGCGAGGAGTTCGTGCGCCGCATGTGGTGGCGGGTCACCACCGAGCTGCCGGACGATCCGTTGGTGCACATGCTGATCGCGGTGTACATCACGGACCTGTACGGCATCGATCCGGCGTTGGCTGTGCATGGGCACAGCATGCGGTCGCGCAGTCACCGCAGTGGCACCACGGATTCGTCGATCTGGTTTCACCGTCCGGTGCGGGCCGGGGAGTGGAACCTGCTGGAGTCACGCTCACCTGCCGCTGAGCGGGGGCGGGGGCTGATCACGTCAAGCCTGCTGCGTGCCGACGGTGCGGTGGCCGCCACGCTGGTGCAGGAGGGGCTGGTCGCCGACCGCTTGGCGGACTGAGTTTCCCTGCCGAGCAGACACGTAGGGACCCACTTTCGTCGCGATCCGGGCACCTACGCGTCTTCTCGCGAACTTCCTTCGGGTCACGTTGATCAGGTACGTGAGCGCCACCCCCACGATCAGCGCCGCCAGCACACCGAGCACCCGGTGGTCGCCGAACAACGGATAGACCTGGTAGTGCGTCAGGTACGTGTACAGCGAGGCCCCGGCGAGCAGCCCGCAGCCAGTCGCTATCGGCGCGGGACAGCGCACCGCGGGCAGCCAGATCAGCAGTGCGAACCCGGCCAGTACCAGGGTTTCCCGGCCAGTGTTGCCGAAGTAGCCGTGCAAGCCCACCGCCAGCACGACGGTGACGAGGGCGCGTTGCCAGGTGGCGGTGGCCTTGGCCGCCACCCACCCGGCCGCGAAGAACCAGAACGCCAGCACCGTGAACCAGGCTTCGCGGCCCAGACCCAAACCGGGTAGGTCGTAACGCAATACCAACCCGAGTGCGAGGAACGCCGCGGCGAAGGCCAACGGGCGGCGTCGCTCCAGCCGGTCGGCGCCCGGCAGTGCGCATACCGCGGTCAGTGCCACCAGGATCCAGACGAGGACCTCGACGAACCACAATCGTCCGGCGGTCATGCTGTCGGGCGGCCCGAGGAACTTGTTGGCCAGCAACAGGTTCGACGCGTGATAGTCGTCGGTGAGGACCAGCGCGACGGCGACCCAGACGATGGAGGGCACGGCGATCCAGGCGATCGTGTTGCGTAGGTGACGTAGCCGCGTCGACGGCGGGGCCGGGGTCAGGCAGAACCGGCCGAAGTTGTAACCGGCCACCCCGAGCAGGATGTGCGCACCGCCCCACAGTGCGAATAACTCGGCATGCGAACCGACGATGAGGACAATGGCTGCGGCACGCAGGGCGACGCTGGTTTCCACGGTTGCCCATCGACGCCGACGGGGCGCGCAATGGTGCTCCAGGTCCCGCAGCGGCATCCGGTGCCAATCCTTCGGCAGCCGTCCCAGGGCGCGTTCCAGCCGAACCGACATCGCCACATAGGACAGTGAGTTACCGCCGAGATCGATGAAGCTGGCGTCGCGGTCGACGGACGCAGCAGGCAGGTGTAGAACCTCGGCGAACAGGCCCTTCAGGTCCGAGATGTCGCCGACTGGGGGTGCGGCGGCCAACGTGCGCACCGTGGCGTAATCGGGCTTGCCCGAGATCAACCGGGGCAGTTCGGAGACGAGCGCCGAGCGCACCGCACCGGCGGGCACGCCGGCCAGAGTGGCGGTCAACTGCTGCACTTCACCGGCAGTCGTTGCGCCCGTGTCAACGGCGGCCACCGCAAGGGCTTCGCCGTCGTCGGCGCACAACGCCGTCACTCCGTGGTCGGCGAGGGTGGTCTGGAGACGGTCGAGGTCGATGCGCAGGCCGAACAGCTTCACGAATCGGCCACTGCGGCCGATGACTTCGTACAGGCCGTCCGAGGTGCGCCGGGCGATGTCGCCGGTGCGGAGTTCGGAGATGGTGGCGCCGAGGGCCAGGTCCTCGGGTCGCTGCGCGTATCCGAGCATCACGTTGGCGCCGCGGTAGACGAGTTCACCTGTGCCCTCGGGCCAGCCGTCACCGGAACGGATGGACAGGCTGCCGCCGGGAATCGGACGTCCGACGGCTTCGGGGTGTGCCAGAGCCAATTCCGGTGGCAGATAAGCCATCCGGGCGGTCGCCTCGGTGGCGCCGTACATCACGAACAGCTGCCAGCCACGGCGCTGTCCCAGTGCCGCGAAACGGCGCACCCGATCGGGTGCCATCCGCCCACCCGCCTGGGTGAGGTACCGCAGATGGGGCAGGTCCATGGTGTCGAAGCCGATGCGGTCGAGCAGTTCGAACGTGTGGCTTACCCCGGCGAAGGTGGTGGCCCGGTAACGGGTGAACAGGTCCCAGAACTCGTCGTCGACCACCGAGCGATCGGTGAGGACCAGGCCGGCTCCGCGCAGCAGGTGACTGTTGACCACCGACAGTCCGTAGCAGTACGACAGTGGCAATGTCGTTGCCGCCCGATCGGTTTCACTGATCGCGAGGTACTCGGCGATGGCGGCGGCATTGCTGGCGAGATTGGTGTAGGACAGCCGGACCAGCTTCGGTGACCCGGTGCTGCCCGAGGTCGACATCAGCAGTGCCAGATCGTCGTGCAGCCGGTGCGTGCTGTGGGTGCGCCGGTGGTGGATGCCTGCGGCGTCGATCACGGTGTCGGGGGAGTAGGTCCGCAGGATCGTGCCGTGGTCGCCGTCCGCGGGTACCGGCAAGGACACGTGGCCACCGGCCAGTGCGCCCAGGTAGTGCACCAGGGTGGGCAGGTCGTTGCGTGCTTCGAGAAGCACGAGGCGTCGTTCGGTGCCCAGCGTCATCGCGGACTGTGACACGAGGTCGGCGAGGGTCGAGTAGCTGATCTGCCGGGTCTCGGTGAAGACCGCGATCCGGTCACCGTGCGCCCTCAACGCGGAGACGATGTGGCTCAAGGCAACGCCGTTCCCGCGCCCCGCACATCGATCCGGACCTTGGTGTCGCGGGCCGGCGGATTCAGGCTGTGCTGACGTACGACGATGGGCTCACCGGCCGCGGCCGGCTCGATGGTGAGTAGCACATCGTGGCCGAGGAACTCGGTGCCGACCACGGTTCCCACACTGGCGGCGGCGTGGGCATCACCCTCGCTGTCCGAAATCGCGGTGGCGACAAGCTGTTCAGGCCGCAGCACCAGCGTGCACGGACCGTCGGCGGCGCCGGCCTGTACCGGTATCCGGCCCAGCGCGCTGTCGGCCCAACCTGACGTGACGGTGCCGGCCACCGTGATGCAGTCCCCGAGGAACTCGGCGGTGAACCGGTCGGCGGGTTGGCGGTACACGTGCTCGGGTGTTCCGACCTGGGTGAACCTGCCCTCGCGCATCACCGCGACCTGATCGGAGATCGACAGCGCCTCCTCCTGGTCGTGCGTCACGATCAGGGTGGTCACCCCGGTCTCGGACAGCGCACGGGCCACGGACTTTCGCGTGGCGGCACGCAGACCGGTGTCGAGCGCGCTGAACGGCTCGTCGAGCAGCATGACCACCGGCCGGCGAGCCAGCGCCCGGGCCAACGCGACGCGCTGCTGCTGGCCACCGGAGAGTTGATGCGGGCGGCGCTGCGCGAACGACGAATCCAGGGACACGGTGGCCAGCAGCTCGCCGACCCTGGCCCGGGCCGCGGTGCCGCGCTCATGCAGACCGTAAGCGACGTTCTGGGCCACCGTCAGGTGGGGGAACAATGCACCGTCCTGTGCCACGTAACCGACGTCGCGTCGATGGGGTGCGACAGTGTTTGTCGGACTTGCCATTTCGCGCCCACCGATGGTCACGGTGCCGGCGTCGGGGGATTCGAAGCCGGCGATCACCCGTAGCAGCGTGGTCTTACCGCACCCGGACGACCCGACCACCGCGGTGATGGTGCCCGGCGTCAGGGTCAGGTCGATGCCGTCGAGCACCGCAGTGCCGTCGAAGGACTTGCGGAGTCCGCGCACCTGCAGGACATCGTCGGTCACAGGGCAGCCACCTTTGTCGACTGACGCAACAGCATCAGGGTCACGGGTATGGACAAGGCGATCAGCATCAGGGCGTAGGGTGCCGCCGCGGCGTAATCGAGTTCGCTGCTCAGCGACCAGAACCGCATGGCCAGGGTGCGGGTGCCGGTCGGTGCCAGCAACAGCGTCGCGGTCAATTCCGTTGCCACGGCGACGAAAACCAGCGAGGCCCCGGCCGCGGCGGCCGGGGCGGTCAGCCGCAGGGTGATCAGCACGAACGTCCGCGCCGGTGAGGCCCCCAGCGAACGTGAGGCTTCTTCCACTGACGGCGGGACCTGTGCCAGGCCCGAGCGCAGGCTGACCAGGGCGCGCGGCAGGAACAGCAGCACGTAGGCGCAGATCACCAGGGCGGCAGTCTGATAGAGCGGGGGAGCGTAGCGGATCGCGACGGTGACCAGGGCCAGCGCGGTGACGATGCCGGGCATCGAGCTGGTGATGAAGTTGGCGCCCTCGATCGAGCGGGCCAGCAGGCCGCGGTAGCGGACGGCGACCCAGGCGAACGGGAAGGCCAGCACGGTGGTCAGAACCGCGGCGGCAGCGGCCAGCGTCGCGGTCTGGGCGAGCGCGGTACCGATCTCGGTGGCGTCCCACACCTGCGCGCCACCGATCCACGTCCACCGCGTCAGCGTCCACAGCGGAACTCCCAGTGCCAGGGCGGCCAGGGCCAGCAATCCGACGGTGGCCGGCACCATGGTGTGGCCCAGGCGCATCGGCGCACTGGCCCGTTGCGCTCCGGAGCCGATCCGTGCGAAGCGGGCATTGCCGCGGGCCGCGGCTTCGGTGACCAACAGCAGCAGGCACAGCAGCACCAGAACGGCGGCCAGCGTGGCGCCGGCCGCGCCGTCGAACGTGGCCTGGAACTGTTCGAAGATCGCGGTGGTGAAGGTCGAGAAGCGGATCATCGCGAACGCGCCGTATTCGGCCAGCAGGTGGACACCGATCAGCAGTGCGCCGCCCAGGATCGCCAGGCGGAGCTGCGGCAGCACCACCCGGAAGAACACGCCCGAGGACCCCGAACCGAGTGCGCGGGCCGATTCCTCGAGTGCCGGGTCGATGCGACGCAGCGTGGCCGCGGCGGGCACATAGACGAACGGGAAGTACGACAGCGTCGCGATCAGCACCCCGGCCGAGAATCCGTGCAACGACGGCACCACACTCACCCAGGCGTAGCTGTTGACGAACGCAGGCACGGCCAGGGGTGCGACGAACACCGGCCGCCACCACGTCCGTCCCGGCAGATCGGTGCGCTCAACCAGCCAGGCTGCTCCGACTCCGAGCGCGACGCACACGGGCACGGTGATCACGACCAGGCCCACGGTGTTGAGCAGGAGTTCGCCGACCCGGGGCCGCACCACCAGCTCGATCACCCGACCCGGGCCGGTGGTGATGACCGACCAGGCGACGTAACCCAGCGGGATGAAGGTCGCTGCCAGCAAGAGCACCACGGCGGAGCTCAGCGCTGCCCCCGGCCGGGGACGTGCGGAACGCTGCTGCGGTCCGGGTTGAGCCGGTGGTGCTTCTGTCGCGACCAATTACAGCAAGCCAGCCTTCGTCATCAGGTCGGTGACCTTGGCGGCATCGAGATTGGACGGGTTGACCGCGGGCGCCTGCAACGTGTCCAACGGCGGCAGGGCCGGGTTGGCCGCGACACCACTGGCGACCGGGTATTCGAACGAGGTGCCCTTCTGCAGCACTTCCTGACCGGCTTTGCCCGTGATGAACCGGAGGAACTGCTGGGCCTGATCCTGCTTCTTGCTGGATTTCAGGACGCCGCCGCCGGACAGGCTGACGAACGCGCCGGGGTCTTGGTTCTTGAAGTAGTGCAGGGCGGTGTTTCCGCTGATCTCCCTGGTCTTGGCCTGATCACGGAACCAGTAGTAGTGATAGATGATCCCGCCGTCGACCTGACCGTCGTTCACGGCGCGAAGCGTGGCGATGTTGTCCTGGAGCACAACGGCATTGGTCTTCAACCCGGCGAGCCACTGCGCGGTCGCCGGCTCACCCTTCAGTTCGAGGATGGCCGCGACGATCGCCTGGAAGTCCGCCTTGGCCGGCGGCGCACCCCAGCGACCCTTCCACTGTGGCTGCTGCAGATCCATGATCGAGTGGGGCAGCTGATCGGCCGGCAGCTTGGCCTTGTTGTAGACGAAGACCGTCGAGCGCGCCGCCACGCCGCTCCACTTGTTCGACGACGGGCGGAACTGGGCCGGGACCTGGTCGATGGTCTGCTGCTCGACGTCGGCGAACAGCCCGGCCTTCTCGACAGCCGCCATCGCCGGCGAGTTCTCGGTGAGGAACACGTCGGCCGGGGAGGCGTTGCCCTCGGCCACCAGCTGGTTGCCGAGCTCGGTGTCACCGCCCTGCCGGTAGGTGACCTTGATGCCGGTCTCTTTGGTGAACGCGTCGATCCACTCCTTGGTGAGTGACTCGTGCTGGGCGTTGTAGATCAACAGCTCGTCAGACCCCGAACTGGAGCACGCGACCATCCCGGCGGCGACCGCGACGGCAGACAGGACAACAGCAACCCGGCGGCTCCAGCGTGTGAGCATCAAGTGAATCCTTTCGGCGTTAGCTGAGCATCACCTAAGGACACTACCGGGGTGGGCGAGACCTGTGGATGAACTCGACGCTGGGGATAACTCGGCCGGATTGAGCAGATGCTGTCGGACCGGGTCCGCACGGTGTGGGCATGAGTTCTCTGACACGGGCCGAGATCGGCGCACTGGGCGAACAGCTGGCCGTCGAGTATCTGACGGCACAGGGCTTGCGCACCCTGACCCGCAACTGGCGATGCCGCTACGGCGAGCTCGACGTGATCGCCGTGGACGTCGCCACCAACACGGCGGTCTTCGTCGAGGTGAAGACCCGCACCGGCGATGGTTTCGGCGGGCTGGCCGAGGCGGTGACGGCCCAGAAGGTGCGCCGCATCCGCCGGCTGGCGGCGCTGTGGCTGGCCGAGCAGGACGTTCGTTTCGCCGCACTGCGCATCGACGTGATCGGGGTGCGCCTCGGCCGCCGCCGAGAACCCGAGCTGACGCACCTCAAGGGGGTGGGTTGAAATGGGTTTGGGCAGAGCCTATTCGGTGGCCGTGCGTGCGGTGGACGGCGTCATCGTGGAGATCGAGGCGGATATCACCTCGGGGCTGCCGGGCGTGCATCTGGTGGGGTTGCCCGACACCGCCCTGCAGGAGTCGCGGGATCGGGTGCGGGCGGCGATCACCAACTGTGGCAACGAATGGCCGATGTCGCGCCTGACGTTGGCGTTGTCCCCGGCCACGTTGCGCAAGGTCGGTTCGGTCTATGACGTGGCGCTGGCGGCTGCGGTGCTCTCGGCGCACACCAAGACGGCCTGGGCCCGGCTGGAAAAGTCGGTTCTGCTCGGCGAACTCGCCCTCGACGGCCGTATCCGTCCGGTCCACGGCGTCCTGCCGGCGGTGTTGGCCGCCAAGCAGGAGGGCTGGCCCCTCGTGGTGGTGCCCGTCGACAACCTGGCCGAGGCGAGTCTGGTGGACGGGATCGAGGTGTGCGGTGTGCGCACGTTGCGTCAGCTGCAGGCCTGGCTCGACGGCAAAGGGGATCTGGTGGCGCGGGTGGCCGCGCCGGGGTGCGCCCCCGAGCCCACAGCTGATCTTGCCGACGTGGTCGGTCAGGCTCAGGCCCGCTACGCCCTGGAGGTGGCCGCCGCGGGTGCTCACCACCTGATGCTCACCGGCCCTCCCGGCATCGGTAAAACGATGTTGGCGCAGCGTCTTCCAGGCTTGTTGCCGCCGTTGTCGCCGGGGGAGTCGTTGGAGGTCACCGCGATTCACTCCGTGGCAGGGCTGCTGGCAGGGGATACACCGCTGATCACGCGGCCGCCGTTCGTGGCTCCTCACCACACCTCGACCGTGGCGGCGCTCGTCGGAGGCGGAAGCGGGTTCGCTCGCCCCGGAGCGGTCAGTCGGGCACACCGCGGTGTGTTGTTTCTCGACGAGTTCGCCGAGATGGGCTCAAGTGCCCTCGAAGCGCTGCGAACCCCGTTGGAGGACGGTGAGATCCGGCTGGCCCGCCGGGACGGGGTGGCGTGTTACCCAGCCCGCTTCCAACTGGTTCTGGCGGCCAATCCGTGCCCGTGCGCGCCGCCCAAATCGCAGGACTGTGTCTGTTCGGCCCAGGCCAGGCTGCGGTATCGCGGCAAGCTGTCCGGGCCATTGGTGGACCGCGTCGACCTGCAGGTGGAGTTGCATCCCGTCAGCGTCGGAGCATTCACCCCGCAGGCCGGAGAGTCGAGCGCCGTGGTGCGCGACCGCGTTGCGGCAGCCCGCCTCGCCGCCCAGGAAAGGTGGAAGCCGTACGGGATCGGTACCAACGCCGAGGTCGGCGGTTCGCTGCTGCGGCGTGAGTTCCGACTGCCCAGAGCCGCCATGGAGCCGTTGCGGTCCGCACTCGACCTTGGGGTGATCAGCATGCGCGGCGCCGACAGGAGTTTGAGAGTCGCCTGGACGTTGGCCGATCTCGCCGGCCGGACCATGCCGGCGCGTGAGGACGTGGCCACGGCGTTGGGCTTCCGTCGGGCCGGGGGTGTGTCATGACCGACGAGGTCCGGCGTGCCTGGGCCTATCTGTCACGGGTCGCTGAGCCGCCGTGCGCGGAACTGGCGGCCTTCGTCGCGCAGGTGGGTCCTGTCGAGGCGGCCGATCGGGTCAAATCCGGTGAAGTCGAGTCGGAGTTGTCGAGCCGGGTCGAGGCCCGTCGGGAATTGGATTGTGCAGTCAGGGATCTGGACATCCTCGACAAGATGGGCGGGCGGTTGATCACCCCCGATGACGATGAGTGGCCGCTGCTGCGATTCCGCGCGCTGGGCGTGGGCAAGGATCGCAAGCGTTCCAATGATCATCCGCCGTTGGTGTTGTGGGCGAGCGGGCCGGTCCGGCTCGACGAGGTGACTGAGCGCGCCGCGGCGATCGTCGGTACCCGCGCGGCCACGGCGTACGGCGAGCACGTGACCGCTGACTTGGCCGCCGGGTTGGTTGAGCGCGAGGTGACGGTGGTGTCCGGCGGTGCGTATGGAATCGACGGAGCAGCGCACCGCGCCGCCCTGGCCTGCGAGGGCATGACCGTCGCGATCGTGGCCGGCGGCATCGACAATCCGTACCCGGCCGGGCACAGCGCACTGTTCCACCGGATCCGCCAGGAATGCCTGTTGGTCAGCGAGTATCCGCCTGGCGTGGCGCCGGGCCGGCTGCGGTTTCTCACTCGCAACCGGTTGGTCGCTGCACTCTCGGGCGCGACGGTGGTCGTCGAGGCCGGGTTGCGCAGCGGTGCGGCCAATACAGCCGGGTGGGCCAAGTTGCTGGGCCGGTCGGTGTGCGCGGTGCCAGGGCCGGTGACATCGGCGGCATCGGCGGGATGCCATGCGCTGCTCCGAGGTGGTGCCAATCTGGTCGGCCGTGCCGAGGAGATCGTCGAACTCGTCGGCCGCATAGGCGAACTCGCATCGGAGGAGCCGCATCCGGTGGCGCCGCTCGACAAGCTCTCGCCGATTGAGAAACAGGTCTACGACGCGCTGCCGTCGCGCGGCGCCCACACCGTGGACGAGATCGCGATGCTCGCCGCCCTTCCGCCGCATCAGATACTGGGGCCGTTGACGACGTTGGAGCTCGCCGGGATGGTCGTCAGCGAGGACGGGTGCTGGCGGTTGCGCCGGCGCCGGTAGACCCCATTCGCGGGGCCTGTCTCCGTATAGTCGATGAGGTCGGCTAATAAAGAGATCCGGCCGAGCGAGTTTTGGAGGCGGTATGGCAGGACGTCCCGTGCACACTTTTGAAGTGGTGCGCCGCGAGCAACTGACCGACCACATGGTCAGGCTGGTGCTGGGCGGCAACGGTGAAAATGGCTTCGACACGTTCTCGCCCAACGAGTTCAGTGATGCCTACGTCAAAATCGCCATCGTCCCTGACGGTGTCGATGTCGCGGCGCTGCCGAAGCCTTTGACACTGGACAGCTTTCAGGAATTGCCCGCCGAGCAGCGACCGACGGTGCGCACCTACACCGTGCGCAACGTCGACGCCGAGCGTGGCGAGATCACCATCGACTTCGTCGTGCACGGTGAGCAGGGCGTAGCCGCACCGTGGGCTGCGGCGGTCCAACCCGGTCAGCCCGCTTACCTGATGGGGCCGAGCGGGGCCTACACCCCCGACCCGGCCGCTGATTGGCATCTGCTGGCTGGTGACGAAGCCGCGCTGCCCGCCATCAGTGCAGCACTGGAAGCCTTGCCCGACAACGCGATCGGCAAGGTCTTCATCGAGGTGGCCGGCCCGGGGGATGAAATCGCGCTCACCATTCCCGATGGTGTCGAGGTCACATGGATCCACCGGGGTGGGCGCGCCGACCTGGTCGGCGACGACCACGCCGGAGACAACGCACCACTGATTGCCGCGGTCAAAGAGGCGGCCTGGCTGCCAGGCCAGGTCCAGGTGTTCATCCACGGCGAGGCCCAGGCCGTCATGCACAATCTGCGCCCGTACATCCGCAAGGAGCGCGGCGTCCGGGCGAAGTGGGCCGCCTCGATCTCGGGCTACTGGCGTCGTGGACGCACCGAGGAGACGTTCCGGCAATGGAAGGCCGAGCTGGCAAAAGCGGAGGCCGACACCGCGGGCTGACGCCAGATGGCAAGGTAGCCGTCATGGCATTCGGCGATTACCAACTCGAGATCTACCTCCAGGGGCTGTCCGGCGTACTGCCGACCATGCCGATGGACTACGCAGGACTTGAGGCCAAGGCCCAGGCGGCCATGCCGGCCTCGATCTGGTCGTATGTGGCCGGTGGTGCCGGTGACGAGCGCACTCAGCAGGTCAACCGCACCGCCTTCGACAGGTGGGGGTTGATGCCCCGGATGTTCAACGCGCACCGGGAGCGCGATCTGTCCGTCGAGGTGTTCGGGCTCAAACTGCCGTCCCCGTTGTTCATGGCGCCGATCGGGGTGCTGGGCATCTGCGGGCAGGACGGTCACGGCGACCTGGCCGGTGCCCGCGCCGCGGCGCGGACCGGGGTGCCGCTGATGGTGTCCACCCTCACCGAGGATCCGCTGGAAGACGTCGCCGCCGAATTCGGCGACACCCCAGGCTTTTTCCAGCTGTACACACCGACCGACAAGGACCTGGCCGCCAGTCTGGTGCAGCGTGCCGAGAAGGCCGGGTACAAGGGCATCGTCGTCACGCTCGACACCTGGGTGCCGGGTTGGCGCCCTCGCGACCTGTCCACCTCGAACTTCCCGCAGTTACGCGGCAAATGTCTGGCCAACTACACCAGTGACCCGGTGTTCCGCGCCGGCCTGCAGCAGCCGCCCGAGGGGAATCCCCAGGCCACGGTGCTGCGCTGGGTCAGCCTCTTCGGCAATCCGCTGACCTGGGATGACCTGCCGTGGCTGCGGTCGCTGACCAAGCTGCCGCTGATCCTGAAGGGCATCTGTCACCCCGACGACGTCCGGCGGGCCAAAGACGGTGGCGTCGACGGTATCTACTGTTCGAATCATGGTGGGCGCCAAGCCAATGGTGGCCTGCCGGCGATCGACTGCCTGCCCGGCGTGGTCGAGGCCGCCGACGGGCTGCCGGTGCTGTTCGACTCGGGAATCCGCAACGGCGCCGACATCGTCAAGGCGCTTGCGCTGGGCGCCACCGCGGTCGGTGTGGGCCGTCCGTATGCCTACGGGCTGGCCTTGGGCGGCACTGACGGCATCGTCCATGTGCTGCGGTCGCTGCTCGCCGAGGCCGACCTGATCATGGGCGTCGACGGTTATCCGACGCTGGCCGACCTCACGCCCGAGACGCTGCGGCGCGTCGACTGACCTCCGGAGCCCGCTCGACGCCACGTTCGGCGGGTGGGCTGGTTTGGCGGCTTCATCGTCACGCTGGAGTGGCGCTCGGGCTCGGCAGCCACTCCAGTGTGACGAACCGCGGTGAAAGCCGCGAGTAGCAGTCGCAGCTAACGCCACACGTAAAAAGGCAGCTCATGACGCCTGGCCATTGATTATTCATAGGTGTAGCATTTTCCTTCATGAGTGTAGAAACCGTTCGCGGAAGGGCCGCCCACCTGGGGCCCGAGCGGCGGCGCCCGCAGGTGCTGGATGCGGCGCTGGCGATCGCGGTGAACGAGGGAGTCGCCGCGGTCACGATCGGTGCGGTGGCACAGCGACTCAAGGTCACCCGCCCGGTGGTGTACTCATGTTTTCCCGACCGGGTCGAATTGCTGAGGGCATTGCTCGAGCGGGAATTGGCGCTGCTGGTCCAGGGGGCGATCGACGCGCTGCCCTACGGTCGCGCCGACGCCGACGAAACCGTCTTCGTCGAGGGCTTCCAGGCGCTGCTGGAGACGGTGGCCGGCCGGCCCGATTCGTGGCGGCTCGTGATGAGCGCCGACCCGGATCCGGCCGTGGCCAAACACTTCCGCAACGGCCGCGCGCTGATGGTCGGCAAGGTCTCCCGCCGGCTGGCGCCCACGCTGGAACGTTGGGGCACCACCGCCGCCGACAAGAAGCTGCCGGTGCTGGTCGAGCAATTCGTGTCTACCTGTGAAGGCGCGGTGCGAACCTTGTTGCATGACGACGGAAAAGACTGGACCCCAACCACATTGGGCGAATTCATCGGATCGTCCACCTATCGGGCGTTTCGCACCGCCTGATCCCGTACAGAGGAGTTGTCACATGTCTGATCTGCAGCCGATGGCTGACTACGGATTCTTCGGACCGAATTCGGTGACCTGGAAGGTCTGGGGCCATGCGACCACGCCGATCATCGGACTGCAGCGTGCCGTGGTGGTCGAGGAACTCGACCCTGCACTGATCGCCGCGGTCGATACCACCGGCGCCAATTACGATCGGCCCCGCACCCGTTACGACCGGACCGTGCGTTACTTCGCGATGGTCGCCTTCGCCGACACCGAATCGGTGCTCAAGACCGCCGATGTGCTGGTCAAAGTCCACTCGAAAGCCATTGGTACCGAACCCCTGAGTGGCAACAAGTACGACGCCAATGACCCCCAGTCGCAGCTGTGGATCCTGCTCACCGGCTGGCATTCGGTGCTCAAGGCCTACGAGCTGTACGGCGGCGGCAAGCTGACGGCCGAGGAGGAGGCCCGTTACTGGCAGGACTGTGCCCGGGCCGCCGAGTTCCAGACCTGCGATCCGGCCGACGTCCCACGGACCCGCGAGGGCATCAACGACTACTTCGAGCAGATGCGGTCACACCTCGCCGTCAGCGAGGCCGCCCGCGCGATGATGGACCACCTGCTCAACGCCAAGGTGGTGCTGCCGCCCGCACCGCGTGCTGCGAAACCGGCCGTCGAGGTTCTCAACTGGTTCCTGCGCGCCGGAACCATTGCCACCATGCCGCGCTGGATGCGCCGGCTCAGTGGGTTCGACCAGCCACGGGTGATCGACCTGGCCGTGCGGCCGGTGCTCAAGCTCGGCTTCGGCGTGGTCGACCGGGTTCCCCAGTTGAAGCTGTTGGTGGCCAAGATCATTTCGCCGTCGGTGGTGCCGATCGCGGGCCCCTACATCATGGGTATACCGCCCCGGTCGACCGAGGTGCTCAGCCCGGAAGAAGGGCGCAAGCGCTACGGCTACGTCAAGCCCGCCGAGGCACACAAGGAGTTGCGGGCCCGCCAGCACGAGCGGGTGTTCGGCCAGGGGCAACGGCCCAGCGATGAAGGCCTCATCGAATCTCAGTCCTACTTAGGGAGTTTGGCGTGACCGCACGATCTGATGTCCTGTTCGACCCGAACCGGACCGACTTCGACCAGTTCGACAGCAGAACCAGGGAAATCTTCCGGGCCACCATCGACTTCTTCGAGTCCCACGGCAAGCGGTGGCTCAAGCAGCAGGACCGGGATCGGGTCTGGTACAGCGATTTTCTCGACCTGGTCAAGCGGGAGGGCATCTTCGCGACGTTCCTGACTCCGGCGTCGGAGGCCGCCGGCGATCCCGACAAGCGCTGGGACACCGCGCGCAATGCCATGTACAGCCAGATCCTCGGGTTCTACGGCATGCAGTACTGGTACGTCTGGCAGGTCACCATCCTCGGCCTCGGTCCGATCTGGCAGTCGGAGAGCACGGTGGCGCGCAAGAAGGCTGCCGCCCTGTTGGATTCAGGGGAGATCTTCGCCTTCGGGCTGTCCGAGCAGGACCACGGCGCCGATGTCTACTCGACCGACATGGTGCTGACACCGAACGCGGATGGGTCGTACTCGGCGAACGGCGGCAAGCACTACATCGGCAACGGCAACCTGGCCGGCATGGTCTCGGTGTTCGGCCGTCGCTCCGACAAACCGATCATCGACAGTTCTGATCTCGACCGGCGCCGTCCCGCGCAGGACTTCGAGGGGTACCTCTTTTTCGCCGCCGACAGCCAGCATTCGAACTACCACCTGCGCAAGAACGTCGTCGACGGCCAGATGTACGTCGCGGCGTTCGACCTGGAGAACTATCCGGTCAGTGCCGACGACATCCTGCACGAGGGCAAGGCGGCCTTCAACGCCGCGATCAACACCGTCAACATCGGCAAGTTCAACCTCGGATTCGGGGCGATCGGGGCTTGCGAGCACGCCATGTACGAGGCCGTCACCCACGCCGAGAACCGCGTGCTGTTCGGCCAGCGGGTCACTGAGTTCCCGCAGATCCGCCGCATGCTCGCCGACGGCTACGCCCGCTTGATCGGGATGAAGCTCTACAGCGAGCGGGCCATCGACTACATGCGCAGCGCAAGCGCGGACGACCGGCGCTACCTGTTGTTCAACGCGATCGAGAAGATGAACGTCACCCGCGAGGGCGAGAAGATCGTGACATTGCTCGCCGATACCATCGCCGCCCGCGCTTTCGAATCCGACATGTACTTCACCATGGCATTGCTCGGCCTCACTGGATTGCCACGCCTCGAGGGCACGGTGCACGTCAACATGGCGCTGTCACTGAAGTTCATGCAGAACTACATGTTCGGCGCGTCCAGCGTCGGACTTGTGGCGCTGTCCGCATTGCCGGTCGGCCGGGCCCCGGCGCCGGTGGTGAGCGCACTCGCCGGCGGTTTGCGTGCTGCCGGTGGAGTCATCGCTGGTTCACCTGTGGCGCAGCGCATTCCACCACTCAAGGCGTTGCTGGCTGAGGTCCCGCAGATTCCGACGCGCAGGGATGCGACCAACGACGACTTCTTGTTCCGCCAGGGGTCGAGCAGTGGGTTGGCGAAGATCAGGTTCGGAGACTGGCAGTCGGTGCTGCGCAGGTTCTCGTCGACGCCGAACGTCGCTGTATTCCTGGCCCAGGCGCAGGCGTTGCAGACGCTGCTGGCGGTGGCGACACCCAACGCCGACCAACAACGCAACGTCGACTTCTTGTTCGCGATCGGTGAGATGTTCACCCTGATCCCGTATGCCCAGCTGATTCTGGAGCAGGCGGAGACCGAGGCGATCGACGCCGATTTCATCGACCAGCTGTTCGAGGTGCTCGTCACCGACATGTCCACGCACGCGACCAAGCTGCATTGCCATCCGGATGCTACTGCGGTGCAACAGCAGCGCGCCCTCGACATCGTCAAGCAGCCAGTTGCGGACGGCGCCCGCCGCGATCGTGTGGTGGCAGGTGTGCGCGGATTGGCCGGCCGCTACGAGATGAACCCGTGATGGTCACGCGACGGTAGCGGCTCGGCGCGTCGGGTGCAGCGCGGGCGTAGTTCTGCCACGGTGGCACGGTGCCCGTAGTTCAGGATGTGCTCGCCGAGTTCGACGAATACCTGGCGCTGCAGTGCGGCAGGTCTGCACACACCCGCCGCGCCTACCGGGGTGACCTGACTGCGCTGTTCGATTTCACCGGCGGCGGACTGGAGACTCTGACCCTGCCGAGGTTGCGCTCGTGGTTGGCCGCCCAGGCTGCAGCCGGAACGGCGCGGACCACGTTGGCGCGCCGAACCTCCTCGGTCAAGACCTTCTCCACCTGGGCGACACGGCGGGGACTGTTGCCGAATGACCCCGCCGCGCGGTTGCAGGTGCCCAAGGCTCACCGCACGCTGCCTGCGGTGCTGCGCCGCGACCAGGCAGTGGACGCCATGGAAGCGATGAATTCAGCTGTGCAGGAAGGTGACCCGCTCGCGCTGCGGGACAGGTTGATCGTCGAGCTGCTGTATGCCACCGGTATTCGGGTCAGCGAACTGTGCGGTCTGGACATCGATGACATCGACACTCCGCGCCGGGTGCTGCGGGTGTTGGGTAAGGGCAACAAGCAGCGCACGGTCCCGTTCGGGGAACCGGCACTGGTCGCGTTGACCTCCTGGCTCACCGACGGGCGGCCCGAGCTGGTCACTGCCGATTCCGGCCCCGCGCTCCTGCTCGGGGCCCGCGGCAAGCGCCTCGACCCCCGTCAGGCCCGTACCGTGGTGCACCAGACCGTCTCTGCGGTCGACGGTGCCCCCGCCATCGGTCCCCACGGACTACGCCACAGCGCGGCCACCCACCTGCTGGAAGGCGGTGCCGACCTGCGCGTCGTACAGGAGTTGTTGGGACACAGTTCGCTGGCCACCACCCAGCTCTACACACACGTCACAGTGGAACGGTTGCGCGCGGTGCACGACCAGGCGCACCCACGAGCCTGAAGAGGAGATCGTGCCGGAGTTGACTGTCGAGCCGA
Source organism: Mycobacterium shunyiense (assembly GCF_058270075.1). Classification (NCBI taxonomy): domain Bacteria; kingdom Bacillati; phylum Actinomycetota; class Actinomycetes; order Mycobacteriales; family Mycobacteriaceae; genus Mycobacterium; species Mycobacterium shunyiense. Next base: position 151,033 of record NZ_JBZDPU010000001.1, on the reverse strand, counting down.
CCCGAACCACCGTCGATCTGCCCTGCGGGCCGGTGTCCTATCTCAGCTGGGCCACCGACCACACGGCGCCGACCGTCGTGTTGCTGCACGGTGGAGGCGTGGACAGCGCGTCGTTGTCCTGGGGCGGTATCGGCCCCCGGTTGGCCGAGGCGGGCTACCGCGTGATCGCGCCCGACCATCCCGGCTATGGCTGCAGTCCGCCGGCGCGGTTGCCCGTGACACAGGACCGTTTGGTCGGCTACGTGGGGGAGTTCGTCGACGGACTCGACCTGCAGCGCTACGCGATCGGCGGGCTGTCACTCGGTGGGGGTATGACCATCGGCCATGTCCTGGACCGGCCGCAGCGGGTGACGGGTGCGATGCTGCTGGGCAGTTACGGCCTGATGCCGCGCCTCTCGGACGGGCCGATGTCCGGTGTGCGGCAACTGGTCACGTGGGTGACGCTGCGTACCGGTCTGCTCGGAGCGGTGACGCGGTGGGTGGGCACCAACCGCCGAGCGATGGTGCGCAGCATGCAGGCCCTGATCACCGACCCCGCCCAGGTCACCGATGCGTTGATGGACGAGGTCATGGCTGCCGCGGGCCAACCGGAGGGATTCTCGGCGTTCGAGCAGTGGCAACGCGATCAGGTCCGGTGGAACCGGCTGCGCACGGACTACAGCGGACGGTTGTCATCGTTTCCCCGCCCGGCGCTGATCGTCCACGGTGACCATGATCCGGGCGTGCCGGTTGCGCGGGCCCGGGCGGCCGCGGAGTTGATCCCGGACGCGGAGCTCAAAATCATTGCAGGAGCCGGACATTGGGTGCAGCGCGACCGTCCGGACGCTGTGCTGGAGGCGATGACCGGGTTTCTGGAGGGCGTCGTCGGCCGTTAGCGCAGCAGCTTGATGACTTCGGCCAGGTGCGGAAGCGCCGACTCGCGGCCCGTCCATGCGTCGATCGCCGTCCAGTAGCTGATCCCGAACCGACGCTGCCGCTCGGCCAGAGACTCGGCCATCTGCTCGTAGCTGCCGAACAATGCAAACGGCGATTCCAACAGCAGTTCCGTCGAGGCGCCCAACGGCCCGGCCACCTCGGCTGCCGCGGCCGCGGGGTCGTCGGTGTGGACCACGAACTGCAGCAACCCGTTGAGCTCGATGGCTTCGAACCGGTCGCCGGCGGCATCGTGCACAACAGCGATCCGGTCCAGCAGGCCCTTCGCGTCGAAGTGAGTCAGCCGGACCTCCGTGGCGTCATGGTTGTGACTGAAACCCGCCAGCCCGGCGATATCGGCGACCCGGCCGGCGAGCTGCAGCACGCGCGTGCCGTTGCCACCGATGAGCAGCGGCACGTCGACTCCTGCCGGTGCGACCAGCGAGCCGGTGTCCGCCCGCACGCAGTAGTGCGCGCCGTCCACGTCCACGGGCTCACCGGCCAGGAGTGGGCGGATCACGTCGACCGATTCGATCAACCGGTCCACCCTGGTGGCGCCGTTGTCGAATTTCAGTCCGGCCGCGTCATATTCGGCCTTCATATGGCCCGCACCCAGGCCCAACTCGAACCGTCCACCCGACAGCGCTGCCACGCTTACGGTTTCCCGTGCGGTGTCGACCGGATGACGCAGATCGTTGTTGAGCACGAGTGTGCCGGTGCGCAGGCGTGAGGTGACGGCACAGGCGGTGGCCGCCCCGCTGAACGGTGCCAGTGTCGGTGCCAGGTGGTCGGGGATCGTCATGACGTCGAACCCGGATCGTTCGACGGTGCGCGCGAACTCGGCGAAATCGGCACTGCGGGGGAGTGCGGTGTGCAGACCGAATCGCATCGGCCGGGTGCGGTGGAAATGCGACGCGACGGTCATATTTCGACCCTAGGCCGTACTCAGCGACGTGTGCGCGTGCGCAATCTGTCTAGTCGGTGGTCGTCGTCCTGTCCGCGGCTTCGCGCTTGAAGTACAGGTGCGATGTCACCAAACCGAACACGGACAGGACGCCCCCGAACAACAGGAGCCCACCGAAAGTGACCAGACTGGAGCCTTCATCCCGGTTTCGAGATCGCTGCTGGTCGTAGTCATAGAGAAATGACGAGCTTCGAACGATGTTGCGGCACTGATCCCCAGGGCGCATTACCCAGTCGCCGCAGGTGACATCGGTGCGGAAGGCCAGCTCCAGCCCGGGAATCGTCAGCGCCAGGCCGACACCGAATAGCGCCACGGTGAATATCGACATAAGGATCCATCGCGCCCTACTCATGTGTGCCCTTCGCGTCGGCGGCCAGGAATGAGGCTAGCGGCCGCTTCAGTGCATCATCCGCACCAAATTCCAGACACCGACGCCGCGGGATCGTTGGCCACAACCAGGGATTCAGCCCGCTTACCCACGCACCGGCTTGAGCCGGATCGGGGTCTCGGCGAGCAGCCCCAACGGGTTGACGTAGTCCGCCCTGGCAGCGGCGCCCCACATCGCGCCCCAGTGCAGGCAGGCGGTCGCCGCACAACCGGGGTGACCGGCCAGCAGCGTGCCGAGCAGCTGGCCGGCGGTGACGGTCTGTCCGGGCCGGACCGTGGCCTGTACCGGCTCGTAGCTGGTGCGCAGCCCACCGGGATGGGCGAGCGAGACCACCGGCCGCCCGGCCAGCACACCGGCGAACACCACAGTTCCCGGGCCGGCGGCATAGACCGGTTGATCCGGCGCGGACGCGAGGTCGACGCCGCGGTGGCCGCGGTTCCAGTTGGGGGAGGGGGCGTCGAAACCCCTGGTCACCGTCGGTCGGGGGGACACCGGCCACTGCAGTCGGGAGGTCTCGGCGTGGGCGGCCGCCGGCCAGATCCACGTCATACTGAGCAGCAGCGCCGTCACGGCAAACCTCACTGCTTCAGTTCAGCGTCAACCCCGGGCGGTCCGGAAGCCCCAAAGTCGGGGGCTGTGGATGGATGGACCCGCGTTTGCCGCGTGGTAAAAGCACCCCTGCCCAGCGTGTAAACTTCTACCCGCAGCTCGCTTGCGGGCTGACTTCGCGTGTCTGCGCATATTGATCGCCTTGATGGGGTCGTACACGGATGCCGACGGTCCTGACCTGGGATTTCCCGGATCGGGTTCGGCGTCCGGGCAGGCACCAGGGCCTGGCATCACCCGACGCCTGGCGACAACCGACACATAAAGGAATGAGCTCATGGCTGTTGTGACCATGAAGCAGCTGCTGGACAGCGGCGCTCACTTCGGGCATCAGACCCGACGCTGGAACCCCAAGATGAAGCGGTTCATCTTCACCGACCGCAACGGCATCTACATCATCGATCTGCAGCAGACGCTGACCTACATCGACAAGGCCTACGAGTTCGTCAAGGAGACGGTGGCCCACGGCGGCTCCGTCCTGTTCGTCGGCACCAAGAAGCAGGCGCAGGAGTCCATCGCCGAAGAGGCCACCCGCGTCGGCATGCCCTACGTGAACCAGCGCTGGCTGGGCGGCATGCTCACCAACTTCTCCACCGTGCACAAGCGCCTGCAGCGCCTCAAGGAGCTCGAGGCCATGGAGCAGACCGGTGGCTTCGAGGGTCGCACCAAGAAGGAAATCCTCATGCTCACGCGTGAGAAGAACAAGCTTGAGCGCAGCCTCGGCGGTATCCGGGACATGCAGAAGGTGCCCTCGGCCATCTGGGTCGTCGACACCAACAAGGAGCACCTGGCGGTCAACGAGGCCATCAAGCTCGGTATCCCGGTCATCGCGATCCTGGACACCAACTGCGACCCCGATCAGGTCAACTACCCGATCCCGGGCAACGACGACGCCATCCGTTCGGCCGCCCTGCTGACCAAGGTCGTCGCCTCCGCGGTTGCCGAGGGCCTGCAGGCTCGCGCCGGTCAGGGTGCCGGTGAGAAGCAGGACACCGAGGGTGCTGCTGAGCCGCTCGCCGAGTGGGAGCAGGAGCTGCTCGCCGGTGCGACCGCTGGTACCGCCGAAGGCGAGGCCGCTGCTGCACCCGAAACATCCACTGACGCTTCGTAATTCCAGGAGAAGTCTTAAATGGCTAACTACACCGCCGCCGACGTCAAGCGCCTTCGGGAGCTGACCGGCTCCGGCATGATGGACTGCAAGAACGCGCTGGCCGAATCGGACGGCGATTTCGACAAGGCCGTCGAGTTGCTCCGTATCAAGGGCGCCAAGGACGTCGGCAAGCGCGCTGAGCGCGCCACCGCCGAGGGTCTGGTCGCGGCCAAGGACGGCGCGCTCATCGAGCTGAACTCCGAGACCGACTTCGTCGCCAAGAACGCCGAATTCCAGGAGCTCGCCAACCAGGTCGTGGCGGCCGCCGCTGCGGCGAAGGCCGGCGATGTGGATGCCTTCAAGGCCGCCAAGGTTGGCGACACCACGGTCGAACAGGCCATCGCCGACCTGTCCGCCAAGATCGGCGAGAAGCTCGAGCTGCGTCGGGTTGCCTACTTCGACGGCACGGTCGAGACCTACCTGCACAAGCGTGCCGCGGACCTGCCGCCGGCCGTTGGTGTCCTGGTGGAGTACACCGCCGGCGACGCGGAGAAGGGCAAGGAGGCCGCCCACGCGGTCGCCCTGCAGATCGCCGCGCTCAAGGCCAAGTACCTCACCCGTGAGGACGTCCCCGCCGACATCGTCGCCAACGAGCGGCGCATCGCCGAGGAGACCGCGAAGGAAGAGGGCAAGCCCGAGCAGGCGCTGCCCAAGATCATCGAAGGTCGCGTCACGGGCTACTACAAGGACGTCGTGCTGCTGGACCAGCCGTCGGTGTCCGACAACAAGAAGACCGTCAAGGCGCTGCTCGACGAGGCCGGTGTCACCGTGACCCGCTTCGTGCGGTTCGAGGTCGGTCAGGCCTGACACCGAGAAGACTCGGGCGGCACATCACACCCGATTGACGGCTCGGCCGTCGCCGCCCGTCGCAAAACCCCGCGCTCATTCCGGCGATCCCGGAAAGCGCGGGGTTTTGTTCATTCGTGACCCGGTCGGTGCCGGGTAGTTGCTCACGGCGGGGCAACAGGCTTTGCCGATGTGGGAGTGTGGCAGGTACGAATGGGTTGGGGAGTGGTGTTGGAGGTGACATGCGCGTAGGTGTGGTGTTTCCGCAGACGGAACTCGGCGGAGATCCGGGAGCGGTGCGCGCATACGGCCAGCGTGTCGAAGAGTTGGGCTACACCCACATCCTGGCCTACGACCATGTGGTCGGCGCCGATCCGGCTGTTCACCGGGACTGGTCGGGCCCATATGACCTCTACACCACTTTTCACGAGCCGATGGTGATGTTCGGCTACCTGGCCGCAGTCACCTCGTTGGAACTGGTCACCGGGGTGATCATCCTGCCGCAGCGCCAGGCCGTTCTGGTTGCCAAGCAGGCCGCCGAGGTCGACCTGCTCAGCGGTGGGCGGATGCGCCTGGGCGTCGGGCTGGGCTGGAATGCGGTCGAGTACGAGGCGCTCGGCGAGGATTTCGGAAACCGTGGCAAGCGGTCCGAGGAGCAGGTCGAGTTGATGCGTCGGCTGTGGACCGAATCGTCGGTGACCTTCGAAGGTCGCCACCACCGGGTGACCGGTGCGGGTCTGGCGCCGCTGCCGGTGCAGCGTCCGATCCCGGTGTGGTTCGGCGCTGCCTCCGCTCGCGCCCTGGAGCGGGCCGGGCGACTCGGCGACGGCTGGTTCCCGATGGTCGGGCCGGGGCTGGAACTCGACGACGCCCGGGCCAGGGTTGAGCGTGCGGCCGTCTCCGCCGGGCGAGATCCCGCCGGGATCGGCATGGAGGGTCGGGTGACCTGGACCGGCGATCCGGACAAGGTGGTGGCCGACATCGCCGCGTGGGCCGACTCCGGGGCCACCCACGTCACCGTGAACACCATGGGAGCCGGTCTGCGGACCGTCGACGAGCATCTGGCTGTGCTGCAGAGCGTGGCCCGGACGCAGTAAGCGGCGGTTGGGCGGCGAGAGCCCGCCGCCCGATCGGTACCAGTTGGTACCGTCTGGTCATGAGTCGAATCTTCGCCTTCGGCGACGACGCCCTCGGTGAACACGACGCCGTCGGCCTGGTGGAAGAGCTGCGAGCCGGGCGGGTATCGGCGGCCGACCTGATCGAGGCGGCAGTGGCGCGCGTCGAGGCGGTCAATCCCACCCTCAACGGGCTGGCATTCGAGGCCTTCGACCGGGCCCACGCCCGCGGCGCCGCCCCCAGCCCCTACGGCGGGTACTTCGACGGTGTCCCGACCTTCGTCAAGGACAACTCCGCGGTCGAGGGCATGCCGACGATGCGCGGCACCGATGCGTGGGAACCCCGCGCCGAAACGTCGCACGGCGACTTCGCCCGCGCCTACCTCGCCACCGGCCTCGTGGCGCTGGGAAAGACCCGGCTCTCGGAATTCGGTTTCAGCGCGGCGTGCGAGCACCCTCGGCTCGGCCCGGTGCGCAATCCATGGAACCCGCTCTATACCGCGGGCGCGTCCTCGTCGGGTTCGGGTGCCTTCGTCGCGGCCGGAGTCGTACCCATCGCGCACGCCAACGACGGCGGCGGATCGATCCGGATCCCGGCGGCCTGCAACGGGCTCGTCGGTCTCAAGCCCACCCGGGGTCGGCTGCCGCAGGATCACGATCTGCGGATGATGCCGTTGCGGATCGTGGCCGACGGGGTGCTCACCCGGTCGGTGCGTGATACCGCAGCGCTGTACCGGGAGATGGAACGCGTCTACCGCAACCCCAAACTGCCACCGATCGGCGATGTCAGCCGCCCGGGCAAACAGCGTCTGCGCATCGCGGTGTGCACGCAGTCCGTCGTGCACGATGCCGGCCCGGAGATGACCGAGCTGACCCACAAGACCGCAGCGCTGCTCGAGGAGCTGGGGCACCAGATCACCGTGATCGGCAATCCGGTCCAGCCCCGGTTCAAGGATGATTTCCTGCTGTACTGGTCGTTCCTGGCCTATGCGTTGGTACGCGGTGGGAAGCGATCCTTCGGCCCGAGCTTCGACCGCGACAAGCTCGACAATCTCACGTTGGGCCTGGAACGACACGCATCGCGCAACCTGTATCGGGTCCCGGCGGCGATCGCCCACCTGGCCCGGTCGCGGCGGATCACCGAGCGGCTGTCCAACAGCTATGACGCGGTGCTCATGCCCACCCTGGCCGAGCCCACCCTGGAAATCGGCCGGCTCGATCCCACGGCGGACTACCAGCAGATCATCGACCGGCTGCTGGGGTGGGTGGCGTTCACACCGCTGCAGAACGCCACCGGGGACCCGGCCATCTCGCTGCCGCTGGCCCAGACGAAAACCGGCCTTCCGGTGGGCATGATGCTGTCGGCGACCCGTGGCCGCGAAGCGCTGCTGCTGGAGCTGGCGTACGAGCTGGAGGAGGCCAGGCCCTGGCCGCGTATCCAGGATCCGGTTCCCGCAGCTCCGCGGAAGCGGGCGCGAAAAGCAGTGAAGTAGACTGTTTTTACGCGGCCGGAGCCAGATCTGAGACGCGCTCCCGCCTCCACGCCCGGGTTTTGCTCAGGTGCTGCGCTCAGGGGTGGCGATGTGCTCTTATGATGACCGTCAGGTGTCAGAGTTTGCGGGGGTGTGAATGACGTCTGGGCCAGACGAGCAGTGGAACCAGGCCGGCGAGGGATCGATTCGTTGGCAGGATCCGGCCACAGCCACGCCACGGCCTCCGACCGTGGCCGAGGCGCGGCAGCGCGACAAGATGCAGAAGGAGCGCGAGGCCGCCGAGGCGTGGGCCAGGCAGCAGGAGGAGACGCGCGAACAGCGTGCCGCCACCGGCAAGAAGATCCTGATGGGCTCGGTGGCGGTGGTCGGTGTCGTCGGGGTGATCGCGCTGGGCTACCACTTGTTGCACAAAGAGGAAATCGCGGCCTCGTGTGTCAAGGACGGGACCAACGAGGTGGTGCCCGACTCGTATTGCTCCAGCGGCCACAGCGGCTCCGGGGGCACCTTCATCTACCTCGGCTCGCCATACCGGTACTACTACGGCGGCAACAACAGCGGTGTCGGCACCATTGCCCGGGGCGGGACCATCGAACAGCCCAAGGGCACGACGGCCAAGACCAAGTCGGGGACGTCGATCTCGCGCGGCGGTTTCGGCTCGTCGTCGAGCTACGGCAAGAGTTCGGGGAGCTGAATGCACCGCCAACGCAGTTCCCCGCGACCAGGCTGGGAACAGATCGTCGCCGACCAAGGCATGTGTTATGGCACTCCGGCACGCGACGCGACCGGCGCCGACCGCCCGTACTGGGACGAGTCGGTGCACTACGTCTTCGACATGGACGAGGTGCTGTCGATCGAGGCCTCGGTCGAGGTGCTGCACTCGATGTGTCTGGAGGCTGTCGAGCACGTCGTGCTGACCGGGCGCTACCGCGACTTCGGGCTTCCCGAATGGAGCTGGGAGCACATCGAGAAGTCGTGGCGGCGCAGCGACCCGCATCTCTACGGCAGATTCGACCTGCGCTACGACGGTCGTCGACCGCCGGTTCTGCTGGAATACAACGCCGATACGCCCACCACACTGTTGGAGGCGGCGATCCTGCAGTGGCACTGGAAGACCGACGTCTACCCGGCCGACGATCAGTGGAACTCGTTGCACGAGAAGCTGGTTGCCCGCTGGGCTGAGGTCCGTGACCGCCTCCCGGGCGCCGAGACCTACTTCACCTGGTCGGGTGCCGAGCACACCGGTGAGGATCACGTCACCGTGGCCTACCTCCAGGAGTGCGCAGCAGAAGCCGGCCTGCACACCGTGGGCCTGGCCATCGAGGACATCGGGTTCGACCGCGACCTCGACCGGTTCGTCGACCTGGAGGAAGCTCCGATGTCGTCGATCTTCAAGCTCTACCCGTGGGAGTGGATGCTCGACGACGATTTCGGCCGTCGGGCGGTCGAATCGTTGCCGGCCACCATGTGGGTGGAACCGCTGTGGAAGACGCTGCTGAGCAACAAGGCGATCCTGGCCGTGCTGTGGGAGATGTATCCGGGGCATCCGAATCTGCTGCCCGCCTATGTCGATGACCCGCACGAGCTCACCGACTACGTTCGCAAACCGAAGCTGGGCCGCGAGGGCGCCAACATCACCATCGTCGGCGCCGGCTTCGAGACCGAGACCGGCGGTGTCTACGGCGAAGAGGGCTACGTGTACCAGTTGCTCGATCCGCTACCGCAGTTCGACGACATGCGCCCCGCGTTGGGGGCGTGGATAGTCGGCGACGAATCTGCCGGACTCGGGATCCGCGAGACCTCGGGTCTCGTCACCGACAACGGCGCTGCCTTTGTGCCACACCGCATCCCGCAGTGACCCGGAAGGAATACCTATGACAACCACTCTGGTTGCGCTCGACTCCGATTACTGGTCGGTTCTCGGCCACGGCGTCTCGGCGATCGTGTTGTACACGATTGTCGGTGTGGCACTGATGGTCCTGGGTTTCTACGTGATCGACTGGACCACACCCGGGCCATTGCGGACCTTGGTACGAGCGGGCCGCCCGAATGCTGCCGCTGTGACGGCCTCCGGCGTGGTGTCGATGGCTTTCATCATCGTTCTCGCCATCTACTCCTCGTCGGGTGACCTCGTCCAGGGGCTCATCATGACGCTGGTGTTCGGGCTCTTGGGCATTGCGGCCCAGGCGTTTTCAGTTCGGCTCATCGGCGCGATCAAAGGCATCGACATCGGCATGGTGCTGGCCTCCGAGCGGTTCACGCCCCAGGTCCTGGTCGTGACGGCCTCCTACCTGGCTTTCGGGCTGATCGTCGCGGCGGCGATCCTGTAGCTGGCGCTACAGGGACCGGCACACCGTGGCGGCCGCGCGGGTCAACGCAGCGGGGCCGTCGCGCAGGGCCTGATCCAGCGGGGTGCCCGGCTCGGTGATGGCGACCAGCTTTGCCACGCCGTTGGCCAGCAGGACGTCGGCGTCGGGGGACACCCGACCGGCGAAGATCACCACCTGGGTGCCGGTGTGCCCGGCCACCCGGGCGACGCCGAACGGCGTCTTGCCCAGCATGGTCTGGGCGTCCACGCTGCCCTCCCCGGTGAACACCCAGTCCGCTCCGATCAGTGCCTGCGCCAGCCCCACGGTCTCGGCGATCACCTCGACACCCGGGTCGCATTCGGCGGCAAGGAATTCCATCAGCCCGAAACCCAGGCCCCCGGCGGCCCCGGCACCCGGGCGATCGGGCCGGGCGTGGCCGAGAGCGGTCTGGGTCACTTCGACCAGGCGGGCGAGGGCGGCTTCGAGGGTTGCGACGTCTGACGGGGTGGCTCCCTTCTGCGGTCCGAAAACCGCACTGGCACCACCGGTTCCGAGCAGCGGTGCGGTGACGTCGGAGGCGATCCGGACGTGCACTTCGGCGAGCCTGGGGTCCAGGCCGGCGACGTCGATGTGGTGGAGCCGGGCCAGTGCCGCGCCGCCGGGTGGCAGAACGGCACCGTCGGTGTCGGTGAAGGCGACGCCGAGCGCGGTGAGCATGCCGGCCCCGCCGTCATTGGTAGCCGAACCGCCGATGCCGATCAGCAGCTCGGTCGCGCCGTGCTCCAGGGCTGAGGTGATGAGCTGTCCGACTCCGAAGGTGCTGGCGCGCAGGATGTCACGATCCTCCGGTGCCACCAGCTCAAGGCCGGAGGCGGCGGCCATTTCGATCACGGCCAGGTGACGCTCGGCGACATAGCCGTAGGTGGCCGCGACCGGTCGGCCGAGCGGGTCCTGCACCGTCTCGGTGATGCGGTCACCGCCGAGCGCGTCGACGACGGCGTCGACGGTGCCTTCACCGCCGTCGGCCATCGGCACCCCGATACATTCGGCCTCCGGCAGTGCAGACCGGACGCCCTCGCGCAGCGCTGCGACCGCTTGCGACGCGGTCATCGACTCCTTGAACGAGTCCGGGGCCAGCACGATCTTCATCGGCTGGCGACATTACCGACTGCGGCGCCACACGGCGCGCCAGACGGCATGCCGGTTCAGGGAACGGCGTGGGCCAACAGTCGCTTGAGCTCGCGTCGCTGCTCGGCGTCGAGGCGATCGAGCACCTCCTCCTCGGCGGCGTACACGGCGGCTTCGGCACGTTCGAGCAATTCGGCGCCCTCGGCGGTCAGCTCGGCGGGTAGTGCGCGTCCGGAGTCGACGGTGGCCGGCCTGCGCACCGCCCCTCGGTCTTGTAGCCCGCGCAGCACGTTGTTCATCGCCTGCGGTGACACGTTGGTGTGGCGGGCGAGCTCGGCGTTGGACTGACCCGGGGCCATGGACAGGATGCGCAGGCAGACGAACTCGGGCAGTTTGAGGCCCAGTGGTTGCAGTTGCGCGGAGACCCGTGGCTGCAGCACCGCGACCACGCGATACATCAAGTAGCCGAGTGGCTGCTCCTCCAGGGCGGCTCCCTTATCGGAGTTCATGTCAAGCATATTGACACATATCAACCAGGTTGATATACCGGACGTATGACCACGCCAAGCGAAATGTCAGACGCAATGTTCGAATCCGCTTACCGCGGTGAGGCTCCGGAGTTCGCTGGGGTACGCCCGCCGTGGAGCATCGGCGAACCGCAGCCCGAGATCGCGGCCCTGATCGCCGAGGGCAAATTCCACGGGGAGGTGCTCGACGCCGGCTGCGGTGAGGCGGCCACCGCTCTCGACCTGGCCGAGCGCGGATTCACCACGGTCGGGCTGGATCAGTCGGCCACCGCCATCGAGTTGGCCAGGGCCGAGGCGGCCAAACGCGGGCTCACCAACGCGACCTTCGAAGTGGCCGATATCAGTGCCTTCACCGGTTACGACGGCCGTTTCGGCACGATCGTCGACAGCACGCTGTTCCACTCCATGCCCGTGGAACTGAGGGACGGCTACCAGCAGTCGATCGTGCGGGCCGCTGCTCCTGGCGCCTCCTACTTTGTGCTGGTGTTCGACAAGGGGACGATGGGCGATTCCGGACCGGCCAATCCGGTCAGCGAGGACGAATTGCGTGAGGTCGTCGGCAAGTACTGGGTGATCGACGACGTGCGGCCGGCCCGCATCCACGCGCACGTGCCTGCGGAATTTGCCAACTTCGCGGATTTCGCCCGAATGGACCTCCGTGACGAGGGCAAGGACCGGAAGTCGATGGCCGCCTGGTTGCTTCAGGCGCACCTGGGATAGGCGCAGGCTGAGCTGCGCCGCCGGCGACACTCGGTCCTGCAGAGTTCACCCAAACTAGGTGTGCCGCCCGCCATAGGGCAGGATGGAGAGGCCGTCCAGGGGTAACCCGGGTGGCTCTCTACATGCGAGGAGTGCCGAGGAGACCGATGGCGGATCCGAATGTCGCCGGCGAGGGCGCAGCACCCATTCGTCCGTTTTACAAAAGGGTTCTGCTGAAACTCGGCGGAGAGATGTTCGGCGGCGGCCAGGTCGGCCTCGACCCCGACGTCGTGCACCAGGTGGCCCGCCAGATCGCCGCAGTGGTGCGTAGCGGAGTTCAGGTCGCGGTCGTGATCGGTGGTGGCAACTTCTTCCGCGGCGCCCAACTTCAGCAGCGCGGGATGGAACGCACCCGCAGCGACTACATGGGCATGCTCGGCACGGTGATGAACAGCCTTGCGCTGCAGGACTTCCTGGAGAAAGAGGGCATCGACACCCGCGTGCAGACCGCCATCACGATGGGGCAGGTCGCCGAGCCGTACATCCCGTTGCGGGCCGTGCGACACCTGGAAAAGGGTCGCGTCGTCATCTTCGGTGCCGGCATGGGCCTTCCGTACTTCTCCACCGACACGACGGCCGCGCAGCGGGCTCTCGAGATCGGGGCCGACGTGGTGCTGATGGCCAAGGCTGTCGACGGCGTCTACACCGCCGACCCACGCGAGGACCTGAACGCCGAGTTGCTCACCGAAGTCAGCCATCGTGATGTCATCGACCGTGGCCTGCGGGTCGCCGATGCCACTGCCTTCAGTTTGTGCATGGACAACCGCATGCCGATGCTGGTGTTCAACCTGCTCACCGAAGGCAATATCGCCCGTGCCGTGGCGGGTGAGAAGATCGGAACACTGGTCACCACCACCACCTGACCTGCCGCGCACGCGAGGAGCAAGATCGATGGAGAACCCGAAGTGATCGACGAAACTCTCTTCGACGCCGAAGAGAAGATGGAAAAGGCCGTGAGTGTGGCCCGTGACGACCTGGCCACGATCCGCACCGGCCGGGCCAATCCGGGCATGTTCTCCCGGATCAACATCGAGTACTACGGGTCGATGACGCCGATCACGCAGATGGCGAGCATCAACGTGCCCGAGGCGCGGCTCGTCGTCATCAAGCCCTACGAGGCCGCTCAGCTCCGGCCGATCGAGGACGCGATCCGTAACTCCGACCTCGGGGTCAACCCGACGAACGACGGCAATATCATCCGGATCTCCATCCCTCAGCTCACCGAGGAGCGCCGCCGCGAGCTGGTCAAGCAGGCAAAGTCCAAGGGCGAGGACGCCAAGGTGTCCGTGCGCAACATTCGTCGTAAGGCGATGGAAGAGCTCAGCCGGATCAAGAAGGACGGCGAGGCCGGCGAGGACGAGGTCGGGCGCGCGGAAAAGGATCTCGACAAATCCACCCACACCTACACCAGTCAGATCGACGAGTTGGTCAAGCACAAGGAAGGCGAGTTGCTGGAGGTCTAGGCGACCTTCAGCACCCCAGTCCCGTGGCACAGACCGAGCCACCGCAGAAGACCTCGCGCGCCGGCCGTGACCTGCCGGCCGCCATCACCGTCGGCGTGGTCCTCGGCGCCCTCGCGATAGGCACCCTGCTCTTTGCGCCCATCTGGTGGCTGCCGCTGTTGGCCATCGCCATCGCCATCGCCACCCATGAGGTGATCCGGCGGATGCGTGAGCACGGTTACGCATTGCCCGCCGTTCCGCTGCTGCTGGGTGGCCAGGCGATGATCTGGCTGACGTGGCCCTTCGGGGCCGTCGGTCTGCTGGGCGCCTATGGCGGCACGATCGTCGTCTGCATGGTCTGGCGTCTGGTCGGGCAGGGCCTGGACCAGCAACCGGTCAATTACCTGCGAGATGTCGCCGCCACGATCCTGCTTGCCACGTGGGTGCCGTTGTTCGCGGCCTTCACCGCGCTGCTCATCTTCGCCGACCACGGCGGAGTCCGGGTTTTCACCATCATCGTGACGGTCGTCTTCGCCGACATCGGCGGCTACGTCGCGGGCGTCCTGTTCGGCAAGCATCTGCTCGCGCCGGCGATCAGTCCGAAGAAGTCCTGGGAAGGTTTGGGCGGATCGCTGCTGTTCGGTGTCACCGCAGCGGTGTTGTCCGTGGCGTTCCTGTTGGACAAGCCGGCCTGGGTGGGCGTACCGCTCGGCCTCTTGCTGGTGATCACCGGTGTGCTCGGGGACCTGGTCGAATCGCAGGTCAAACGCGATCTCGGCATCAAGGACATGGGCACGCTACTGCCGGGCCACGGCGGGATCATGGACCGCATCGACGCGATGTTGCCGTCCGCCGTCGTCGGCTGGATCGTGCTCACGCTCCTCGCGTAGACCGCGTTCGCTGCGTGTGGCAGACGCGTTCAGCCAGCAGGCGATCGCACCCAGGACCAGTCCCGCGGCGATGCCGATGTTCACCCGCTCGCCGAGCATGAGCCAGGACAACACCCCGGCGACTGCGGGGATCACACAGAACAGCATCGCGACCGCCGACGCCCCGTGCAGGTTGATGGCCCGCACGTAGAGCGACACCCCGAGGATGGCGTTGAGCAGCACCACGCCGGCCACCGCCGGCACGGCTTTGGTGGCGTCATGCACCTGGATCGGGGTGCTGAGCGCCAGCGCCAACGCGGGTAGGAACGCGACGGCGTTCTGCACGGAGGTCGAGGCCCGGAAGTCGACATCAGAGCAGAACCGCTGCTGATACACCCCGCCTGCCGCCAGACCGAGCAATGCCACCAACAGCAATCCGACTGCCGGGTCGATACCACCTGAGGTGACCAGTCGCGTCGCGCATGCTGCCAGCACTGCGGCGATACCGAGCACCAACGCGACGAGCCGGCGTGGTGTCAGCCGGTCACGTAGGAACACCGCGGCCAGCAGTGCCGTCGCCACCGGGTTCATCGCAATGACCACCGCGCAGAGCACTGCCGGGGCGCCCTGCTGAATCGCAACGTAGAGCGCACAGAACTGCACCGCCTGCATGAGCAGACCCGCCACCGCGACGTGCAGCAGCTTCCGGCCCGTCGGGAAGCCGACCCGGGCCAGCCCGGCCCAGGTGCCGAGGATCAGTCCTGCCGCCCCGAAACGAACCGCCAACACCGCCATCGGGGAGAGGGCGTGCACGGCCAGGTTCCCGATCGGATAACCCAGGGCGTAGAAGAACGTCACGGTGGTCGCCGTGCGCATCGGCATCGGAGTGGGCGGCATGATCCCTATCGTGAGCGAGCCTCGTGCGCGCGGTCCAACGATTATCGGCAATCACGATTGATCATCGATGCTAATCAATTCGGCGGAATAACCCGATGAATAGGGTGAAACACCAGGTCTTTGATCGTGAGTACTGATCGGAGTACCTTGATCGCATGGGTCAGGTGCTGGACATCGCGCCGCTGCGCAGCGTGGTGGCGGTGGCGGACTGTGGCGGGTTTCACCGTGCCGCCGCGGTGTTGCACATGACGCAGTCGGCCGTCAGCCAGCATGTGCGGCGGATCGAGGCCGTCGTGGGTGGCCCCGTCGTCGAACGGTCCGGTCGCGGGGTCGCCTTCACCGAACTGGGCCACCGCGTACTCGGGCACGCCCGGGGCATCCTCGCCGCCCACGACGCGGCGCTGACCGATCTCGGTGCAGCCGAGGAGCAGGTGCTGCTGATCGGTGCCACCGAGCACGGCGCCGATGTCATGCTGCCCGCCCTCACTGCGGCGCTGGGCGAGCGGTTGCCGAACTGGCGGCTGCGGTTTCGCCTCGACCGCAATGTCACGCTCGCCGACGCCGTCGAACACGGTCTGGTCGACCTTGCCGTGATGCTCGACGGTTCCGGGATGGACCCCGCTCACGCCTCGGGAACGCTTGCACTGAAATGGGTTTCGGGGCGCAGCCTCGCTGCGCACGCGGTGAACCAGCCGTTGCCGGTGGTGATGTTCTCCGAACCCTGCACATTGCGCGAACCCACGTTCGCCACGCTCGACCGCAGCGGGACCGACTACCGCATCGCCGCCGAATCCGCGAACCTCTCCGGCCTGTTCGCAGCGGTGCGCTCTGGTCTCGGGGTGGCTCTGCTGCCGATGATCGGCCGGCTGCCCGACGGGTTGTGTCTGGCCGAGGGGCTGCCCCCGGCCAGCCGCGCATCGGTCTTCGTCCGCGGCCGTCCCGGGGTGGATAACGATGTCCTGGACACCGTTGAGCGCACTGTTCACGATGTTCTCGCCGAACAAGCCTGATACTGGAAAAGACATGAAGCAGGAATTGGTCTTCGAAGCCCCGCGACGCGGCATGCCGCCGCGGCACCTTGCCGACCTCGACGAGGACGGCCGCGCTGCTGCCGTCACCGAGCTGGGGCTGCCGAAATTCCGGGCCAAACAGCTGGCCAACCAGTACTACGGCCGCCTGATCGCCGACCCGAAGCAGATGACCGACCTGCCTGCCGCGGTGCGAGATCAGGTGGCCGAGGCACTGTTCCCGACGCTGATCGACCCGGTGAAGCAGGTCCAGTGCGACGCGGGGGAGACCCGCAAGACGCTGTGGCGCGCCGGCGACGGCACGACCTTCGAGTCGGTGCTGATGCGCTATCCGCAGCGCAACACGGTGTGCATCTCCTCGCAGGCCGGCTGCGGCATGGCCTGCCCGTTCTGCGCGACCGGCCAGGGCGGCCTCATGCGCAACCTGTCCACCGCCGAGATCCTCGAACAGGTCCGGTCGGCGTCGTCGGCCATGCGGCTCGAACATGACGGGCGGCTGTCCAACATCGTCTTCATGGGCATGGGTGAGCCGCTGGCCAACTACAACCGGGTGGTAGCGGCGGTGAAGCGCATCATTGCGCCGCCGCCGAACGGTTTCGGGATCAGCGCCCGGTCGGTGACGGTGTCGACGGTCGGTCTGGCTCCGGCCATCCGCAAGCTCGCCGACGAACGCCTCGGCGTCACCCTTGCCGTGTCGCTGCACACCCCCGACGATGAACTACGCGACACCCTGGTGCCGGTCAACAACCGGTGGAAGGTGGACGAAGTTCTGGACGCGGCGCGGTACTACGCCGACGTCACCGGCCGTCGCGTGTCCATCGAGTACGCGTTGATCCGCGATGTCAACGACCAGCCTTGGCGCGCAGACCTTCTCGGTAAGAAGCTGCACAGCAAGCTGGGGCAGCTGGTGCACGTCAACCTCATCCCACTCAACCCGACGCCGGGCAGCAAATGGGACGCCAGTCCCAAACCCGCCGAGCGTGAGTTCGTCAAACGCGTTCAGGCCAAGGGCGTGTCGTGCACCGTGCGCGACACCCGGGGGCGTGAGATCGCCGCGGCCTGTGGCCAGTTGGCCGCCGAGGGCTGAGGTGCGGCGTCGACTTTGAACTGATGGTGCAAAAGGTCGAGTAGACGTCTGCGTCGATTCAATGTCAACGTGGGTCGTCAGGCTTGACCCGGCGCGTTGGTGAACCACAGGTTCTCTTCGCGCAGACTGCGACTGCGCCAACCGTCGAGGGTGCGCACCAACTCGTGATGGTAGTACCCGCCGCACGCGCTGATCTCGGCCATCCCGGGCAACTGCATGGGGTTGTAGAACATCGCCCGCACCGTTGCGGCGTCGCCGTCGCTTTCCAGGATCTCGACGTTGGTGATGTAGTGCATGCTCCACGGGATCACCCCGAAGTTGGCGGCGAACCAGTCGACCACCTCGTCGCGACTGCCCACGACGGCCCCCGCCGACGAGTAATCGATGTGTGCGTCCTCGGTGAACACCGACCGGTACAGCTCCCAGTCCTTGGAGTCGACCGCCCGCGCGTACCGGTACAGCAGGGCCGAGATGTCGGAATGCTCGCTCACTATTCGGGCATCCCGATGGTCTTGGATTCGAAGTACTCCTTGAAGCCTTCCTCGCCGTTGCGCCGGCCCAGACCGCTCTGCTTCGAGCCACCGAACGGGCTGTTGATACCGAAGTGGCTGCGGCTGTTGATGGTGACGTTGCCGGTCCGGATGCGGCGTGCGACGCCGAAGGCCCGGTCGACGTCACCGGATGAAACCTCCCCGGACAGGCCGTAAATGGAGTTGTTGGCGATGGCGACCGCTTCGTCGTCGGAGTCATACGGGGTGACCGTCAGCACGGGTCCGAAGATCTCCTCCTGGGCGACCTGCGAATCGGGGTCGACGTCGGCGAGCAGCGTGGGCTGAGTGTAGTAACCCGTGGGCAGGTTTTCCGGAACGCCGCCGCCGGTGACCAGGCGGGCGCCCGAATCGATACCCGACTTGATGAGCCCGAGCACCTTTTCGCGCTGCGTGGCGCTGATCTGCGGGCCCTGCATGATGCCCGGGGTCCACGGGTCGCCGACCGGGAAGTGCTCCATCGCGCCCTTGAGGAGCTCGACGCCTTCGTCGTAACGGCTGCGGGGGAGCAGGATCCGGCTGGGCAGGATGCAGGACTGGCCGCTCATGACGCAGGCCATCATCGCCGCGATGGGCAGTGCCGAGTTGAAGTCGGCGTCGTCGAGCACGATGTGCGCGGACTTGCCGCCGAGCTCGAGCATCGTCTTCTTGACCGTCGACGCGCCGGCGGCCAAGATGGCGCGTCCGGTCGCGGTCGAACCGGTGAAGGTAATCATGTCCACCCGCGGATCCGCCGACAGCGCGGCGCCGACCTCATTGGCGTTCGAGACGACGACGTTGAACACGCCGGCCGGAATGTCGGTGTGCTCGGCGACGATGCGACCCAGCTCGGTACCTGACCACGGAGTGAGCTGCGCGGGCTTGAGCACCACCGTGTTGCCGGCCATCAAGGCCGGAACGGTCTCGGCGACGTTGAGGTAGAACGGCACATTCCACGGGGTGATGGCGCCGACCACACCGACCGGTTCATAGGCGATCTTGCGTCGCGCCGGCCCGAGCTGGGTTTGGTGGACGCCATTGTCGACCACGTACTCGAAATTCCTGCCGTGTTCGGCCCAGTGCTTGACCTCGCCGATCGGATCTTCGATCTGGGAGCCGGTGACGGTCACGGGACAGCCCACCTCGGTGACCAGAATCCGGCGCAGACGCTCTTTCTCGGCATCCAGCGCGTCGTGCAGCTGCATCAGGCAGTGGTAGCGGAACTCGACGTCGCGGCTCCAGTCGGTTTCGTCGAAGGCTCGTCGCGCGGCACCGACGGCACGCTCGATGTCGGCCACCGTGCCGTCGGTGGCCTGGCCCGCCACCTGCTCGCTGGCGGGGTGTACGACGTCGAACTTCGCGCCGCCGCTGGTGTATTGGAGTTCCCCGTCGATGAGCATCCGCTCGTCACCGGCGAGCACGCCGGTGTCGCTCTGCACCTGAGTCATGCCGATAGCTTTACAAAATTTACGTGTCGTGTCACCCCTCAAAACGAGGATTGACCGATCGGGAAGTCTCTGCGATCGTAGAGTTCCGAATGTCACGCCAGAGTGGCGGTCGGCGCCGAGAGTCACGCCGGCGTGACGGAAAGGGGTTCAGAACCGAGCAGAAACAATCAGAACCGAGCAGAAACAAGTAGCGGCGAGGCTGGAGTTCTCAGTTCGAGTCGGGCTGTTTCAGGCCGACGGCATGACGCAGCTGCGCCAGAAACTGGTCGCCGTCATCGCTGCGCACGATGTAGTGCGAGACCGCGACCCGGATCGCGGTGGCCGCCTTGACCGGGGCATTGGCGCCCGACAGCAGCTTGAGCAGTCGTGCGCGCATGAGGGGGATGACGTTGGCCAGTTGGGCGATCACGACTTCCGGCTCGATGTCGACCAGCCGGACCCCCGAATACGACTGCTGATACTGCACGATGAAACGCAGTGCGGCGTCAAGCTTCTCGTTGCCGCGCAGGCCTACGGTCGCGCGGCTGATGCCGTGGTCGAACATCTCGCGCTCGTAGGTACCGAACGCGTCGAGTAGCTCCTGTTTGTCGGC
Source organism: Mycobacterium shunyiense (assembly GCF_058270075.1). Taxonomy (NCBI): domain Bacteria; kingdom Bacillati; phylum Actinomycetota; class Actinomycetes; order Mycobacteriales; family Mycobacteriaceae; genus Mycobacterium; species Mycobacterium shunyiense. The sequence goes on along the minus strand of NZ_JBZDPU010000001.1, from coordinate 131,009 downwards.
GAACCAGCGATACAACGTGGGCCGGGAAACGCCAGCCTGCAGCGCCACCTCGGACAGGCTCAGCTTGGTCTGACCGCTGCGGGCCAGCACCTCGGCCGTCGCGACCAGGATTCGGTGGCGTGTCGAGGTGTCTTCGACTGATGCGTCCCGCTGCGCGGGTAGAGGTTCATTCACGTCCAGGCCTTGGTTGTTCGTGGTTCACCAAATGGTAGGACCATCACAGCAACTTCTTGAGTATTGCCACAGTCTCGAGGTCGGCCAAGGCTGCCACGCCCCGCCTGGCTCCTTCTATTGCGATACCTTCATCCTGCATACCGCCGAGTCCGGCGGTGATGACCGGTGCGGCGTAGGCGTAGATCGCACCGAGCCGATAGCGCTCCCACAGGTCATCGTGACCCAGTGTCGGTCCGCCCGCCGCGGCGAGTGCGCCTCGGTACTCGTCGAGCAGGTCGCGTTCGGCAGCCTGCCGGTCGGCCGTGGTCATGCAGGTGACCAGCGTGTAGGCCAGCTCTCGGCCCGGATGGCCGCGGCGCACGGCCTGCCAGTCGAGCAGGCCCGCTTCGCCGTCGCGGAAGAACAGGTTGCCCGGATGCGCGTCACCGTGCATCACGGTGTGTGGTGGCCGGTCCAGTAGTTGGGCCGCCGCGCGATAGTTCTCGTCGATGAACCGGCCGTCGGCCACCGGTATGTCGGTGCTCTCGGCCAGCCGTTTCGTCGACAGCTTGAGCAGGGAACCGGTCATCAGCGAGGTGTGGTCCCCGGACGCGGAATACAGCCAGCCCAGCGGCCCGGTGCCGGTTCTGGCCGGCAGCCGCCCCCAGAACGAAGCGTGGACCCGGGCCAGGAGCTCGACGGTCTGCGCGGCGCGGTCCTTGTCCAGTGGATGCAGGGTGTCGGTGAACTCGCATGGGCTGAGCGTCAGGTCTTCCAATGCCAGTACGTACCGCCCGGTCAGGGCATCGAAGGCGGCGCCGTAGGCGCGGGGCACTCCGGGCAGGCCGTCGGCCAGTTGTTGGTAGAAGCGCACCTCGGTGTGCCCCAGCCGGCCCAGCTCGCCCATCATCCGGGTGGCCGCGGTTTCGGCGGGCATCTTGACGAAGACCGATTCCGGCGCGTCGACTCCCGTCAGTGCCAGTCGCGCCCGCGACGACGTGCCGGCGTCACCGCCGATGATCGATACCGATTCGATCCTGCGCCCGGTGAGCTGCGACAGGTAGGCCGGGTCGAGGTCGCCGATGCGGCGGGGCATTGCACGCATTCGGCTGACGGCCGCGTCGGTTGCGATACGTTGCACGCCATGGCCGATATGTGCGGCCAAGCCGGCGACAGGGACGAGGCGGCGGGCCGGTGTGAGCATTGGCCAAGTTTACAAATCTCAATCAGATTGTAAAGCATTTTCGGAAGGAGCGTTGATGGCGGGTCCGATGGAGGGTTTTCGGGTCATCGAGTTGGGCGTGTGGGTCGCCGCGCCGGCCGCCGGAGCGATCCTCGCCGACTGGGGCGCCGACGTCATCAAGATCGAACCGCCCTCGGGTGATCCGGCGCGAACCTTCGGTCGGATGCTCGGCCTCGATCCGGACCTGGGCGTGGCGGCCAACCCGCCCTTCGAGATGGACAACCGGTCCAAGCGCAGCATCGTCCTCGACCTTGCCACCACCGAGGGACGTGACAACGCACGGGAATTGCTTTCTACCGCAGACGTTTTCCTGACAAATGTGCGCCCGGCAGCGTTGCGCCGGCTCGAACTCGACTTCGAGACCGTCGCGGCGCGCAATCCACGTCTGGTGTACGGGTTGGTCACCGGCTATGGCCTGACCGGGCCGGAGGCGGATCGGGCGGCCTACGACGTCGCCGCGTTCTGGGCGCGCGCCGGTGTGGCCGATCTGCTCACCCGCCCCGGCGACACTCCGCCGTTTCAGCGCGGTGGCATGGGGGACCACTCCGCCGGAATGACGCTGGCGGCCGCGGTGTGCGCCGCGCTGCTCGCCAGAAACCGCACGGGCACAGGCCAATTGGTCAGCACCTCGCTGTACCGGCAGGGTGCCTACACCGTCAGCTTCGATCTCAACACCGTGCTGATGAGCGGTGAACAGATCGCGATCGGTCAACGCGAGGCAATGGCCAACCCGTGTATGAACAACTACGCCGCCGGTGACGGGAAGCGCTTCTGGATCGTCGGGCTGCAGGGGGACCGGCACTGGCCCGCACTGTGCCGGGTGGTGGCTCGCGAGGACTGGCTGACCGACACCCGGTTCGCCACGGCGCGGGACCGGTACCGCAACGCCCGCGAGCTGATCGCCGAGTTGGACACCATCTTCGCTGCCCATCCGATGGACCACTGGGCCCCGCTCTTCGATGGCGAGCCCGATTTCTTCTGGTCGCCGATCAACAGCCTCGACGACGTCATCGCCGACGAGCAGTTCCACGCTGCCGGTGGCATCGTCGAAGTGCCCGACGGCATGTCGACCGTGCCGATGGTGGCCAGCCCCGCCGACTTCTCGGCCACGCCGTGGCAGCCACGCATGGTTGCCCCGACCCTCGGGGCGCACACCGACGAGATCCTGGCCGAGCTACAGGGCGGTCAGGATCGGTGAGCGTTGATGCCCGCGAGCAGTTCATCGAGCTGCTCGCGGGTGACCTTGCCCGCCGAGAACCCGACCATCCGACCGACCGGCACTGATTCCAGCATCCGCAGCAGGTCGCTGCCGAGCGCGGAATCGGCAGCACCGAACGGGGATGCACTACCCAGCGCCGTCAGGATGGTCTGCGCTGCCGTGGGGTCGGCGAGCAGTTCGCCCAGCGTCGACTCCCGGGTGAACGGCCGCGCCGGCTCGTCGCCGGCGACGGTCACCGTCGCGCTCAGCCGGATGTCTCGGCTTGATGCCCCCACCGACACCTCATATCCGCCGGATTCCACGACCCAGCGGGCGGCATCCGTGCTCCAGTACGCGAGATCGGTTCGGTCGACGGCGATTTCGACCGTCTGTCGGCGCCCTGGTTCGAGGGTGACCGAAGCGAATCCGGCCAACCAACGCGCCGGCCTGCCGACGCGGGAGCCGGGTAGCCCGGCGTAGGCCTGCACCACGTCCCGGCCCGGTCGGTCTCCGGTATTGGTGACCGTCACACGCACGGTCACACCGGCACCGGTAGCCTCCAGCTCGAGATCCGAGTACGTGAACTGGGTGTAGGACAAGCCGTGGCCGAACGGGAATGCCACCGGTAGATCCCGCGTGTCATACCAGCGGTAGCCGACGAACATCCGCTCCCCGTAGACGGTGTGACCCGATTCGGACGGAAAGTTGAGATAGGCCGGAGAATCCTGCAGCCGCAGCGGCACCGTCTCGGCCAACCGGCCCGAGGGGTTCGCAACGCCGAACACCACGTCGGCGAGCGCGCCGCCGCCGGCCTGCCCGAGCAGCGCCCCGTCCATGACCGCCGGGGCCAGATCGGCGACGGTGTCGAGGCGTACCACGCCACCATGGGCCAGTACCACCACCGTGCGCGGCTGGACCTCGACGACGGCACGCAACATGTCGAGTTGTTCGGGCGGCAGATCGATGTGCTCGCGGTCGTAGCCCTCGGATTCCTCTTCGGCGGTGAGTCCGAGGAAAACGATTGCGGTTTCCGCAGATTCAGCGGCCGCGGCTGCAGCCGCGACGTCGGTTCCGGAGGAGTAGCTGACCGGATGGTCGCCCGCCAGCCTGCGGATCTCGTCCAACGGAATGTCGACGCGGGACGGGTTCACATGGGAACTGCCGCCACCCTGATATCTGGGCTCCTGGGCGAACCGGCCGATGACCGCAAGGGTTGACGGCGCCAGCGGCAGCAGATCATCGTCGTTCTTCAATAACACGATGGCTCGAGTGGCCGCCTCGCGGGCCAGCTCGTGGTGGGCATTGACATCGAATGATGTTGCAGCGGGGGTTGTCCGGGTGGCACGGCGCGATAGGTCGGCCACCCGTGCGGCGGCCCGTGCGACGGCAGCCGCGTCCAACTCGCCGGCGCGGACCGCGCGCACCACCTCGGCATCGGAGCTGCCACCGGTCGCCGGCATCTCCAGGTCCAGGCCCGCGGCCACCGCCGCGACCCGGTCGGACACCGCGCCCCAGTCGCTGACCACCACGCCGTCGAAACCCCATTCGTCACGCAGGACCGTGGTCAGCAGCCAGGTGTTCTCCGAGGCATAGACGCCGTTGATCCGGTTATAGGAGCACATCACGGTCCAGGGTCGGGCCTGGCGCACCACGATCTCGAACGTCCGCAGGTAGATCTCACGTAACGTGCGGACGTCGACGTCGGAGCTGGCACGCATGCGATCGTGCTCGGCGTTGTTGGCCGCGAAGTGTTTCAGCGACGCGCCGACACCACGGCTTTGTACGCCGCGCACCCAGGCCGCCCCGAGCGTGCCGGACAGGAGCGGGTCTTCGGAGTAGTACTCGAAGTTGCGCCCGCACCGTGGGTCGCGCTTGATGTTGACTCCGGGGCCGAGCAGCACGTGGACGCCCAGCGCACGGCTTTCGTCGCCGAGAGCCTGACCGATCCGTTCCACCAGTTCGGGATCCCAGGTCTGGCTGAGCCCGACCGCGGGCGGAAAACAGGTCGCCGGATCACTGCCGGAGATGCCCAGATGATCTGTCGCACTGCCGGATTGACGACGGACGCCATGTGGTCCGTCGGTGAGCATGATGGCCGGCACCGTGCCGATCGGTTTGGTGGTCCAGAAGCTCGCGCCGCTGCCCAGCGCGGCCTGGTCGGTCAGGTCGAGCCCGGCGATGGCATCAGTGGAGTCGGTCACCGCCGCCAGCGTAGCGCCGGATGCGGCTTGCCCAGGTCAATGCGGGTTTCGGACACCGGCGGCATGGCGAAGCTGTGCGAGGAAATCGTCGGCGTCATCGCTGCGGACCAGGTAGTGACAGACCGCCACCCGCACCGCGGTGGCAGCGGCGATGTCGGCATCGGGCCCGGTGGTCAACCGCTGCAGGCGGTCCCGCATCAGCGGGATGACCTGGGTGAGGCGTTTGATGACGTGTTCGGGCTCGATATCGACCATGCGCAGGCCCGGGTAGGACTGCTGGTACTCGACTACGGTGCGCAGGGCGGCATCCAGGTGCTCGCCCTCGGGCAGGTCGGCGGAGGCCTGCGCCACCGTTTGTTCGTAGTACCGGCGCTCCCACACGACGAACGCGTCGAGCAGCTCCTGTTTGGAGGCGAACCAGCGGTAGAGCGTAGGCCGGGACACCCCGGCCTGCATCGCCACCTCGGACAGGCTGAGCTTGGTCATCCCGTTGGCCCCGAGCACCTCGGCGGTGGCGGCCAGGATCCGGCCGCGGGTACTGCTCTCGTCGTCGATGGACGATATTTCCGCCATGCCCACAGCTTTACAAACTATCGACGAACTGTCACGCTAATTCGTGGCGCGACACCGTGGTCGGACGCCGTGCAGGGAGGGAATACCGTGACAGTTGCCAGCTCACCGCAGGCACGCGAATACAGCCCATTCGACATCACGTCGCACGACTTCTGGAGCCAGCCGTTCGCGAAGCGCGACGAGACTTTCGCTCGGTTGCGGGCCGGTGACGGCCTGAGCTGGCATCAGCCGCTCTCGACGCTCTTCGACGTCGAAGAGCCGGGTTTCTGGGCGATCACCCGCCGGGCCGACATCCAGTTCGTGAGCCAGCACCCTGAGTTGTTCACTTCCACCAAGGGTGTGGCGCTGGATCCGATGCCGGCCGACGTACAGAAGTTCGCCACGTTCTTCCTGATGATGGATCCGCCCGAGCACACCACGTACCGCCGCCTGATCAGCTCGGCGTTCACCCCGCGGAACGTGCGCAAGATCGAGGAGCAGATTCACCGCAACGCGGTTTCCGTCGTCGACGACCTGATCGGTGCCGGCGACGTCGATTTCGTCGAGGCGTGCTCGGCGCAGCTACCGATGCGGACGATCTCCGACATGCTCGGTGTGCCCGCCGCCGACCAGCCCGCACTGGCCAAGGCGGCCGAAAAGCTCTTCAGCATGAGCGACGACGAGTACTCCTCGCTCGAGGAACGGGCGATGGCCACCATCAACGAGATCATGCTGATCTCGAACACCGGGGTCGAGCTGGCCAAATTCCGGCGGGCCAACCCCGGTGACGACCTGATGACCAGCATCGTCAACGCCGAGGTCGACGGTCACCGGCTCACCGACGAGGAGATCGGGGCATTCCTGATCCTGCTCGCCTCGGCGGGGAATGACACCACCAAGCAGACCACCACCCACGCAATGATGGCACTGGCCGCCAACCCGGACCAGAAGGATTGGCTGCTGGAGGATTTCGACAACCGGATCGGCCTGGCCACCGAGGAATTCGTTCGGTGGGCCACCCCGGTGATCCAGTTCGCGCGGCATGCCACCGAGGACGTCGAACTGGCCGGCCAGCAGATCAGGGCCGGTGACAAGGTGGGCCTGTTCTACTGTTCGGGCAACCGGGACGAGTCGGTGTTCACCGAGCCCGGCCGTTTCGACCTCAGTCGTTCGCCCAATCCGCAGGTCGGTTTCGGTGGTGGCGGCCCGCACTTCTGTCTGGGTAATCAGCTGGCCAAGACCGAGCTGCGACATCTGTTCCGTGAGTTGCTGACTCGGCTCAAGGCCGTCGAGTTCGGTGAGCCCGAACTGCTGTACAGCAGTTTCGTGCACGGCATCAAGCGCGTGCCCGCGCACATCGCGTAGGTCGCGGCCATGCGCGTGGAAGTCGATCTGGGCAAGTGCACCGGGCACGGCATCTGCGAATCGATCGCCGAGGACGTGTTCGAGGTTTCCGACGAGGGCATGGTGCACATCCACGGCAACGACCACCCCGAGAGCGACCGGGAACGATTGCAGCAAGCTGTGACTCAGTGTCCGGCTGGGGCTCTGCGGATGCAGGGCTGAATCACGTCGACCGGCCAGCTATGCGCACGATCTTCCGGAATTCGTGTCATAACTGGCCATTGGGCGACTGAATCGTCAGCCCAGCGACACAAGTACCCGGCTCGGCCCGCGCACCGTGTAGTTGGTGCCGTAGTCCAGCGGACCGGCCAGCTGCCAGTCACCCACGGTGCCGATCAGTTCCTCGAGGAAGATCTGGGCCTCCAGACGAGCCAAGTTCATCCCGAGACAACTGTGCAGGCCGAACGCGAATCCCAGGTGCGACAGCTTGCGCCTGGTGACGTCGAAGTCGTCGGGTTGCTCCCAGCGTCGCGGATCGCGATTGGCCGCGCCCAGGAGCAGGGTGATCCGTTCACCGTCGGCCATGGCAACGTCACCGACGGTCACGCCGTCACCGACCACATCGCGGAAGATGGAGTGCGACACCGTTTCCAGGCGGTGCACCTCTTCCACCGCGTCCAGCGCCAGAGTGCGATCTGCCTGTAGGGCTCGGCGCTGATCCGGATGTGTGGCCAGCGTCGCGACGATCTGAGCGAGCAGCTTGGCGGTGGTCTCGTTGCCGGCGAACACCAATTGGGTGTTGCTGGCGACGATCTCCTGCTCGGTCATGTGCTCACACGCGTATTCGTGGGCGACCATCGTCCCGATCAGATCCCAGCTGTCGTCGGCGGGGCAGCCGCGGCGGGGCAACTGCTCACGAATGTAGGAATTCAGTTGGGCGGTTGCGTGTTTCCCGGCTGCGATCAAGTCAGCTCCGTGCCCGTTCGGCATGCTGTAGCCCTCGGCGGAAGCGCCCATCGCGTCGCTCCACGCGGTGAACTGGCCGACCATCTCCGGCTCGACTGCGAGCATGTGCGCGATCACCTCCGTCGGTATGCCGCGGGTGAGCTCCGAGACCACCTCGACGGTTTCCCCGTCACGCAATCTGGCGGCGACCGGCTCCAGCCTTGACCGGACGATCTCGGTGATCACCGGGCGCAGCCGTGCCAAGGTCCTGGGGCGGAAATCGCCGGACCAGATCGACCGGATCTGATCATGGTGCGGACCGTCGTAGAACTCCATCGTCGGTCCGCCGAACACCGCGGCGTGCTCCACCTGGCCGCGTTCGGAGCCGAACCGTGAAGGTGCGCTGAGGATCTGCTTGACCAGGTCGAACTCGCCGACCATCCAGCGGTTGATCCGCTCGTTGAAGACGACTCCGCCCAGATCCCGGATCTCGCGGTACCGCTCCCACGGCTCGGCGACGAACGCCGGGTCGGTGGTGTCGAACGACAGCAGCGGAAAATGGGCGGCGACCATAGATGTCATGTTGACAATATTGTGCAATTCTGTAAAGCGTGAGTTTCAAAGACCTCGGCCGGGAACTGTCCAACTGGGGCCGATGGGGGCCCGATGATCAGATCGGCACCCTCAACCTCGTCGAGCCACGTCACGTGCAGGCCGCGGCCGGTGAAGTCCGTTCGGGCAAGGTGTTTCAGCTGAGCATCCCGGTGGGCAAGGACGGTCCCCAGAGCGGTATCGGCGGCCGGCTCAACCCGGTTCACCTGATGTCCATGCAGCCCGACGACTGGGAACCGCACGGTCTGCAAGTCGCCGACGACTGGATCATCATGCCGTTGCAGTCCGGCACCCAGTGGGACGCCCTGTCGCACGTCGCCTACGACGACAAGCTGTACAACGGCTACTCGACCGACCAGGTCCGCACCCGTGCCGGAGCCCGTCAGTTGGCTGTCGACGCCTTCACCGACAAGATCGCCGGGCGCGGGGTGCTGCTCGACATCGCCCGGTTGCACGGAGTGGACTGGCTCGAAGGCGGTACCGCGATCACCCCGGCCGATCTCGAAGCGGCCGAACAGGCGCAGAGCGTGACGGTCGGCGAGGCCGACTTCCTGCTGGTGCGCACCGGGTGGCGGGGCAGGCTGCTGGCGCAGGGCCGCGACGACTGGATGTCCACCGAGCCGGGCCTTGGCATCGACTGTGCGCGCTGGTTGCATGACCGTGGCGTCGCAGCGGTGGGCAGCGACAACTGGGCCATCGAGGTGATCCCCAGCGAGACAAGGGAGACGCTGCCGCTGCACTGCATCCTGATCCGCGACATGGGCATGCCGCTGGCCGAGATCCTCGATCTCGACGAGCTGGCCGCCGACTGTGCTGCTGACGGCCTGTGGAGTTTCCTGTTCGTGGCGCCGCCGCTGCACATCAGCAACGCGGTCGGCTCACCCGTCACGCCCATCGCGATCAAATGAGCCCGGCCTTTCAGTACCGGTTGCGCACACCGACCCCGTTGGTCACGGTCGAGGACTATCGGGACGTGGCGCGCCGGGTACTGCCGAAAATGGTGTGGGCCTACCTCGACGGCGGGGCCGAAGACGAGCGCACGTTGCGTGCCAATCGCAGCGCCTTTTCGAGTTGGTCTCTACGCCAACGGGTTCTGGCCGGGCACCCAGGCGCTGACGTGGGAGTGACGATCGACGGGCAGCGCCTCGAACTGCCAGTGGTGCTGGCCCCCACGGGACTCACCGGCCTCGCGCACTGGTCGGGTGAACTGGCCGCCGCGCAAGCCGCCGAACGTGTCGGAACCCGTCTGACGCTGTCCACGGCGTCGTCGTACTCCATCGAGGAAGTCGCGGCGGGAACCTCGGCCGACCACTGGTTCCAGCTGTATCCCTGGGGCGACGGCCCGTTCTCGGATTCGATGCTCAGCCGGGCTCGTGACTTCGGGTATCGCACCCTGGTGGTGACGGTCGACGTTCCCGTGCAGGGCAACCGGACGGGGGAGCGACGCACCGGCATGGGGCACCCGCCGATCCTCACTCCGCGCCGGATCGCCGACGCCGCGATCCGGCCGCACTGGTGGTACGGGCTGCTGCGACACCAGCGGATGACGATGCGCAGTCTCACCCATACCGCCGGAGCGAAAGGGGCGGTGGAATCCGTCAGCATCCAAAATCGCCGGATGCGGCCGGATCTCAGCTGGCGTGACGTCGCCGCGCTCCGCGAGCGCTGGGACGGGCCGTTCCTCGTCAAAGGCGTGCTGGAACCCGGCGATGCGGTGTGCGCGATCGATGACGTGGGCGCCACCGGGGTGGTGGTGTCCAATCATGGTGGGCGTCAACTCAATGGCGCGATCGCGTCGGTCGACGCGTTGCCCGACATCGCGGACGCGGTCGGCGGCCGCGCCACCGTGCTGCTGGACAGCGGCGTGCGAACCGGTAGCGACATCGTGACGGCGTTGGCTCTCGGCGCCGACGCCGTACTGATCGGCCGGCCCTACCTTTACGGACTGGCCGTTGCCGGTGGCGCGGGGGTGGGCGCAGTGCTCGACATTCTGGCTGCCGAGATCCGGTCGACGCTGACGCTGATGGGCGTGGCGAGCGTCGCCGACCTGACCCGTGACGTTCTTCGGCGAGCAGACGCGTAGGTACCCAAAAAGCGCTATTGACGGGTACTTGAGTGTCTGCTCGCGTTAGGAACGCTTGGGCGGACGCGGCCGCACCAGCACCGACTGTTGGATCGCGCCGACCGCACCGCTCTGGTCGAACAGCGTCCCGACCGTGGTGCCGATACCGTCGGGCCCATAGTTGGTGTCGGCACGGATGCCGATCCACTCGCCGTCCGGCACTCGGTGGATGTGCACGACCAGATCGGTATTGAGGAACGTCCACTTTCGGATGTCGATCTTGGAGCCGATTCCGTTGGCGTCATCGGCCACCGCGAACAGCCGCTGCAACGGCGTCATCGGCTCACCCTTGACCACGTCGACCGTCGGCTTGAGCCAGGACTCACCGGGCCCGGGGGCCTGCGGCACCGCCAGCCAGCGCCAGTCCACGCTGTGCACGTAGTTGGGCTCCCAGTTCTTGGCCATGTCGCGGCTGCGGGCCTGCTCGAGCGGTGGTAGCGGCTCGACCCCGGTGTGCGCGACCGCGGTGGTGTCCAGCCGCAACATCCGCCAACCGCTGGCCCGGGCCACCACCCGGGGATCACCATCGGGCCCGGTCGCCAGCATTTCGGCGCTGACCAGTTCGATCTGCTTGCCCGGTCGCTCCAGCTGCGCACGTACCCACAGATCACCTTCCGACGGCACGCCGCCCATCAGATCGATCGCCACCCGGCTCAACCGGGTTTCGGCACGGTGCTCACACACTTCCAGCGCCCGCACCAGCAACGCCGATACCGGGGCGCCGTGCTGGATCGCCGCCGACCAGGTGCCGCGCGCCATGTCGGTCGCGCGAAATTTCGCTCCGATCGGATCGTTCTCGTCGATCAGCTCGTAGTAAGAGTCAGACATGTCTACCTGTCGTCAGTGGTGGTGATGTGAGTCGTGATCGCCCGGAGCGGGCGTTTCGACCATCAGCGCGTCGACCCGCGACAGTTTGGTGCCGATCAGTCGCTCCGGATAGGCGTCGGTGGTGGTGACCAGAAACAGCGTGCGTCCCTCGACACCGCCGAGGGCGCACGCGATCGCGGTACGTCCGTCGGTTTCGATTCGATGCGTGATGGCCGATCCGCCGGGCGCGATGCGCTGGAACTCGTGGGCCAACGTCAATGCCGCCCACACCCCGCCCTCGACGTCGATCGCGAGACCGTCGGGAGGGCCGTCGAGCCTCTCGGCGAACACCCGCCGATCGGTGAGGCCGCCGTCGGCGCCGATGGTGAAGGCGCTCAGTCGTCGTGCGGTGGACTCCGCGACGATCAGGGTGGCGCCGTCCGGGGTGATCACCATGCCGTTGGGGAAGTCGAGATGTTCGGCGACGACAGCCGTGGTGCCGTCGGGGTCGATGCGCACGATCACCCCATCCGTACGGGCCTGCGATCCGACATAGGCCCGGCCGTGCTCATCGACCACCATGTCACCGAGGGCGGCGGGGACCAGGTCGGTCAGATCGGACAGAAGTTCGACTGCGTCGCCGTCGTAGCGCAGCACCTGGCGGCGCTCGGTCGACACGATCAGCAGGGTGCCGTCGGGCCGAAAACCCAACCCGGACGGGGAATGTCCGGGGACAGGCAGCGTGGTCATGGAGCCTGCCAGCGTGACCGTGTGCACGGCCTCGCCCAACATGTCGGAAAACCAGAGCAGACCCTCGAACCAGCGCGGGCCTTCACCAAAACAGAAACCCTGTGCCAGTTCGGTTGTCCCGGTTTGGTCGGTTCCCGCCGTCATGTTCCCGCACCTTTACAAAACACGCCTCAAGTGTCACGCTCGCAGGGTGTCACTGTCAACCACCGGAGCGTCGTGATGAAGAAGTTCTACGGCCACACGCTGCTGTACTTGCACGAGACCATCGACCTTGGGTCCGGTCGAACCGATCGGTTCACAGAAATCTTCGGTGAGGTCTATCAGCCGATGATGGAGGACCTCGGAGCCCGGCTGTTCTCGATCTGGGAAACCACGCCCTACAACGGGCACTGGCCGCAGGTGACGATCATCTGGGAGATCGACGCATTCGCCGACTACGCCCGGATCGGCAAGGCGCAGGCGGTCGGCGGCAGCCACGAGAAGCCCGCACTGCAGTGGGCGTCCTACCTGTCCGAGATCGGGGCCCGTGGTGAGGGCCGAATCATGTACGCCGGCAAGTACAACCGGACACTCGCACAGTTGCGAGAGGCGAACTTCGGTGCGGGCCTGGTGATCCAGGAGATCATGGAGACCAAGCCCGGACGTCAGGACGACTACATCCGGGAACTCGAGCGGCTGTATGTGCCGTGGTCGGAAAGCACCGGCAAGCGTTGGCTGGGTTCGTTCATCACCACCTTCCGGTTCAACGAGGTGATCCACTACTGGGCACTCGACGACGACTGGGACTGCTTCGAGAACCACTACCCGTCGTGGAAGGGCAATCCGCCCGCGGAGATCGTCACCTGGATGAGCGTGGCGCCCGCGCTTCGCGACGGCTGGGAAGATTCCATTCTTTCAGCCCTGCCGCCGTCGCCGCTGAAGTAGGACTGCCGTGAATCAGCCCGTGCTGCAGGATTTCACCTACGATCCGTTCGATCCGGACGTGATGGCCAACCCGCTGCCGTACTACCGGATCCTGCGCGACGAGTACCCGGTGTACTACATCGACAAATGGGACACCTACGCGCTGTCCCGGTTCGACGACATCTGGAACGTGCTCGGACTCAACGACGGGACCTTCGTCGCCTCGGAGGGGACCCTGCCGGCCGCGAACGTGCTGGCGAACCGCAACGACGGCCCGGTGCCCGATCCGCCGCTTCATCCCATGCCCTTCCACGCCAACTTCGATTCCCCGCTCTACGAGAATGTGCGGCGGTGCACCTCGGCGCAGTTTCGGCCGCGGTCGGCGGCCAAGCTGGCCGAGAGGATCCGAACGTTGGCCAACGAGCGCCTGGACGAGTTGCTGCCACGCGGCACCTTCGACCTCACGCAGGATTACGGTGGCATCGTCGCCGCCGCGATGGTGTGCGAGTTCGTCGGACTGCCAGTCGATCTCGCGCCGGAGGTGCTGGCCACGGTCAACGCGGGCAGCCTCGCGCAACCCGGGGAGGGGGTGGAGGTGGGCAACGCCCGCCCCGGCTACCTGTCCTACCTCACCCCGATCATCGAGCGGCGGCGCGCAGCCGGTCACGACGGCAGCGTGCCGATCGCCGATGCCCTGATCGACTTCCGGCTGCCGGATGGATCGGCGTTCGGGGACATGGAAGCCGCTGTGCAGATGCTCGGCGTGTTCATCGGCGGCACCGAGACGGTTCCGAAGATCACTGCGACCGGGCTGTGGCAATTGCTCCGGCACCCCGACCAGTTGGCCGCGGTACGTTCCGATCTGGACGCCAACGTGCCGGTCGCCCGCGAGGAGATCATCCGGCACAGCGCCCCGGCGCAGTGGTTCGCCCGGACGGTGCGGCGGCCGTACACCGTTCACGGCACCACCATCAATCCCGGGCAACGGGTCATCACACTGCTGGCGTCGGCCGCCCGAGACGAACGGGAGTACGAAAATCCGGACGATTTCGTGTGGAACCGGCCCATCGAACGGCTGTTGTCGTTCGGCCACGGGCAGCATTTCTGCCTCGGCGTACACGTGGCCCGGCTGGAGATCACCATCATGATCCAGGAATTCCTCAAGCGCGTGCCTGATTACCGCATCGACGAGGCCTCGGCATCCCGGCCGCCGTCGAGTTTCCAGTGGGGCTGGAACAACATTCCCGTGGAGGTGTGACGTGTGGTCGTATCGACTCGTCGCTCCATTTACGTTCGAGCGGCAAGAGGTTTCAGAACCATCGCCGGAATCTTTGGCCGACGGCCAGGTACTACTCGACTTCCTGGCCGCCGGTATCTGTGGCAGCGATCTCCCGGGATTCCGTGGAACCCAAGGCAAGCTGCCGGGGGACACCGGATGCTGCGCGGCGGAGATGAACGGCTTCCCCATCCACGAGATCGTGGGCGAGGTACTGGCCAGCCGCCATCCGGACCACCGGCCGGGCGAGCGGGTGGTGGGGTGGGCGTCGGGTTTCGACGGTCTGATGGGCCGCGTGATCGCCGACGGAGCCGGGCTGGTCTCCTACGATCCAGCGCTGACGCCGGAACAGGCCGTCGGCCTGCAGCCGCTGGCGTGTGTCCTCTACGCCGTCGAACAACTGCCGGTTCTGGAAGGCCGTCACGTCGCGATAATCGGACAGGGCTCGATCGGCTTGTTGTTCTCCTATGTGGCAAAGGCTTTCGGTGCCGCACGGGTTACCGGGGTGGATCCGGTGGATCGTTCTTCGGTGAGCGCCCAGTTCGGGGTTGACGACGCGGTCCGGGCCACCAGTGACCGTTGGGTCCGACATCTGGAACACGCGGACAAGCCCGATGTCGTCATCGAGGCGGTCGGGCACCAGGTCGCCACGCTCAACCACGCGTTGGAAGCCGCCGCGTTCGGGGGCACGGTGTTCTACTTCGGGGTGCCCGACGACGACAGCTATCCGATCAGCATGCGCACGATGTTGCGGAACAACCTCACCCTGAAATCTGGTGTGACACTGGACCGTCAGCGCGTGCTGCGCCGGGCCGACGAGTTTGCCAGGGAGCATCCCGACCTCTTGCCCAGCTACGTGACCCACACTTTCGGCTCGGACGATGTGCAGGCGGCATTCGAACTGGCCTGTCGTCCGGTGCCCGGGCGCGTCAAGATTGCGATCACCCGATGAACCCCAGTCGCCTGCAGGACGCGTTGGCATCCAACTCCCAGGTCTGGGGTGGATGGGTGGTCGGGCCGACGATCCTCGGGCCCGAGGAGTTCGCCGCGGCGGGATACCACTACGTCGGATTCGACGTTCAGCATGGGTATCTCGACGATGCGGACGTGGCGCTGCTGTTGCGGCGCCTGGAGCACGTGCCGATCGCCACCGCCGTGCGCCTGCCCTCGGCCGATCCCGCACCGATCGGCCGGGTGCTCGACGCCGGCGCTGACGCGGTGATCATCGCGATGGTGGAATCGGCCGAGCAGGCCGCCTCGGCGGTGGCGGCTACGCGATATGCGCCCGCCGGGATACGCAGCTTCGGGCCGTTGCGTGCTGGTCTGGGACACGACACCGCAGCGCTGGAAGCCCGGGTGAGTGTGTTCGCGATGATCGAGACCGCGCGGGGTCTGGCTGCTGCCGACGAGATCTGCGCGGTGCCCGGCCTCACCGGGATCTACGTCGGCCCGGCTGATCTGGCCATCTCGATGGGTTACCAACTGTCCGATGCCTGGACGCATCCCGAGGTGCGGGCGGCGATGGTCGCGATCCGGACTGCCGCCCATGCGGCCGGACTGGTCTCCGGGATCCATGCCGGCGCAGGAAAACTCGGAAAGGCCATGGCCGACTTGGGGTTCCAGATGATCACGCTGGCCTCGGAATCGCAGGCGCTGCGCCGGGGTGCCACCGAACACCTCAACGAGGCAACAGGAAATACCGACGGTCCGTCTGCCCCCGCGCAAGCCGCGACCGGCACCGAACGAGGAGGCTACAACTGAACGCAGGACCACAGCCCGGCCGCACCCGGGTGGCCTTGGTGACCGGAGCTGCCCGGGGCCAGGGCGCGGCCATCGTGCGCAGGCTGGTGACCGACGGCTACCGGGTGACCGCGGGGGATCATCTGATCGACGAACTCACCCCTACTACAATGGAGTTCGGCGACGATGTGTTGGCTGTCGAGCTCGACGTGACATCGTCAGAGCACTGGCAAGCTGCCGTATCGGCCACCGTGGCCCGATTTGGTGGGCTCAACGCACTGGTGAACAACGCCGGTGTGCTGCACAGTGCCTCGATCGCCGAGGAAACCCCGAGCGGTTTCGAGGGCTTGTGGCGAGTGAACTGCCTGGGGCCGTTCCTGGGACTGCAGGCAGCGCTCGAGCCGCTGCGGCGCGCGGACAACGCCGCGGTGGTGAACACCTGCAGCACCGGCGCGATCCGCCCGTTTCCGCACCACGCGGCCTACGGTTCGTCGAAGTGGGCACTGCGCGGCCTCACGCAGGTGGCGGCCGCCGAACTCGGCCGTCACGGGATCCGGGTCAACTCGATCTTTCCCGGCCCCGTCGAGACGCCGATGCTCGACGAGTCCACCCAGGCCCGGCTGGCGGAGCGGGCCACGTTGGGGCGGCTGGGCAAGCCGAGCGAGATGGCCGACGCGGTGGCGTTCCTATTGTCCGACCAGGCGGCGTTCATCACCGGTTCGGAGCTCGTCATCGACGGCGGCCAATGTCTGCAGATCGGATGACGCAGGTGCCCGGTTCAAGACTGTCAGTCGGGATCATCGGTGCCGGTCCGGGTGGGCTGGCGCTCGGAATCTTCCTGAAGAAGGCGGGTTTCGACGATTTCACGATCTTCGACCGCGAGGACGGGGTCGGCGGAACCTGGCGGATCAACACGTACCCAGGTCTGGCCTGCGACGTGAAGTCGCACCTCTACTCGTATTCGTTTGATCTCAATGCCGGCTGGAGCCGGCTGTGGGCGGGGCAACCGGAGATCCTCGAGTACTTCGAGCGCTGCGCCGAGCGCTACCGGTTGGGTCCGCATCTGCAGCTGAACACCGAGGTCACCTCGGCGCGGTGGAATGTCGACACCAACAGTTGGCTGTTGACCACGGCCTCGGGAGGGCAGCACCGCTTCGACATCGTGGTGTCCGCCATCGGACTGTTCACCCAGCCGCTGCAACCGGATCTGGTGGCCGAGGAGCCGTTCACCGGCACCGTCATGCACACCGCTGAATGGGATCACAGCGTGGCGCTCGACGGTGCCAGGGTAGCCGTTCTCGGCACCGGATCGACTGCTTCCCAAGTGGTTCCGGAACTGGCGAAGGTGGCCGACAAGGTGTACTCGGTGCAACGTTCGGCGACCTGGGTGCTGCCCAAGCCCGACCGCCCGTACACCGACCGGGAACGCTGGCTGTTCGCGCATGTGCCGTTCGCGAAGAAGATCTACCGGACCCGGCTGTGGCTGCGCAGTGAATCCAACATCGCGGTCATCGAGAACGGCAGCGACAAGACCCAAGAGTTCAAGGCGATTGCACTCAACCTCCTCGAATCGACCGTCGCCGACGAGGAATTGCGCGCCCGGCTCACCCCGGATCACCCGCTGGGGTGCAAGAGACTGGTGTTCTCCCCGGATTTCATCGCGGCGTTAACCAAGCCCAACGTCGAGGTGGTGTCCAGCCCGGCTCGTGCGCTGCGGGCCCGGTCCCTGGTCACCGAGGACGGCCGGGAACTCGACGTCGATGTCGTGGTGTGCGCCACCGGTTATGCGGCGGCCGATTACCTGGGTGAGATCGAGGTGACCGGTGAAGGCGGGGCGTCGCTGCACGACACCTGGAGTGACGGGGCATTCGCCTACCTGGGCATGACGGTGCCGGGCTTCCCGAATTTCTTCATGCTGTACGGGCCGAACACCAATGTCGGCTCCAACAGCGTCATCTTCATCCTCGAGGCGCAGGCCCGCTACGTGGTGCGGGCCCTGAAACACCTTCGGCGCAAACGTAAGTCCTATGTGGCGGTGCGTCCCGGCGCGATGGCCGCGTTTCTCGCCGACATCGACCGGTGGATGCAGGGCACCGTGTGGCTGACCCGGTGCAGCAGTTACTTCCGGGCCCCGAGCGGCCGGGTGGTCACCCAGTGGCCGCGCAGCGCCCGAGCTTTCTGGTCGATGACCCGCCGGTTCCGGTCCGCGGACTACACTTTCGAACCGCCCATCAACTACCCGGCCCGGGTCCCCGCGGCCGCCGATCGGACGGACGGCTGAGCCATGGCCTGGCTGGAGCGCCTCGACCCCGCGTTACACGGGTTTGCCGAGGCCCGGACCGACCTGAGCGCCGAGCAGTTGGGCGTGGTGCGTACCTCGCTGGATCAGCGTCGGCGGGACGCTGCGCAGGTGCTGGACACCCCCGGTGTGGAGATCGTCGGGGCCCGCGTCGCACTCGGGCGGCGCACCATCCCGGTTCGCATCTACCGCGGTGGACCGTCGCCGTCGCCGGTGGTCGTCTACTGCCATTCGGGTGCCTTCGTCCTCGGCAATCTCGACACCGACCAGATCCAATGCGTGGAGTTGGCCAGGCGGGCCAGGTGCACGGTGATCGCGATGGATTATCGGCTGGCGCCCGAGTATCCGTATCCGGCCGCTTTCGACGATGCGATGGTGGTGCTCAACTGGGCAGCCACGCTGGCCGGGGAACTCGACATCGATGCCGGCCGCATCGCAGTTGCCGGCACCAGCGCCGGCGGCGCGCTGGCCGCGCTGCTGGCCCAGCACTCCGCAGCCGGTTCCGCTCCACCGATCGTGTTCCAGGCGATGCATCAGCCCGTGCTCGATGACCGGCCCACCCGTTCCAAGCAGGAATTCTCCGACACCCCGGGCTTCGACGGCCCGGCAACGGTGGCGATGTGGCGGCACTATGCGGGCGCGAGGGACGTTCCGGAGGCGGCGGTGCCCGCCCGGGCCGCCACCCTGGCCGGTGTGGCGCCGGCACTGATCACCTGCTCGGAACTCGATCCGCTGCGCGACGAGGCACTCGACTATGCGCGCAGGCTGCTCGCCGACGGCGTTGCCACCGAACTGCATCTGTTTCCCGGGACGTGCCACGGGTTCGATTCGTTGCTTCCCGAGTGGGAGGTCAGCCACCAGCTTTTCGCACTACAAGGTGCGGCGATGCGCCGCGCCCTGCACGGATGACGCGGTAGCTGGCCAGCACGGCGGTGGTTGCGATCGACGTTGTGGGCAATAATGCAGGTCTGTTCTATCCGGATTTCGCACGGACAAATCTGTGCGGCCGGTGCGACGATGGCTACGGCACGCCTGAGGGGTCAACCCGGGTACGTCGGGAGCGAGTAAGCGATTGAGAGGTAACTATGTCGGCCGACGACGACCGGCTCATGTACTCCGGCGACGCCAAACACGCCAGGGAACCTCTGGGATACGGCGGACTTGACGCCCTGCTGGGCGGACCGGTCGCGGCCCTGCCGAGCGGACGGTCCCGCCACGGCGACGCCAGGGTATCGACTCCTCCCATCGTTCTGACCTCGAATTTCGCCGCTCCCCGCGAATCGGAGATCACCACCAAGCTCCCGCCGGTCCCCGGCCGCCCGATCAGCGGGTCGTCCTCGGCCGGGAGCTGGATCCTGGAACAACCGGTCCCGGCGGCCGCTCCGGGCGAGCCCCGCGCCATCGACAACCTCTCCCGCGTCGGCGTGCGCTCCTCGGTCAAGATGCAGCCGCGGCGCGGCTGGCGGCGGGCGGTCTATGTCACGACTCGCCTCAACCTGGGGTTGTCCCGCGACGAGCTGTACGAACTGGACCTCTACGCCAGGGTGCGCCGCACCGCCCGTGAGTCCCACCAGATCGGTGTCTTCGGCCTGAAGGGCGGCGTGGGCAAGACCACCGTCACCGTGGCGCTCGGATCGGTGCTGAGCGCGGTTCGGGGTGACCGGATCCTCGCCGTCGACGCCGACCCGGCCGGCGGCAATCTGGCCGACCGGGCAGGACGGCAGTCCGCGGCGACGGTGAGCGATCTCCTGGCCGCCAAGGACCTGTCGCGTTACAACGACGTCCGGGCCTACACCAGCATGAACGAGTCGAAGCTGGAAGTGCTGTCCAGCGATGAGTACAGCGGTGCCAGTCGGGCCTTCAACGACGCCGACTGGAATGCGGCCACCGCCGCTGTCTCGAAGCACTACAACCTGGTGCTGGCCGACTGCGCGGCCGACATGTTCGCGCCGGCCGGCCGCGGCGTGTTGGCGACGGTTTCCAGTGCGGTCATCGTGGCCAGTGCCTCGATCGACGGTGCCCGCCAGGCCGCGGTGACCATGGACTGGTTGCGTCACAACGGGTACCAGGACCTGCTCAACCGCTCCTGCGTGGTGGTCAACCACGTCGGGCCCCGTAAACCCAACGTGAACACCGGCGACCTGGTGCACCAGTTCCAGAAGCATGTGGCTCCGGGCCGGGTGTTCGTGCTGCCGTGGGACAAACACATCGCCGCGGGCACCGAGATCCATTTCGATCTGCTGCGGCCGGCGTTCCGGCGCCGCACCCTGCAGTTGGCGGCGGCGCTGTCCGACGATTTCGAGGGCGGTGCGGGCGTCTGATCCGCGTCTCAGCCGTGCCGGCTTGATTCGCGGCTCAGCCGCGGCAGCTAGCTTGACTCGCCGCTCAACTCCCGGGCCACAGCGGCGTGATAGGCGTCGATGTTGGCCGGGTTGACCACGCGGAACAGTGCATCCGGCAACGGGGCATCTTTGTAGGCCTCGATGGTCATCGTGCGACTGAACAGCGTGATGTCGTTGCCCGGGCGGGTGAACTGGTACTGCACGGTGATGCGGCCTTCTCTGCCGCCGTTGCCGTCGGCATCGTGGCCGAGCCGGCCTACCGAGTTGAACACCCACATCCGCGGTCGCATGGCGATCGCCAGGTGCCAGGTGTAGATCTGCGTGCCGTCGGGTCCGGCCTCGGTCCAGGTGTCGCCGACATCCAGCGGCAGCCGCTCGGGTAGTCCGCCGATGTGCGCACTCCCAGGGTAGGTCTTCACCCAGTTCGCCGGATTGGTGACGAAGTCATAGATCTCCTCCGCCGATTGTGTGAACGCGGTTTCGGAACTGGTCGTCACGATGCCCAAAGTTGTTCGCCTTCCTCGGTGTTCCCGGTGTGATCAGAGCTCGCAGCCGCAGGTTGCCGACGCCCCCGAGGAGGGAAGCTCGGCGAGTACGTCCACCCGCGTCGTGTCGAAGCTGAGGAATCCCTGGATGGGCAGGGACTCCGGAGGGGTCTCGGGGTAACTCCACGCCACGTCGGCGATGACGGTGTCACCCACGACCGCCGACCAGTAGGCGGCGATGCCCTTGTAGTTGCAGTACGACGTGGTCGAACTGGGCTGCAGGAGATCGGTGCGGACCAGGGTGGGGTCCACATACAGTCGCGGTTCCAGTGCCGTCTCGAAGACGATCACTGTGTCGTCGGTGTCGACGAGAACGGACCCGGCGGCCGTCACCCGAAGGCCTCGGCGGGACGGCCGGCAGTCGATCCGGTGGTAGGGGTTCGGCGGGTAGTGCACCAGCTTGCGTCCCTCTTCGAACCACGCGTCGACGGCATCCCAGGGCACCGTCACGTATCCCGGTGCCTCGGCCACCGGCGCATGCGGAAGGCCGCCGACCTCGTCGCTCGGAAACGCATAGCTGAGCGGGTGGCCGGCGCGGTGCACCATCAGGGCATGTTCGGTGTCGAGCACGGCGACATCGCCGCGCAGGGCTTGAATACGGCGCGGGTGCGGTTCGACGTAGACCGTGCCGCCCGCGAGCGGTGGCGTGAACCAACCGGCCGGTTGTGTACTCAACGGACCCCGCCCTGCGACGAGACTCATTGCGGGACCTCCATTTTGGCAGACTGATGGATATGGGCGCGGCCATCGAACGCAGCGGTGTCCGTTCGGGGGGTCGATCGCTGCGTCCAGATAGAAGCTTTACAGATTCTCTTGAGAATGTCACGCTGTTGGGTGAGGCGGGCCACACCGCAACACCCCCGTCGAGAGTGCCGGCCGATCAGCCCTTTGGACCCGGATTGGATGCCCTATGTCCCTACAGTCAGGAATGTCCGCACAGTTGTCCGAAGCGCGCGGCGGCAATGTGCACGGCACGGTTGCCCGCACTGGCCCGCTGTCCGGGCCGCGGGCGCAGCCCGACAAGACCCTGCAGTACGAACTCAACGTGGTGGCCGCCGACGTCACCGCCGTGGTGTCGGCTATCGGCGGATGGTTGTTCGACCGGGCGATGGCGGGCTGGCGTGTCAGCGTCGCCGCCGACGCCTGTGCAGACGAGCGTGCACTCCGGATCCTCGGGGTGAAAGCCGTTGATCTGACCGGCCTGTGGTCGACCGAGGCAGATGCGGTGACGATGACGGCGATCGGGACCGATCGGTTCGAATCCGGTGACCACGTACGCGCCGTGCGCCGATCCGGTACCGGCGTGGTCTTTTTCGGGGCACATGGCCCTGACGGTCTGAGCGGGGCCGTGGACCATGTGCAGTACCAGCCGAGCGCGGCAGCGCTGGCGTTCAAGGCTCACGCGTTGGTGATCGCCGGGGCGAATCCGGGTTCGACCGGGCAGGTCGAGACACTGTTCCGGTACGGACGATCTGCGGGCCTGCTCGAGGCCGATCTGGTGCCGGTGTGTTGATGTCCCGACAGGCGTCTGTCGCCGGTCTGCTCGAGGTGTTCGATGTGACGCAGGCCGGACCGGACCGGTTCGTCGGCGTCACCGGACCGGCAGGCACCGACGGCAGGCAGGTGGCCAAGGGCACGCAAGCGTTGGGCCAGGCCATCGTCGCGGTGGCAAAGCGGTGCCCCGACAAGGCAATTCGTTCGGCGCATGCGGTCTTTACCAGGCCGATCGAGATCGACTCCACCGTTGAGCTGGCGGTGAACGTGGTGCACGAGGGCCGTTCGACGGCGACGGCTGTGGTGGCCGTCGCCCAGGATTCACGGTTGTGCGCGACCGTCACGGTCCTCGCCGATGTGCCCACGGGCGACGTCGTCAGTCACCATGCGTTGCGGCCCGACGTCGAGACGCCCGAGGATGCCCACCCTGCCGGGCGGGCCATGGCCGGTCATGAGTTGCGCCTGGTCGATGTGGTCGACGTGAACAGTCCCGAGGAGGTCGGGCCGCCCGAACTCTATGCCTGGCTGCGCTACGACCCGATCCCCGAACGGGACGATCTCGCCAAGGCGCTGCTGGCGTATTTCACCGGGCAGCTCGGAATCTCCACCACCATGCGGCCGCATCGGGGGATCGGCACGGCGCAGGCGCACTCGACGCTGTCGACCGCCCTGATGTCGACAGCGGTCAGCTTCCACGAGCCGGTGGAGTGGGACGGCTGGTTGCTCTACAGCCACGAGAGCACCGCGGCCGGACAGGGGATGTCATATGTCCGCGGTCAGGTGCACACCGAGGATGGCGAGCTGCTGGCGTCGTTCGCCCAGGAGGGGCTGATTCGCCCGATGCGACCGGTGGATACCTCGATCGATGTTCCGGCCCGGTTGTAGGGCCGGCGGGCACGGTGTGCGGCTAGCGGATCCAGCCGCGGCGACGCAGCCAGATGTTGCGGATCACGGCCAGGAAGATGATCGCGGCAAACGAGATGAGGAACCAGTTCTCGACCCAGCCGATGTGGTTGCCGCGCATCATGACCAGCAGGAAGATCGCGGACAGGATGCCGCCGAGGTGGATCACCTTGATGTTCAGATCCGACCAGCCCCACGCTGCGGACGGCACTTCCTCGACGTCGACGCCGTTGTTGCGCTCCACTTCGGTGCTGGCCACGGTTGCTCCTCCGGATCGAACTGGCTTCAGGCTTGGCTTCCGCACATTCTGACATACGACACTGCGTCGTACGCCGGCCCTGGGGGTTCAACCGAGACGCCGGTACCTCCGCAGGGCCTCCTGTCGCTCCTCGGCGTGGTCGACGAGCGGTTCCGGATAGGACCGCGGTCGGCCGGCGCCGAGTTTGTGCACATCGGCGACATCGGCCAACTCCGGTATCCAGCGTCGGATGTAGTCGCCGTCGGGGTCGAACTTCGCGCCCTGCAGGTTCGGATTGAAAACGCGGAAGTACGGTGCGGCGTCGGTGCCGCAACCGGCCGCCCACTGCCACCCGTGCTGGTTGTTGGCCAGATCGCCGTCGATCAACTGGTCCAGAAACCAGCGCGCACCCCATTGCCATGGCAGGTGCAGGTCCTTGACGAGAAACGAGGCCACGATCATGCGCACCCGGTTGTGCATGAAGCCGGTCGAGGCGAGCTGGCGCATCCCGGCATCGACGATCGGGAAGCCCGTCCGGCCGTCCTTCCACGCCTCGAATGCCTGCTGGGCCGCCTCGCCGTCGTCCACTTCGATCGCGTCGAAGTCGCGGTTCCAGTTTCGCCACGCGCTGTCGGGCCAGTGGTGCAGCACGGCGGCATAGAAATCGCGGAAGGCCAGCTCGCGCAGGTAGGTCTCATCGTTCGAGTCGAGGTCAACGGCCATGGAGCGTGGGTGGATGGCGCCGAACTTGAGGTGCGCCGACATCCGGCTGGTGGCATCGAGGCCCGGGCGGTCGCGCCGGGCCGGATAGTCGGCCAATTCCTCCGCCACGAATTCCCGCCACTGCGACCGCGCCGCGTCCTCGCCTGCTTCGAAAATCAGTTGTCCTGTGACAGAAGGAATTTCGACGCGTGCGGAGATGTCGTCAGGGATATCGGCCGGGTCGATCCAGTGCGCGCAATCGGGCCCGGAATCCGCAGGCATGCGCCAGCCGTGCCGACGCCAGGCGCGGAAGAACGGCGTGAAGACCTGATATGGCGCGCCATCAGATTTGGTGATCCTGCCGGGCGACACCAGATAGCCCGATCCTGTTGCACACAGGTCGGTTTCGCCGAGGGCCGCCCGGACCGCCTCGTCGCGACGCCGGCCGAACGGCGCGTGGTCCTGCGAGGTGTGCACCGAGGCGGCGCCGATGGCCCGGGCGAGCGCCGGAATCCGCTGTTCTGGTCGGCCACGAGTCACCAGAAGTCTTCCATCGAGGTTGTCGGTGAGGTTGCGCAAGGCCCGGTACAGATACTGCAGGCGACGTGCACCCGCGGATGCCTCCAGTCGCGGATCGAGCACGTAGCAGGCCAGTACCTCGCCGCCTTCTCGTGCGGCCTCCAGCAGGGCGGGATGGTCGTGGCACCGCAGGTCTCGCCGGAACCAGAGCAGTGTGGGCATGTGTCCATGCTGCCTATGAACACACCGGAATACACGGAAGGGCGCAGATGCAGTTTTGGAGCGGTACGGCATTCATGGACACCACCGACGCGCTGGCGGTGGCGCCGTTGCTCGACGAGGCCGGCTATCACGGCATGGTCTGCTCGGATCACATGATCTATCCGCGCGAGCTGTCATCGCCGTATCCGGACTCGTCGACGGGTAAGCCACCGTGGGCGCCGGAGACGGCCTGGCCGGACTCCTGGGTTCTGATCGGGGCAATGGCGGCGCTGACCCGCCGGTTGCGTTTCTCCAACGCCGTATACGTGGCGCCCGCGCGTCCGCTGCTCGAGGTCGCCAAGCAGGTGGCGACGGCCGCGGTGATCTCCGGTGGTCGGGTGGCGCTCGGGGTCGGGGTCGGCTGGATGCGTGAGGAGTTCGAGCTCATGGGCCAGGATTTCGACACTCGCGGCAAGCGGCTCGACGAGATGATTCCGGCGCTGCGCGAGATCTGGCGCGGCGGCTGGGTGTCGTACGACGGGCGCTACTACTCGGTTCCCGAGCTGATGATCGAACCGCATCCGCCCGCCCCCGTGCCGATCCTGTGCGGCGGTGAATCAGAGGCGGCGCTGCGGCGGGCGGCCCGATCGTGCGACGGCTGGATCGGCTACGCCTACACGCTGGAGCAGGCCACCCGCTACACCACCCGGTTGGCCGAACTGCGCCGTGACCACGGGCGGCAGGACGAGCCGTTCGACATCATCCTGGCGCTGCTGGATCCGCCGTCCGCGGATCTGTACAAGCGCGCCGAGGATCTCGGCATCACCGCGGTGATGTGTGCGCCCTGGCTCTCAATGCCCAACGGCGCCACCGGCGTCGACCGATTCCGGGGTCCCATCGAGCAGTTCGCGGAAACGGTCATCGCGAAGATCTGCTGACCGGGGCTACCCGGTCGGCGCCACTATGATCGCGCTAAACCGGTGTGGACAGGGAGGGTCATGAAGCGCACGCTGATGCGCGTCGGCCAAGCCGGCGCTGCCGGTGTCCTCATCGCCGTCGGGATCGGGCTCGGCGCTTATAACGCCTGGTGGGTGGCGGTGTTGGTCTCAATTCCGCTCATCGTCGCGGGTCTTGCGATTGCACCCCGGCTCTCGCGGGCATCCGACCTTGAGGTGTTCGGGGACCTGACGCATCCGCAAGCGGTGCCGGTCCGTGTCGACGCACTCGCCCGCAGCAGTCTCACCGACGACGATCTGCAGCCGACACTGGTGAGCGCGACGATCAGCCCACCGCACGACACCGTGTATCAGGCGCGGTGGATCGCGTCGATGTCACGTGGCAACTTTCGCTCCCTGACGGAAAATCCGCTCACGACGCTGCCGCCAGATCGACTGCCCGCGCGCGACGTTTCCCGTCCGCCGGGCTTCGGCGATCACCGCGGCGCGCGCGACGTGATCTATCCGGTGGTGACCGTGCTGGTGACGTTCGCCGTGCTGTTCGGGGTTGGCGAGGCCTGGCATATCTCGTTCGGTCGGCCGGCGTCGCCTGTGCCACGGGCCGATACCGAAACCAAGTCGAAGAGCATGAACTTCAACGCCCGTCGTGACGGCATGATCCGCGCGATCGCCGAACAGTTCGGTCCGGCGGCGTCCAACAATCTGCTCGATCTGCGTCTCACTGCCAGCGGGTCGGACTATGGCACGGTGCTCGACCCGACCAACGGTGACGCGACGATCGTCTACATCAACAACGGCGGCGACGCGTTCATCACGCCGTCACAGCGGGTGCTCCGCAAGGACAGCACTTTCACGGCTGCCGAGATCGCGTCGACCGATCTGGACGCGATCGCCGACAAGATGGCCCAACGTGCGAGCTCGGCGGGGCAGCGGGGTGACCTGGAGATCAAACGGTCGGCGCCCGGCGCTCCGGTGATGCTGACCGGCTCCTTCGGTGGCAAGACCGTCAACGGCCTCCCGGACGGCACAGTGGGCGAGATCTTCGATCCGGCGGATTTCGCGGTGTCGTTCGACAAGGCGCGAGAAGCGTTGGCACAGGCCGGGATTACAGCCTCCGACCGGGTGCTGACGAACTTCGAGATCCGCGGCACCCACCGGGCCACGCCGACCGCGCACGCGAGCCAACTCCAGAGCAGCGGCGGGGTGCTGCTGGATTTCGACACCGGTGACCGGTCCGGTCAGATCGTCATCGTGCCGGGCGAACTGCCCGAGGTCAGCGCTGAGTCGCACCACTCGCGGAGGCAGACGTTCGCTTTCGACGACATCAGCCGGGAAGCGTTCGAATCCGTTCGCGCACAAGCGATGCAACGTGGCGCCCTCGAACCCTACGAACGGGAGGCTGTCGAGATCTGGATGACCGACCGGGAGATCGACCAGCACCGGTTGGCGATCCGGATCGAGCTCGCGGGCGTGGATGCGGCGACTGGGACCTACTCGGTCACCGGTGAATTCCTTGCGCCCGGCGCCATTTGAGTGTCACTGCGGTTTGGCCGCCTCGATGGCCCGCCGCGTGACACCCTCCAGTTGCGCGAGTTGGACTTTGGGTGGATGCAGGGCGCCACGGTCGGCGAGTTTGGTGACGATTTCGCGGACCCGGCCGTAATAGGTGGCCTGTTCGGCGGGGGTGGTGCTTGACGTGGCGTGGTTGTAGAGCTTGAGTGCGGTATCCAGTTCAGCGCGATCGGTCGCATCCAGATAGGACGTGCCGACCTTCTTCCCGTGTGATTCGCACGCGATCCAGGCGCGGCGCAGGGCCACCACCGCCTGTTGGTAGGCATCGGCCAGTCCCCGGCTGCCCGGATAGTCCTCGGTGCGCAATGCCTGCGCCTCGTCGAGAGCGACATGGAACGTCTGCGTCGGTTCGACGGTGACGTCGGTGATCGCGGGGTAGCGCAACAACATCGCCGGGTCGAGTTCGTAGGCGCCGTAGGCGCCGAGGATGTCGCTGTGGCGCCGGGCGGCCTCCTCCCACAACCGCCGCGCCGCGTCGTCGGTCCCGGCGTCGGCGATCCGCGAACTCGAAACCGGCGCTTCGATACCGGATTCGGAATCGGGCAATCTCGATTCCAACCGGCGCAGGATCTCGACGGCCGCGGGGTCGGAGCCGACGACGGCCACTCGCCATTCCTCGCTGCCGGCGTCGGCGGTGAAGGCCAGCGTCAGGTACTGCTGCCCCCGCACGGTCAAGAGCCGACCGTCGGTCGTGGTGTCAGCAGCTGGTCCCGCTCGACTCACCGCGATCAGTGATGACAGCGGGTAGCTGACGATGCCGTGGAACTCATGGCCGAGAGAGACGGTGTCGTCATCGACCGTGATCAGCACCGCGCCCGGCTTCTCCAGCCGCCCGTAGGCCACAGCGGCCAGTCCGGCGGCGATGAACATGGCCACGACGGCGGCGGTGACAAGTCCGGACACCTCGGCGTAGCTGAGCGCGACCAGCGTGACCATCCCCGCCAACAGGGCGGCGCCCGATGCGACGGCCGACGCACGGTGCCGGCTGGTCAGGTACTCGGTCCGAGCAGTGACGGGGACCGTCCGGGCGTCCTCGGCAGAGTTCATCCGCCTGAGCATACGGTCGCGTCCAGGTGGCCCTTCGGTGCGCGCCGCAGCGGCATGCATCAACATGACGCTTGTGGTGATGTCAAAATGATGTCACCATGACGCCATGGATTTGCAGCCGTATGTCGACACCGTCCGGCACGAACTCGGCGTGGCCGCCGCGGCGGGAGGGCCAGAGGCCGAGGCATTGGCCCACCGACTGACCGCGCCACTGGAATCGGCGCTGCGCCTGGCTCTGCTGGAGGCGCTGTCCGAGGCTGCCGAGCAGATCACCCGCGAATTCGCCCCCGGATCCGTCCATGTCCGGCTCAACGGGCGTGACCCCGAGTTCACGGTCCAGCCCGCGGAGGCCGACGTTTCCGCACCTCCCGTCATGGACGTCCCCGACGACGGTGACGGCGGCACCTGGCGCGTGTCGCTACGAGTCCCGGAGAGCCTGCGGGCCGGGGTGGAGGCCGCCGCCCGGCGGGACGGTGTGTCCGTGAATGCCTGGCTCGTACGTTCGGCCGCGGCGGCCGTCGGTCGGACCGGGCGAGCGAGTCGCGGCACCGACAAGACCTTCAGCGGCTGGGTCCGCTGACCGATCGACAGGAGAAACCGATGCCCAAGTTCCACACCGCCGAACCCATCACGGCCGTCGTCGAAGTCGTTGCCGGCACGGTGCGCCTGGCAGCCACCGGCCGCGAGGACACCGTCGTCGACATCAAACCGCGAGATCCCGAACGCACCTCCGACGTGCGCGCGGCCGAACAGGCCCGGATCGATTTTCACGACGGCACTCTCGTGGTGACCGCAGGCAGGAAGGTCCTGTCGATGGGACGTGGGGGAGCGGTCCGCGTCGACATCGCCCTGCCGACCGGCTCCCGACTGAATCTGTCCTCCGCGTCGGCCGACATCGACGCCGAGGGTGGGTACTCGGACTGCCGTCTCGCCACGGCGAGCGGCCCGATGCGCGTGGCCAGTGTCGCGGGAAACCTCAAGGCGGACAGCGCCTCCGGTGATATCACCATCGGCGACCTGACGGGCAACGCGCGGATCGCCACCGCGTCCGGCGACGCGCAGATCGCTCGCGTGGATGGCGATGTGAAGTTCCAGGCGGCCAGCGGCAGCCTCGCCGTCGGAACTCTGCACGGTCACGTCAGGCATCAAACCGCCTCGGGTTCTGTCACCGTCGCCGTAGCCGTCAATGGTGCGCTGAGCGCGCAAACCGGCAGCGGCGAGGTCGAAGTCGGCATTCCGGAGGGCACCGCCGCGCGGCTCGAACTCAAGACCCACTCCGGCACCGTCGACAACGGGTTGCAGTCCTCGGACGGGCCGGCCGACGGTGACGAGACATTCAGGCTCCAGGCCCGCACCGGATCCGGAGACATCTCGATCCGCCGTGCCGTCGGTCCGGTGTCCGCGGGCCACTCCTCTTAGGCGGGTTGTCCGGGGCGCGTTAGGTCGGATCGAACCGAAACACCGTCAAACGTCCTGCCAGTGCCTCGAACTCGTCGGCTGTGCCCTCGACCACCAGGCCGCTGCGCTTGGCGAAGCCGACACCGACCGGAACCTTGACCGCGAACGCTCGCAGCACCGGACGTGACTGGTCCGGCGTGAGTTCGACAATCCTGACCGTCCGGGAGCGTCGGCCCCGGGTCAGGGTTCCAGTACGGGCGGCACGCGCATTGGCCGCCCAGTCCGAGCCGGGGTAGCCCGCTACCGTGTAGAGCTCGCCGTCGTGGTCGAACGGTGTCATCGGAGTGCGGCGGGGTTTACCCGTCTTGCGGCCCGGGACGGTCAGCACCATCGCCGGTCCGGTCGGGATCCCGAGGCTCTGCACCGCCATCATCACCTTGTTCATCGGCTTGAGCCAGCGCGGTGGGTGTGGCTCGGTCGCGTGTCCTGACATGTCTTGTCCTCCTCAGCTATTGGCGAAAAGCTCGCGGTGGTCGGCCACCCACTCGGCAAAAGTCGTGGCCGGCCGACCGAGAATCTTGTCCACCTCGTGGGTGACCAGCGCGGGCCTTTCGACCGTGTCGGCCAACAGGCCCATGTAGGCATCGGCGAATGCGGCCGGAAAGCCCAGATCGACGAACCGCTGCCGTACCACCTCGGTGGGCACCTCGTGATAGCGCAGCGGCCGGTCCAGCACGCGGCCGATCGTTGCCACCAGTTCGGTGTTGGTGAGTGCCTGTGGTCCGGTCAACGGGACGCGCTGTCCCACAAGGTCGTCGGTCATCAGAGCGACAGCGGCGACGGCGGATATGTCGGCATCGACGATCACCGCGGTGGACGCGGCGGCGTACGGTCCGCTCACCACCTCGCCGGCCCGGATCTGAGCCGACCACATGCCGGCGAAATTGGACGCGAACACCGTGGGGCGCAGGCTGACCCACTCCAGGCCGGAGGCCACGACCAGCTGCTCGACTTCACGGTTGCGATCCCCGCGGACCCGGGACGGTTGCCGGGTGTCGTCGTCATCGGCGTTGATTGCAGACAACGCGACCAGGCGTTGCGCCCCGGCGGTACGGGCCAATTCGACTGTCGCGGCGAGATCCGGGCCCAGTGCCCGGGAATTGAGGAAGACCGCCGAGGCGCCGACCATGCCTTCGGCGGCCGATCGCACCGCCTCGACACCGGACGGGAACCCGGCGGCGTCAGGATTGCGGGTGACGGCGCGCACACGGGCGCCGGCACGGACGAGTTCGGTGACAAGCGGGCGGCCGACGTTGCCGGTTGCGCCCGTGACGAGAATTGTGTTCATGCGATCAAGGACGGGGCGGCCGTCCAGAAAGTTACAGCGGCCACGAATCAAGGCCACGAGTAACTTTTCGGGCCGCGGATTCGTCGTAGACACATGAACGGATCTGCCGGTCTCGAGGCGGCGTGGCGTGACCACCACCCCTATCTGGTCAACCTCGCCTACCGCATGCTGGGCGACATCGGTGACGCCGAGGACGTCGCGCAGGAAGCGTTTCTGCGGCTGGCCGGCGCCGACCAGGAGCATCTCGATGATGTCCGCGCCTGGTTGACAGTGGTGGCGGGCCGGCTGTCCCTGGACCTCCTGCGATCGGCCCGGGCGCGGCTCGAACGCCCCGACGGCTCGGCGGCACTGGCCACGACCGCGGCTGTCGGCTCCGACCCGGCAGACCGCGTCACTCTCGACGACCAGGTCGGCTCGGCGCTGCTGGCGGTGCTGACCCGGCTCAGTCCCGGCGAGCGCGTCGCATTCGTACTGCACGACATCTTCCGGGTCCCGTTCGACGACATCGCCGACACGGTGGGCCGCCCGGTCGGAACGTGCCGACAGCTGGCGCGTCGGGCCCGGACGAAGGTGACCGGCGCCGCGCCGACGCTGGATCAGGTCAGCGCCGACGAGCACCGACAGGTCACCGATGCGTTCATCACCGCGTGTGCCAACGGCGACGTGGCGGCGCTGGCCTCGGTGCTCGACCCGAGCGTCTGGGGTGTCGGCACGGTGCTCACCGACCCCGCCCTGCGTCAGGTCAACCACGGCCGCCATGACGTCGCGACAAACCTGCTCCGCTACCTCGGGCCGGGGGCGACGGTGGTGTGCGCGGCCGAACCGGTGCTGCTGGCCTACGACCGGCACCGGCTGTTCGCGGTCGTGGTGCTGACCATCCGCGACGGGCTGGTGCTCAAGATCGAGGCCACGGCCGACCCGTCGGCTCGGCAGGCGAGTCAGCCCTGAGTCGGTTCGATCCCGACCGGACCGTCCTCGGCTATGACCTCCCACTCGCCGAACGGCTGCAAACCCAGCGACTTGGCGAGCGCCACGGACGCGTAGTTGTCGAGCTGACAGCGGTACTGCGGTTCGTAGCCCTGCTCGTAGACATAGCGGCTCAGAGCGCGAACCACGGTGCGCGCGTGACCGTTTCCGCGGAAGGGCGACAGGGTCAGTACACCGAGGTCGGCGAGCGGCGCGTCGTCCCACGGATACGCGCTGGCCGCACACACCAGCCGAGGTTGCTCGAACGCCCCGAACACCGCCCAGTGGTCGAGCTCCACGTACGCGCCGGCCAGGTCAGCTGCCGAGGCGCCCGAC
This sequence comes from Mycobacterium shunyiense, assembly GCF_058270075.1. Lineage (NCBI taxonomy): Bacteria > Bacillati > Actinomycetota > Actinomycetes > Mycobacteriales > Mycobacteriaceae > Mycobacterium > Mycobacterium shunyiense. Next base: position 98,297 of record NZ_JBZDPU010000001.1, on the reverse strand, counting down.
TCGAATTCCGCGAAAATCGCACTGTCGAGGTCGGTCAACCGGCGCACGTCCGGGCAGTCATCGGTCAACGACTCGCGTGTCCCCGATCCGAAGTAGAACACGTAGTCCGCGCCGTTCAGGGTGATGCCGGCGGCCGTGAGGGCCCGGCGGAACTCCGCTTCCGACAGGTTGGCCCGCCCACCCAGTCGCGCCCGGTCGGCAAGATCGGGGGTCAGGGCTGCGCTGACCCGGCCGTCGGCGGTCTTGAGCACCATGACGGGGGAGTCGACGTCGAGGTCCGGCCTGGTCACGACGGTGAAGTCCGTGTCGCGGTACAACACGTCACCGGCGAAGCAGGTTTGCCAGTACGCGGCGACGGCCGGTGCGAACAGCGGGCTTGAGAAGGCGGACATGCTCATTTTCTGGAGAGGTTCGACGGGCCTCTTGACGGTAAGCGCGGTCGCAAGCGAATTTTGGCCGGCGCATTAGGGAACGCCCATCACAGCGCGGCACAATGGGTTGGTGAGCGATTCCCCGGCGCGGCAGCGCGTGCTGATCCTCGGAAGCACCGGATCCATCGGCACGCAGGCGCTCGACGTCATCGCAGCCAATCCCGACCGGTTCGAGGTCGTCGGCCTGGCTGCCGGTGGGGGTAACCCCGACCTGCTCGCCGCCCAGCGCGCCGCGACCGGCGTCACCAACATCGCGGTGGCCGACGCGGCCGCCGCGGAGAAGGTCGGCGACGTGACCTATGCCGGTCCTGACGCGGCAACCCGCCTGGTCGAGAACACCGAAGCCGATGTGGTGCTCAACGCGCTGGTGGGGGCGTTGGGGCTGGCGCCGACGCTGGCCGCCCTGGCCACCGGTGCGCGGCTGGCCCTGGCCAACAAGGAGTCACTGGTCGCGGGTGGCCCCCTGGTGCTCAAGGCGGCCGCACCGGGGCAGATCGTCCCGGTGGACTCCGAACACTCCGCGATGGCCCAGTGCTTGCGGGGCGGCACCGCCGACGAGGTCGCCAAGATCGTGCTCACCGCGTCGGGCGGTCCGTTCCTCGGATGGTCGGCCGCTGACCTGGAATCGGTCACCCCGGAGCAGGCCGGCAAGCATCCGACCTGGTCCATGGGCCCGATGAACACGCTGAACTCGGCGACTCTGATCAACAAGGGCCTGGAGTTGATCGAAACCCATCTCCTGTTCGGCATCGACTACGAGCGCATCGAGGTCGTGGTGCATCCGCAGTCGATCGTGCACTCGATGGCCACCTTCACCGACGGCTCGACACTGGCCCAGGCCAGCCCGCCGGACATGAAACTGCCGATCGCGCTGGCCCTGGGCTGGCCCGAACGGGTTGCCGGCGCGGCCCTGGCCTGTGACTTCACCACTGCCTCGACCTGGGAATTCCTGCCGCTGGACAACGAGGTGTTCCCCGCCGTGAATCTGGCCCGGCAGGCCGGAACGCGTGGCGGCTGCCTGACCGCGGTCTACAACGCGGCCAACGAAGAAGCGGCAGAAGCGTTCCTTTCCGATCGGATCTCGTTCCCGGCGATCGTCGACACCGTCGGTGACGTGTTGCACGCTGCCGACCAGTGGGCTGCCGAACCCGCTACCGTGGAAGAAGTACTCGACGCGCAGCGGTGGGCCAGGGATCTGGCACGGCGCACCGTCGAGCAGAAATCCGTCAGAAAAGGGCTCGTCACCAAATGATGTTCGTTATCGGCATCGCGCTGTTCGCGCTGGCCATCCTGGTATCGGTGGCCCTGCACGAATGCGGGCACATGTGGGTGGCGCGCGCCACCGGCATGAAGGTGCGACGCTACTTCGTGGGCTTCGGCCCGACGCTGTGGTCGACGCGGCGGCCCAACCGGCTGGGGGAGACCGAGTACGGCATCAAGGCCATCCCGCTGGGTGGGTTCTGCGACATCGCCGGTATGACGTCGGTCGACGAGATCGCACCCGAAGACCGGCCGTATGCGATGTACAAGCAGAAGGTGTGGAAGCGCGTCGCGGTGTTGTTCGCCGGGCCCGCGATGAACTTCATCATCGGGTTCGTGCTCCTCTATGCGGTCGCGATCATGTGGGGCCTGCCCAACATCAATCAGCCCACTACTGCGAAGGTCGGCGAAACCGGTTGTGTGGCAGCACAACTGAGCCTCGACAAGATGGGTGAGTGCACCGGGCCCGGTCCCGCCGCGTTGGCCGGTATCCAGGCCGGCGACGAGATCGTCAAGGTCGGCGACACTCCCGTCTCGGACTTCAAGCAGATGGCCACCGAGATTCGCAAGCTCAACGGCCCGGTGTCGATCGAACTCAAGCGCGACGGTCAGACCATCACGACCGTCGTCGACGTGACCCAGACCAAGCGGTTCACCAGCACGGAGGCCAAGGAGGCCACCACCGTCGGCGCCATCGGCGTCAGCGAGGCCCGGGGTGAGCCGCCGACGCAGTACAACGCGATCACCGCGGTGCCCGCCACGTTCTCGTTCACCGGCGACCTCGCGGTCGAGCTCGGTAAGTCGCTGGCCAAGATCCCGACCAAAATCGGTGCGCTGGTGGACGCGATCGGCGGCGGCGAGCGCGACAAGGAAACCCCGATCAGTGTCGTCGGCGCGAGCATCATCGGCGGCGAGACGGTCGAGGCCGGGCTGTGGGTGGCGTTCTGGTTCTTCCTGGCGCAGTTGAACTTTGTGCTCGGGGCCGTCAATCTGGTGCCGCTGCTACCGTTCGACGGCGGCCACATCGCGGTCGCGACGTACGAGAAGATCCGCAATATGTTCCGTGCCGCCCGCGGCAAAGTCGCCGCAGCCCCGGTCAACTACCTCAAACTCATGCCCGCCACCTACGTGGTGTTGCTGGTGGTGGTCAGCTACATGCTGTTGACCGTGACCGCCGACCTGGTCAACCCGCTCAGCATCTTCGACTAGGAGATCTCATCTCATGACGTCCATCGGTTTGGGAATGCCCGCACCCCCGGCACCGACCCTGGCGCCGCGCCGCAAAACCCGTCAGCTCGACGTGGGTGGTGTCGGCATCGGCAGCGAGCACCCGATCGCCGTGCAGTCCATGTGCACCACCAAGACGCACGACGTCAATTCGACGCTGCAGCAGATCGCCGAGCTGACCGCGTCGGGTTGCGACATCGTGCGGGTGGCCTGCCCCCGGCAGGAAGACGCCGACGCGCTCGCCGAGATCGCCCGGCACAGCCAGATCCCGGTGATCGCCGACATCCACTTCCAGCCCAAGTACATCTTCGCCGCGATCGACGCCGGCTGTGCCGCCGTGCGCGTCAACCCCGGCAACATCAAGGAGTTCGACGGCCGGGTCAAAGAGGTGGCCAAGGCCGCCGGTGAAGCGGGCATCCCGATCCGGATCGGCGTCAACGCCGGCTCGCTGGACCCACGGTTGCTGCAGAAGTACGGCAAGGCCACCCCAGAGGCGCTGGTCGAATCCGCGCTGTGGGAGGCGTCGCTGTTCGAGGAGCACGGCTATGGCGACATCAAGATCAGCGTCAAGCACAACGACCCCGTGATCATGGTCGAGGCGTACCGCCAACTTGCCGCCCAGTGCGACTACCCGCTGCACCTCGGTGTCACCGAGGCCGGCCCGGCGTTCCAGGGCACGATCAAGTCCGCGGTGGCGTTCGGCGCGCTGCTGTCGGAGGGCATCGGCGACACCATCCGGGTGTCCCTTTCTGCGCCGCCCGCCGAAGAGGTCAAGGTCGGCAATCAGATCCTGGAGTCGCTCAACCTGCGACCGCGTGGCCTGGAGATCGTGTCCTGCCCGTCCTGCGGGCGCGCCCAGGTCGACGTGTACACGCTGGCCAACGCGGTGAGCGCGGGCCTGGACGGCCTCGATGTCCCGTTGCGGGTCGCGGTGATGGGCTGTGTGGTCAACGGTCCGGGTGAGGCCCGCGAGGCCGATCTGGGCGTTGCCTCCGGTAACGGCAAGGGCCAGATCTTCGTCAAGGGTGAGGTCATCAAGACCGTGCCCGAGGCACAGATCGTCGAGACACTTATCGAAGAGGCGATGCGGCTGGCGGAATCCGCGGGTTCAGATGATGCCAGCGGTTCGCCAGTGGTGACCGTAAGCTGATAGCGACCCTGTGAGCGGGGTCACCCAGCCTTGGCTTGAGCAGAGGGAATCGCCAATGTCGGCTCCGCCGCTGTTCCGACTCGTCGACGAGCGACGAGTTTCCGTGGTGCGCGACGCCACCCCTTGCCTGCAGGTGTTCGACGAGGATCCGGTGGGGTCGTGCATGGTGGCCGCGCGTGTCGCCGAGTTCGGCGTCGAGCACGGCGCGATCGGCGGGGAGCTGTGGACGCGCCGCGGCGTCACCGAGTCGTTGTGTTACGCCGGGCCCAATCTGATCCCGCTACGCGGTGACGCCGAGGATCTCAAGGCGTTCTCGGACAAGGCGATGAGCACCGCGCGGCGCTGCTCCTCGGTGGTGGGCCGCGCCGAGCTGGTGATGCCGATGTGGCGCCGGCTGGAATCGGTATGGGGTTCCGCCCGTGACGTCCGCGAGCAGCAGCCGCTGATGGCGTTGAGCTCGATGCCGCTTTGCGCGATCGATCCGGCGGTCCGCCCGGTGCGAATGGAGGAACTCGACACCTACCTGGTGGCGGCCATCGACATGTTCATCGGCGAGGTCGGGGTCGACCCGCGGTTGGGTGACGGCGGTCGTGGTTACCGTCGCCGCATCGCCAGCCTGATCGCCGCGGGACGGGCGTGGGCCCGGTTCGAGCGCGGCGAGGTGGTGTTCAAGGCCGAGGTCGGGTCGCAGTCGCCCACGGTCGGCCAGATCCAGGGGGTGTGGGTGCATCCGGAGTGGCGCGGCCATGGGCTCGGTACGTCCGGGACAGCGGCGCTGGCGTCCGCCGTGGTGGCCTCGGGCCGTATCGCAAGCTTGTACGTCAACAGCTACAACACGGTGGCTCGGGCGACGTACGCGCGCATCGGATTCGAGCAGGTCGGTACGTTCGCCACCATCCTGCTGGACTGAGCGCGTCGGGTCCCGGTGTCACCGCCGTCCGGCGGCGGCCCGCGCCAGCAGCTCGTCGACCGACCATTGATCGTCGGCATGAGCGCCGTATTTGGCCGCGAGCACCACGCCGTCGGGTGCGATCAGGAAATCTGCTGGTAGCCCGAGCCGTCCACCGGCCTGCCTGCCGGCCGGTGCGCGGAATCGTCCGCGCAGTGTCAGGGCACTGCCTCGGACGAGCGCCGGCCAACTGCGGGGATCGAGCAGGGCGCGGGCGCTGGACTCCACACCGAACTGTCGGTAGATGTCCTTGTCCGGGTCGGCAACGGTCGCAAACGGCAGATCCGCTGTGTGCTCGGCCAATTCGGCGGCAGGGGAGTGGAAGAAGACCACTTCGCGGATGCCCGCGGCGTGGATCTCGGCATGCCGGGCGACGAAGGACTGCAAATGCAGATTGCAGATCGGGCAACCGGCGAAGCGCCTGAACTGCAGGTGGACCAGATCGCTCGGGTCGGGCACCGGGATGTGTTCGCCTGTGACACTGCGGAATTGGTATCGACCGATGGTCCTTGGTGCCTTGGGCGAGACGGGTGTGGTCACGGGTCCTCCTGGTTAGCGTGCACTGTACGCCTATGATTGGACGGTATAGGAGTACGGTGTACGCTGTCAATCGTCATGCCGCGCCCACGTTCACTCACCCAACGTCAGGTTGCCGCAGCTGCGCTTGAGGTCGTCGACACCGACGGGCTGGCGGGGCTGTCGATGCGAGCTGTCGCTCGTCAGTTGGGCATGGGCACCATGTCTCTGTATCGGTACGTGGCCGATCGGGACGAGCTCGAAGCGATGGTGGTGGACCTCGTGCTCGACGGAGTCGATCTCGCATCGCCTCGGGGATCCGTGCGACACCAACTCGCCGAACTCGCCGAGCGGGTACGTACGGCGACCGCGCGGCATCCGGCCGTGGCGCCGCTGATGCTCACGCACCGACATCGCTCGCCGGCGTCACTGCGCTGGGGTGAGTCGGTGCTCGGCGTGCTCACGACCGCCGGATATGACGGCGAGCGACGGGTCTACGCGTTCCGGGCCCTGCTCGCCTACATCTTCGGAGCGCTCGAGATCGAGGTACTGGGAAGTCTGGCCGGGCCAGGTACCCAGGCGCTGGCGGGCTTGCCGGCGGGCGAATATCCGTTGTTGTCGGAGACTGCGGCGGTCGCCGCAGGCATCGGGCCCGATGAGGAGTTCCGGCGCGGCCTCGAGATCCTGTTGAGTGCCCTGGACGTGTGAAGCGGGCAACTCGTCGGTCTCGCCACAGTCTCGGTTCGGTATCGGTGCGCCTCCGACGATTCCGGCCTCCACGTTTCTAACATCAGCCTCAATGGCAACTCAAACATCATCAGTCACACGGACCGCGGGCCTGTTCACGGTCATCGCGGTCCTCGGGGCGACGGCGCTCAGTGCCTGCACCCCGCGGCCCGACGGGCCGGAGCCCGCCGCCGAACAGTTCTTCGCGGCACTGGCCACTGGTGACACCGCGGCCGCGGCGGCGCTGGCCGACCGGCCCGACGATGCCAAGACCGCTCTTGGTGAAGCGTGGAACGGTTTGCAGGCCACCGGACTCGACGCGCAGATCCTGGGTTCGAAGTACGCCGGGGACACCGGCAGCGTCACCTACCGCTACACCTGGCACCTGCCGAAGAACCGCACCTGGACCTACGACGGGCAGCTCAACATGATCCGGGACGAGGGTCGGTGGGAGGTGCGCTGGAGCGCCACCGGACTGCACCCCAGGCTGGGTGAGCACCAGACCTTTGCCCTGCGGGCCGACGCGCCGCGACGGGCATCGGTCAACGAGCGTGGCGGTACCGATGTGCTGGTACCCGGCTACATCTATGCCTACGCACTCGACGCGAGGGCGGCCGGTGCCGCGCTGATGCCGACCTCCCGCGCGGTCGCCGACGCCCTGCGGGGATTCGACCCCGCCTTGGGAGACCCCCAGCGACTCGCCGAACAGGCGAGCGCGTCCGCGCAGCCGATGAGCCTGATCACGCTGAGGCAATCCGACAACGACCGGATCGCGCCCGCCATCGGCCGGCTGCCCGGCGTCGTCGTCACGCCCCAGCCCGAAATGTTGCCCACCGATGAAACTTTCGCCCCGGCGATCGTCAACGAGGTCAAGAGATCGGTGGCCGACCAGCTCGACGGTCAGCCGGGCTGGCGGGTGGTCACGGTCAATCAGAACGGCGTCGATGTCGACGTGCTCAACGAGGTGGCCGGTGATCCGGCACCGTCGATCACCATCAGCCTGGACCGCTCCGTGCAGGACGCCGCGCAGAACGCGGTCAACACCACCGGCAAGCAGGCGATGATCGTCGCGATCAAACCGTCCACCGGCGAGATCCTGGCCGTCGCGCAGAACGGGGCCGCCGACGCCGTCGGACCGCTCGCCACCATGGGGCAGTTCCCGCCCGGTTCGACCTTCAAGATGGTCACCGCGGGCGCGGCCATCGAGCGCGACATGGCAACGCCCAACACTCTTTTGGGGTGCCCCGGCACGCTCGACATCGGGCACCGGACCGTCACCAACTACGACGCATTCGATCTCGGCACCGTGCCGATGTCACGCGCATTCGCCAATTCGTGCAACACCACCTTCGGTGAGCTCGCCAGCCGGATGCCTCCACGCGGTCTCACCCAGGCCGCTGCGCGCTACGGCATCGGTACCGACTACCAGGTGGACGGCATCAACACGTTGACCGGTTCGGTGCCGCCCACAGTCGACCTGGCCGAGCGCACCGAGGACGGCTTCGGCCAGGGCAAGGTGCTCGTCAGCCCGTTCGGCATGGCGCTGGCGGCCGCGACCGTGGCGGCGGGCCGGACTCCGGTGCCGCAACTCATCGAGGGTCGCCAGACCATGGTCGACCGCGCGGGGGCCCCGATCAGCCCGAAGATGGTGGACGGACTGCGACCGATGATGCGGTTGGTGGTGACCAACGGCACGGCCAAGGATCTCAACGGGCTCGGCGACGTGCGCGGCAAGACCGGGGAGGCCGAGTTCATGGGTGGCTCGCACTCCTGGTTCGCCGGTTACCGCGGGGACATGGCGTTCGCGGCGCTGATCGTCGGCGGCGGCAGCTCGGAGTACGCGGTGCGGATGTGCAAGACCATGTTCGACAGCCTTCCCCCCGACTACCTGGCCTGAACGGCGGTACCGTTGAACCTGCCATGACAGGGATCAATGAACAATCTGTGGACCTACGCGTCTCCGATGCGGACCGCAATGGCACGCTGCGGCGGCTGCACAATGCCGTGGCACTCGGACTGATCGACATCGCCGAGTTCGAGGAGCGCTCGGCGATGGTGTCGCACGCCCGTCTGCATTCGGACCTCGATGCGTTGGTGGGGGATCTGCCTGGGCCCGGAGCCATCGTGACCACCGCCACCGACCGCGTCGAGTTGCGCGGTGTGCTCGGCTCGCTGAAACGCCAGGGTGAATGGACCGTTCCGACCCGGCTGGCCCTGGTACGCCGGATGGGTTCGGTGGAACTGGATCTGACCCGGGCCCGGTTCGCCGGGCCGATGGTGGTCATCGAGCTGGACATGAAATTCGGGTCGGTGGAGATCCGGTTGCCCGACGGCGCGAGCGCCTCGATCGACGACGTCGAGGTGATCGTGGGCAGCGCCGACGATCACCGTCGCGACGCGCCGGCCGAGGGTTCTCCGCACATCATCCTGACCGGCAAGGTGGTGTGCGGTTCGGTCGATATCCGTGGGCCGCGGCGCAACTGGAAGCTGACGCTGCGCCGGTCCTGATCTCAGCGAGGTTCGAGCACCGCGAACGTCAGCGTCGCGCGGGCAGCGAGCCGACCGCGGGTGACGTCGGTGACGTCGACCGAGGTCACGATGAGGCGTTTCCCGGCCCGTACGACCTTCGCCTCCGCGCGAGCCGTGCCCATGATCGGCGCGAGGAAGTGGATGTTGAGGTCGGCGGTCGTCACGTCGTAGCCGACCCCGCTGGCATTGCCGGCCAGCATCCCTGCCGCGATGTCGATCAGAGTGGCCACCAACCCGCCCTGCAGGGCGCCGCGGACGTTGGCGAGGTCGGGCCGGTTGTCCATTTCGAGTACCAGCCTGTCGGCGCTCGACTCGACCTCGCGGTACTCCAGTAGTTCCAGCACATGAACGGTTTCGGTCATCGCCGTGCCTCAGTCATCCTCGTACGGTAACACCATTACCGGTTAACGAGAGGGCCGCTCTCGCGAGGGTTACCGCAGCGCCTCGGTGGGCGGCAGCTCGACGCCGCACAACGCTGGAGGCGTTGTCGCTGAACTGACGATTAAGCTGTCCACATGCCAGTTCGTACCGCCCTGCGCCCCGGCGTGCAGTCACCGACCCTGCCGGTTCCGAAGTCGATCCCGCGGCCGGAATATGCGTGGAAGTCCACCGTGCAGGAGGGCAGCGAACCCTGGGTGCAAACCCCCGAGGTGATCGACAAGATGCGCGTCGCGGGCCAGATCGCGGCGGCGGCCCTGGCCGAGGCCGGCAAGGCCGTGGCGCCCGGCGTCACCACCGACGAGTTGGACCGCATCGCCCACGAATACATGATCGACCACGGTGCCTATCCATCGACCCTGGGCTACAAGGCATTTCCCAAGTCTTGCTGCACCTCGCTGAATGAGGTGATCTGCCACGGGATTCCGGATTCGACCGTGATCGAGGACGGTGACATCGTCAACATCGACGTCACCGCCTACATCGACGGCGTGCACGGTGACACCAATGCCACGTTCCTGGCCGGCGACGTCTCCGAGGAACACCGGCTGCTCGTCGAGCGCACTCACGAGGCGACCATGCGCGCCATCAAGGCGGTCAAGCCCGGGCGCGCGCTGTCAATCGTCGGCCGGGTGATCGAGGCGTACGCAAACCGATTCGGCTACAACGTGGTTCGTGATTTCACCGGGCACGGCATCGGCACCACCTTCCACAACGGGTTGGTGGTGCTGCACTACGATCAGCCGGCCGTGGAGACCGTGCTGGAACCGGGCATGACCTTCACCATCGAGCCGATGATCAACCTCGGATCGCTCGACTACGAGATCTGGGACGACGACTGGACCGTGGTGACCAAGGACGGCAAGTGGACCGCTCAGTTCGAGCACACCCTGGTGGTCACCGAAGACGGCGCCGAGATCCTGACCCTGCCGTGACGCAGGTACCGTGAGCGGCGCGTTGCTGGTCGCCGGCACCACCTCCGACGCCGGCAAGTCGATGGTCGTGGCGGGGCTGTGCCGGTTGTTGGCGCGCAAGGGCCTGTCTGTGGCGCCGTTCAAGGCGCAGAACATGTCCAACAACTCGGCGGTCACCGTCGACGGCGGCGAGATCGGCCGCGCCCAGGCCATGCAGGCCCGGGCCGCCGGGCTGGCGCCCAGCACCAGGTTCAACCCCATCCTGCTCAAGCCTGGCGGGGACCGCACGTCACAGTTGGTGATCCGCGGCCAGGTGGCCGGAACGGTGGCCGCCGGCGATTACTTCACCCACCGGGAGCGGCTCGCCGCTGTCGTCGCCGACGAATTGGCCTCACTGAGATCCGAATTCGACGTGGTGATCTGTGAAGGGGCCGGCTCTCCGGCCGAGATCAACCTGCGTGCCACCGACCTCGCCAACATGGGGCTGGCCCGTGCGGCAGATCTGCCTGTCATCGTCGTGGGCGACATCGACCGCGGCGGTCTACTGGCCCACCTGCACGGCACCGTGGCGGTCCTGGCCCCTGAGGACCAGGCGCTCATCGCGGGATTCGTCGTCAACAAATTCCGTGGTGACCCAGCCCTCCTCGAACCCGGCCTGCGGCAGCTGCTGGAGCTGACCGGGCGGCCCACCTACGGCGTGATCCCGTTCGACGACGGGATCTGGCTCGACACCGAGGATTCGGTGTCGGTCCGGCCCGGCGGCATGGTGGGCACACCGCAGCCGCCCCGCGGGGCGCAGACACTCACTGTCGCCGCGATCAGGCTGCCGCGCATCTCCAACTCCACCGACATCGAGGCACTGGCCTGCGAGCCCGGTGTTGCGGTGCGCTGGGTCGCCGACGCCGCAGACCTCGCCGGCGTCGACCTCGTGGTGATTCCCGGAAGCAAAGCCACCGTCAGCGACCTGGCCTGGCTACGGCAACGCGGCCTGGCCGAGGCCGTCCTCGAACACGCGGCCCAGGGCCGGCCCGTGCTCGGGGTGTGCGGCGGGTTCCAGATGCTGTGCCGCCGTATCGACGACGGCGTCGAGTCCGCGGCCTCGGAATCCGTCGAGGGGCTCGGACTGATCGACGCCGACATCGAATTCGCTCTCCACAAAACCCTGCGGCACTGGGAAGAACCGTTGTGGGGCTACGAGATCCATCACGGGCAGGTGACCCGCAGCGCAGCCGATGACTGGCTGGGAATCGGGCTGCGTTCCGGCTCGGTGTACGGCACCCACTGGCACGGTCTGCTCGACAACGACCACCTGCGCCGGGCCTGGCTCACCGACGTCGCCGCGGGTGCAGGTCGCGACGGGTTCGTGGTTGCCGACGACATCGACGTCCGGGGTCGGCGCGACGCCCAGTTGGATCTGATGGCCGACCTGCTGGCCGCACATCTCGACGTCGATGCCGTGATGGACCTGGTGTCGCAGGGGCCGCCGCCGCGGCCCACCATGAGCACTGCGCTCGCTGATGTACCTCGGTAACCTGGGCAGATGATCCGGTGCCATCGGTGGGTGGCAGCTTTGGTGGGGCTGGTCGCCGTGATGACGGTGTCCGGTTGCTCGACCGTGGTCGCCGGATCTGCCACCTGGCCTGGAGCCACCCTCGAGAAAGTGTTGCTGACGCCCGCCGACTTCCCGCCCGGTGTGCAGTTCGATCGCGTGATCGACGACGGCGGCGGTCCTGGCGGATCCGGTGGACCGCCACCGATGCTGTCCAACCCGGCCGGATGCAGTGACGGCCTGACCCGGGTGATCGCCGAAACCGCCGAGCGGGGCCCGGGCAGTGCCGCGCAGATCATCGCCGCCTACGACGGCGCGCGCATGGTGCTGACGGTGATGACCTCGCCGCTGCCGCTCGACCGGCTGGCCGCCACCGCAGAACGGTGCGCACAGTTCTCCACCTACTTCGATCCGGCGGACAAGGGCATCCCGATGACCACCACCAAGGTCGCTGCGCCGCGTGCGTCGGCGTTGGCCTATCAACAGACCATGCGGCTGGGCGGTGGGGAACAGAGCATCTTCTTCGCCTTCGAGAACGTCGGCAACTGGGCGGTTCTCGGCATCGCGTTCCCGGCCCAGAATCCTTCTATCGTCGCCAAAGGTGCATTGCCGCAGACATTTCTGGACGTTTTCGGTATCCAGGCCCACCGCCTGGATGCACGCTGACGCCGACGTCAGGACAATATTGATTCCGGCCCGCACGTCGCTACTGGACGGTAGTTTGTCCGAATGCTTACCACCGTCGCGACGATCGACGGATTCACCACGCCCGTCGACGTCTCGGGACCTGAGCAGGGTTCCACCGTAGTGGTGCTGAGCGCGGGCCATCACGGTCCAGCCGCTTATGAGCCGATCTGCCGACGGTTGCACACCGCGTCACTGCGCACGGTGATCATCGGTCCCGATCCACGCTTGACCGCCAAGTCCGTGGTCGGCATTCTCGATTCGCTCAACATCAAATGGGCGTTGCTGGTGGGCGACCGACTCGGGGGAGAACTCGCCTGGGAGCTGGCCGCCACCCGGCTGGACAAGTTCATCGGCCTGGTGGTCGTGGACCGCGGCCACCCACGTGTCGCCGACGCCACCGGTGTGATCCGCGACGACGAATGCCCCCCGGTGGAGATGAATACCACCGTGCTGGTCAGCACCCCTGCTGCCCGCGCAGTGGCCAAGGCCAGCCAGCGCTACGTCTACGGTGACTTCCGCTTGGTGGAGATGCCGGGCCGGCGCAGTGCCGGTGATTCGACCGCGCAACTGGCGGCCGAGATCGTGCTGCGCACCAGCAGTTGGTGACGGGTCGCGGCGTGCTCTTGATTGTCACGCTGGAGTGGCGGTCGACCTCGAGTGTCACGCTGGAGTGACGGCCGGCGGTGTTGGGCTGCGGCGTGCTCGTGGTTTGTCACGCTGTAGTGGCTTTGGCCGCCGAGTGTCACGCTGGAGTGACGACGTAAGGGCAAATCCGGCGGCCTGGCTTCGCGCGGGCGCTCAGTCAGCCGCAACTGTGTTGTCGGGTCGGCGGCCTGGCTTCGCGCGGGCGCTCAGTCAGCCGCCTCCGAAGGCTTCCAGGCTTGCGGCAACCCCGGCTGCTGCGGGAACAGGAAATCCACAAACGCCGCGGCCGTGGGCTGCGGCTCATGATTGGCCAGGCCTGGGCGTTCGTTGGCTTCGATGAAGACGTACTCACGGCCCGTCACATCGGGCACCAGCAGGTCGATTCCCGTCACCGGTATGCCGAGCGCCTCGGCAGCTGCCACTGCGACCCGGCACAGTTCCGGGTTCACCTCTGCGGTGACGTCGTGAATCGTCCCGCCCTGATGCAGGTTCGCCGTCCGTCGCACCCGCAGCCGCTCGCCCTCGGGCAGCACATCGTCGAACGACCATCCGGCCTCGGCGACCGTGCCCTTGGTGACGTCGTCGATCGGGATGCGCGATTCTCCGCCGGTGGCGGCCGCGCGGCGCCGCGACTGCGTCTCGATCAGCTCGCCGATGGTGTGCTTGCCGGTGCCGACGATCTCGGCGGGCCTGCGAATCGCGGCGGCCACCACCTTGCCGTCGATCACGACCAGCCGAAGATCGTCGCCGGCGGCGCGCTGCTCGATCAGCACCTCCGGATATTGCTCGCGGGCCCGGTGCAGCGCCGCGTCCAGCTCGTCGCCGCCATCGACCCCGACGGTGATCCCCTTGCCCTGCTCGCCGCGGGTGGGTTTGACCACCACATCGCCGACCTCGGCCAGGAACTCGTGATCTTCGGCGTCGAAAGTGGCCAGGCGGCCCTTCGGCACCGTGATACCGGCGTCTGAGACGATGCGTCGGGTCTGGCGCTTGTCGTCGCATCGGGCCATGGCCACCGCAGAAGTGAACTCCGAGAGCGACTCCCGGGTGATGACGCTGCGACCGCCGTGCGACAGCCGCATCTCTCCGGCGCCCGCATCGAGCACCTCGACGCGGATGCCCCGACGCATGGCTTCGTCGGCGATGATGCGGGCATAGGGATTCAGATCGTCGACGGTCTCCGGAGGATGGGTGAACAACGGCTCGTTGATCGCGTTCTTACGCTTGACGGCCAGCACCGGGACCCGGTGGAAGCCCAGTTTCTCGTAGAGCGCGATCGCGGCGGAGTTGTCGTGGGCCACAGAGAGATCCAGGTAGGCCCGGCCCCGTTCGCGGAAGATCCCGGCCAGGGTCCTGGTGAGCGCATCGCCGACGCCGGGGAGTCCGGCCGCCGGATCCACAGCCAGGCTCCACAGGCTCGACCCGTCCTCGGGGTCGGCGAACAACCGCTTGTGGTCGACGCCGGTGACGGTGCCCACTACAGTGCCGTCGTCGTCGCGCACCGCGACCAGATAGACCACGGCAGGGGTGAGGGTGTGGTTGTGCCAGATGACGTCGACGGGTGCGGGGACCATCCCGCACCGCACGTACACCCGGTTCATCGCGTCGGCGTCGTTCGGCGTCTGCAAGGTACGCACGGTGAACCCGACGGGCTGGGCGACGGTGAGTTCGTCGGTGAACCGCAACCGGTAGGTGTGGCTCGGGTCGATGAACAGTTCCGCAGGGGAGCGGGCGATCAGCACGTGCGATTCGCGGGCGTAGATGCAGATGTCGCGGCGGCCCGGGCCTTCCCGCTGCAGCACCTCGGCCAGAGTCTCGGGGTCGGCGAACGTCTGCCCGAAAATCAGTCGACCCCAGCCTAATTCGAGTACCACATCGTCGGCCATGGCGTCGACGAGGTGCTGCGGTGAGGCATCGTGCAGGCCGAGCGTGATCGCCTCGGTGTGGTCGGGCTCCATTGCCGGGGCCGACGCGTCATGGTCGGTGGCGGTCATGCCGCGGCTCCCGTCACACCGTGGCGCTGCAGCCACAACTCGAGCAGCGCGATCTGCCATAACTCGTTGCCACGCAGAGGAGTCAGCCTGCCGTTCGGGTCGGCCAACAGCCGGTCGACGGCCTCGGGACGGAACAGGCCGCGCTCCTTGGCCTCCGGCGCATAGAGCGCATCGCGGACCATGTCCAGGTACGGCCCCTCGAGGTGGGTCAGCGCCGGGACCGGGAAATATCCCTTGGGTCGATCGATCACCGCTGCCGGAATCACCCGGCGCGCAGCCTGTTTGAGCACACCCTTGCCGCCGTACGCGGTCTTCAGGCCTGGTGGGCAGGTGGCGGCCAACTCGACGAGCTCGTGGTCGAGGAACGGCACGCGGCCTTCCAGGCCCCACGCCATGGTCATGTTGTCCACGCGCTTGACCGGATCGTCGACCAGCATCACGGTGGTATCGAGCCGCAACGCCCGGTCCACACCGGTCTCGGCACCCGCCGCAGCGAAGTGATCGGTCACGAAGACCCCGCTTGGGTCGCCGTCGGCCCGGTATCCGTCGCTGATCAGTGCGGCCACTCCGGTGCTGTCCCGGTCGAAGAACGCGCCGCGGTAGCTGGCCACCGAACCGTCCAGGCTGGCCGCGCCCGGTTCGGCCATCGGCGGGTACCAGTGGTATCCGGCGAAGACCTCGTCGGCGCCCTGTCCGGACTGCACCACTTTGACGTGCTTGGCTACTTCCTGGCTGAGCAGGTAGAAGGCTACGCAGTCATGGCTGACCATCGGTTCGCTCATCGCGCCGATCGCTCCGTCGAGGGCGGGCAGCATGCGGGCGGTGTCGATCCGGATCTGGTGATGATCGGTTTCGAAATGCTCGGCGATGATGTCGGAGTACTTGAACTCGTCACCGGCCACGCCGCCCACGGACTCGAAGCCGATCGAGAAGGTGGACAGACCGTGTTGGCCGGCCTCGGCGAGCAGGCCGACGATCAGGGAAGAGTCGACGCCGCCGGACAGCAGGCACCCGACGGGCACGTCGGCCACCAGACGTCGCTCGACAGCGCGCCGCAGTGACTCCAGTACCGCGTCCTCCCAATCCTTTTCCGACCAGTCGGCCCGGTCGGCGTGCCGGCTGAAGTCCGGCGACCAGTAGACCGTGGTGTGCCTGCTGCCGTCGGGTTCGATTGCGACGACGGAAGCGGGCGGCACCTTCTTGATGCCCTGCAGGATGGTCAACGGGGGCGGCACCACCGAATGGAACGTGAGGTAGTGGTGCAGCGCGATCGGGTCGATCCGGGTGTCGACCCCGCCGCCGGCCAGCAGCGCGGGCAGGGACGAGGCGAACCGGATCCGATGGTTGTCCTCGGTGATGTAGAGCGGCTTGATGCCAAGCCGGTCCCGGCCCAGCAGCACCCGGCCGGTGTCCCGCTCGACGATCGCGAACGCGAACATCCCCATCAGGTGCTCGACGAACCGGTCGCCCCAGTGGTGATAGGCCTTGAGCAACACCTCGGTGTCGCTGTGCGAGAAGAAGCGGTAGCCGTGCCCGGACAGTTCCCGGCGCAGCTCCTGGTAGTTGTAGATGCAGCCGTTCCAGCAAACGGTCAATCCCAGTTCGGGATCGACCATGGGCTGGGCGCCCGCTTCGGTCAGGTCAATGATTTTCAGGCGGCGGTGACCCAGTGCGACCCGGCCTTGCGACCAAACACCGGCCGCGTCCGGACCCCTGGGTGCCATCGCGTCTGCCATGGCCGACACCGCTGAAATATCCGGTGTCCGGCCATCGAGACGCACCTCCCCGGCGGCTCCACACATCAGTTCGACCCTACACAGGATCTGGCGTCGGTGCGCCACCCGCGGTGTGTCGGGGGTGTGACCAGGACATGTCGGACAGTGGCCCTATTCTCCTCGCATGAGGCCTGGATTCGGCTTCGGGATAGCCCGTGACGAGCTGATTCGCGATTTCGGAGCGCAGTCGACCGTGCGCGGTGAACGTTATGCCGTCGAGGGCCGGGTCCGCGACATCGAGTTCGATGCCGAAGAGCGTCTGCTGCGCGGGCGGTGCGTGGGTTCGCATGGTCAGCTGTATGTCCTTGAGGTCGGACTGTCGCCGGGAAGTCGGGCTGTCGTCGAGTGGGCATTGTGTTCATGCCCCGTGGGGTCGTTCTGCAAACATGCCGTCGCCCTGGTGCTGGCGGCCTCCCCGGCTGATGCGGCACATGAGCCGGTGGAGCGTTGGCGCTACGTCCTCGACAAGGTGCTCGACGAGGTCGCCGCCCCGGAAGGGGGCGGCAAACCGATCGCGCTGGAATTCTCCATCGGTGCACCCACGCGCTACCGCCCGGGGACGCTGCTGATGCTGCGTCCGCTGACTCTGGGCAAACGGGGCACCTGGATCACCCGGGCGTTGACCTGGGGCCGCCTCGCGGACTATCCCGATCCCGGCGAGTTCGATCGTGAGCAGTACCGGGCGGTGCGGGCACTGGTGTCGGAGATGGTGCGGTACTCCTCGCCGCACAGCGGTGAGGGAATGATGCTCAACGGCATGCCCGCGACCTTGTGGCCACGGCTCGACGAGGTGCTCGCCGCGGGCGTGACCATCGTGGCCGACTCCGCAACGGGCATTCGTGCGGTCGAGTTGGCCAAGAACGTCCACCTCCGGTTGGACTTCGCCGCCGAGGGCGGTGGCGGTGCGGTGATGTCGGTGTCCCTGATCATCGACGGACAGGAACGCGACCCCGACGGCGTCGGGCTGATCGGGATGCCGGCTCCGCACGGGATGTTTCAGGTGGTCGACTCGGTGCTACGGCTCGGTGCCTTCGATCCGGTACCCGCACGCACCATGGCCGAAATGCTGGGCCATCACGAGCAGGTGCACATCCCGGCCGACATGGCGCGTGAACTCGCGGTCGACATCCTGCCCCGCCTGGCGAGCAGCGTGGACATGGAGGTCGCCGACGGGCTCTTCGTCCCACCGGCCATTACCGGACCGAAGCCCGCGCTGACTGTCAAAGTCGTCGACGGCGGCGCACGGGTCTTCTGGAGCACCCGGTACGAGGTCAACGATCAGCATCACGACTTCGACCCGTTGTCTTCGGCCGGGCTGATCGGATATCGCGACCCGGCCGCGGAGGAGGAGCTGTGGCAGCGGGTACTGCCGGCGTTGCAGGTGGTCGCGGCGGCCGCGCAGGACTGGAAACGTCAAGCCTCCCAGCATGTCAACCGCCGGATCTCCACGACGCTCGACGCCGAGGCCGTCCACGAGTTACGGGCCATCGTCAATGCCGTGAGCGCTGTGGACGCGGTCGCGGTCGCGTCCCGGCGCACTCTGCTGGGCGGGGTCAACCTCACCGCAGTGGAGGCTGCCGTGTTGTGTGACCAGACCCTGCCGCAGCTGGACTGCTACGCGGATCTGATCGTCGATGCCGATGGCCGGTACCGAGCTGCCGGCGCCGACCCGGTGCTGTCGTTCTCCGGGGACATCTCCGCTCCGGGTGACTGGTTCAACCTGAACGTCACGGTATCTGTGGACGGCGAGACGGTGGCCCTGCCCGAGGTCATCCGCGAATTGGCCACTGGCGCAACGCACATGTTGCTGCCGTCGGGTATCTACTTCCGGCTCGACACGCCGGAGCTGGTCCGGCTGAGGGCCTTGCTCGACGAGGCGCGTGCGCTCGGTGAGATCGACGGGGACCGGGTCAACGCCGCATCGCTCAACGTCACATTGTGGGACGAACTGCTGGAGCTCGGCGTTGTCGACGAGCAGCTCGCCCGGTGGCGGGCGAATCTGGCGCGCTTGGCCGCCGCGCGTCCGCCGGCGCCGATCGCACCGCCGGTTGGCCTCGACGCCGACCTGCGCGACTACCAGCGGGACGGGCTGGACTGGCTTTCATTCCTGTGGGACAACGGGATCGGCGGAGTGCTCGCCGACGACATGGGCCTGGGCAAGACCGTGCAGACCTTGGCGCTCATCGCGCGGGCGGTGGCCGGGGGCGCCGGCAAGTTCCTGGTGGTGGCGCCGACGAGCGTGGCCCGCAACTGGGTGGCCGAGTGCCGCAAGTTCACCCCTGACCTGAGTGCGGTGGTACTGACCTCCACCACCGCCCGCTCGGCGGTGGGTTTGGCCGAACAGGTGGCCGCGGCCGACATCGTCGTCACCTCCTACACGCTGCTGCGGATGGACGTCGCCGCCTATTCGCAAATCCAGTGGGCCGGAATGGTTCTCGACGAGGCCCAGTTCGTCAAGAATCACCACAGCAAGACCCATCAGGCCGCCCGGCTGCTCGACGTGCCGTTCAAGGTGGCGATCACCGGCACACCGATGGAGAACAATCTGATGGAGTTGTGGTCGCTGCTGTCGATCACCGTGCCCGGTTTGTTCCCGTCACCGAAGGTGTTCGAGACGTATTTCCGTAAGCCGATCGAATCGGGTCAGGCCGACGACCTGCTTCCGGTGCTGCGCCGGCGGATCAAGCCGGTGCTGTTGCGCCGCACCAAAGGCCAGGTGCTCACCGAGTTGCCACCGAAGAGTGAGCAGGTGCTGACCATCGGTCTGAGCGCCAAGCACCGCAAGATCTATGACACGCGGCTGGCGCGGGAACGCCAGAAAGTGTTGGGACTGCTGGGGGACTGGGAGAAGAACCGGTTCCAGATCTTCCGGTCGCTGACGCTGCTGCGCCAGCTCAGCCTGCACCCGGGGCTGGTCGACGACTCCGCGCGCTCGGTGGGTTCGGCCAAGATCGACTTCCTGGTTGAACAGCTCGATCAACTGGTGGCAGAGGGGCACAGTGCGCTGGTGTTCAGCCAGTTCACCGGGTTCCTCGGCATCGTCAGGTCGCATCTGGATTCTGCGGGGATCGCCTACAGCTACCTCGACGGTTCCGTCGACTCCGACGGAAGGGCCAGGGCCATCGAGGAATTCGGTGCCGGTACCAAGCAGGTGTTCCTGATCAGCCTGAAGGCGGGCGGATTCGGGCTCAACCTCACCGCCGCCGACTACTGCTTTCTGTGCGACCCGTGGTGGAGCCCGGCCGCCGAGGCACAGGCCGTCGACCGGGCCCACCGCATCGGGCAGGCCCGGCCGGTCAGCGTCTACCGTCTGGTGGCGGAGAACACCATCGAGGAGAAAGTGGTTGCGCTGCAGGACCGCAAGCGGGCCCTGTTCGCCGCGGTGGTCGACGACGGCGACCTGTTCGGCTCAGCCATCACAGCCTCCGATATCCGCGAGTTGCTCGGCTGATCGACCGGAGACGGGTGTGCTGGCGGTGTCCACCTGTTTGATCGGACCGGTGAACCAGTGCTTCACCGAGGCGTGCCAGTAGATGAACAGCAGTATCAGCACGCTGCCCACCAGCAGCGGGGTGTAGTTCACGAACTTCCACTCGAAGCTCGGGTCCCACGGCATGCCACCGAGCGAGGTCGGGAACATCGCGATGATCGCGGTGACGATGATCTCGACGATCGCCACCGGTGCCATCCACTTGTACCTGTTTCCGACATTCCACTTGCCCTGCTCGAAGGAGTCGCCGGCCTTCCACCGGTAATAGATCGGCACCGCGAAGCACAGGTACAGGCCAACCACACCGATCGAGACGACCGCGTAGAACGCGACCGGGGACGGGACGTCCACACCGTTGACCGGAATCTTCACCGGCACGATGGCGGGCAAGGTGATGATGGCCGCGACCACCGCGGTGATGATGACGGCGTTGGCGGGCACGCGGCTGGCACTGACCTTCGACCACCATTGGTGCCCGGGGACCGCGCGGTCCCGGCTGAAGGCGAACAGCATGCGCGAGGCGCTGGTCTGGCAGGCCGTGGTGCAGAACAGCTGTCCCGCAGTGGCGATCAGCAGTACGACGCCGGCCCACTTGGATCCCAGTGCCTGGGTGAAGATGGTCGCCACCGCGCCACCGTTGGCCGATACCTCGTCGGAGTTCTGCACGGCGAACAGGAACGACAGCAACAGGATCCAGCCACCGATCGCCGAATAGAAGATCGACTGCCAGATGCCCTTCGCGGCGGCATTGGCCGCGCTCTTGGTCTCTTCGGACAGGTGCGCCGACGCGTCATAGCCGGTGATCGTGTACTGCGTGAGGATCGCCGAGATGGGCAGGACGAACAGCAGGAAGCCCCAACCGGACGTCGAGCCGGAGAAGATCCCGGAATTGTTGATGGTCTTGGCGAAAACATCGGAGACACTTGCATGTTGGTCCGGGAGTAGCCACAGGATCGCGATCACTGCAGTGGCTCCGGCGACGTGCCACCACACCGAGACATTGTTGATGACGGCCAGCAGGTGCGACGAGAAGATGTTGATCAGGGCCGAGACCGCCAGGATGATCAGGAACATGATGAACACCCGGGTCAGGCTGTAGCCGGCCAGCCAGGATTCGCTGAACGTGCCCAGGGTGAGGTCCAGGAATGTCGCGCTGCCGTAGGACACCGACGCCAGAATTGCGATCAGGCCGATCAGGTTGAGCCAGCCGGTGTAGAAGCCGGCCCTGGGCCCGCCGAGTTTGGAAGCCCACCAATAGATTCCACCTGAGGTGGGATAGGCGGAGACCAGTTCGGCCAGACAGAATCCGATGATCAGGATGAAGACCGAGACGATCGGCCAACCCCAGGCGATGGCGGCAGGGCCGCCGTTGTTCCAGCCCAATCCGAACGACGTGAAGCAACCGGCGAGGATCGAGATGATCGAGAACGAGATGGCGAAGTTGGAGAATCCTGACCAGGACCGCTGCAGTTCCTGGACGTAACCGAGTTTGGCGAGATGTTGTTCGTCGTCCGTGAGTTGTTCGGTGAGTTCTTCGTGCCCCTCGGGCATGGCGGCTCCTCGTGTGCCGGGCGGTGGGCGGTCTGCCAAACGGACCATAGAACTTTATTGGTCTGCTGTCCTACCTTTTGACGTGACAATCGTGCTAATTCGGTGCACGATCGTCACGTCATCGGCGAGACAATGGTCGGCTGGACGTCAGGTTGGTCGGCAAGTCCCACACGGGCAGGAGGGTGCGCAATGAGCCAGAACCCCGGCATGCTGGCACGAGCCGACCTGGAGCAAATGGTGGCGGCGGGTGAGATCGACACCGTGATCGTCGCCTTCTGCGATATGCAGGGCCGGCTGACGGGCAAGCGGGTTTCGGGCCGGTTGTTCGTCGAAGAGGTCGCCGCCCACGGCGCGGAGTGCTGCAACTACCTGCTCGCGGTCGACGTCGACATGAACACCGTCGGCGGCTACTCGATGTCGAGTTGGGAAACCGGCTACGGCGACATGGTGATGACAGCCGACTTCAGCACCTTGCGGTTGATCCCATGGCTGCCCGGCACCGCGCTGGTGATGGCTGACCTGTCGTGGCTCGACGGTCGTCCTGTCGAACAGGCGCCCCGCAGCATCCTCAACCGGCAGATCGACCGCCTGGCCGAGCGCGAACTCGTGCCGTACGTCGGGACCGAGCTCGAATTCATGGTGTTCGACAACACTTTCCGCGAGGCGTGGGCGGCGGGCTACCGGGGCCTGACGCCGGCCAGCGACTACAACGTCGACTACGCCATGATGGCGTCCACCCGGATGGAACCGCTGCTGCGCGACATCCGCGTCGGCATGGAGGGCGCCGGGTTGTACTGCGAGGGTGTCAAGGGAGAGTGCAACCTGGGTCAGCAGGAGATCGCGTTCCGCTACGACCACGCCCGCAACACCTGCGACAACCACACCATCTACAAGAACGGTGCCAAGGAGATCGCCGACCAGCACGGCAAGAGCTTGACGTTCATGGCGAAATTCGATGAGCGTGAGGGCAACAGCTGTCACATCCACGTCTCGCTACGCGGCGATGACGGGTCTCCTGTGTTCGCCGACGAGTCCGATCCGCGGGGAATGTCGTCGATGTTCCGCAGCTTCATCGCGGGTCAACTGGCCACGCTGCGTGAGATGACGCTGTTCTACGCTCCGAACATCAATTCCTACAAGAGGTTTGCCGACGGCAGCTTCGCGCCCACCGCCATTGCCTGGGGTATGGACAACCGCACCTGCGCGTTGCGGGTCGTCGGTCACGGGCCTGGTATGCGGGTGGAATGCCGGACACCCGGAGGCGACGTCAACCAGTACCTGGCGGTGTCGGCGCTTCTCGCCGGCGGACTGTATGGCATCGATCACGAGCTGGAACTACCCGACCCGCTGCCGGGCAACGCCTATGCCAGTGAGGC
Source organism: Mycobacterium shunyiense (assembly GCF_058270075.1). Lineage (NCBI taxonomy): Bacteria > Bacillati > Actinomycetota > Actinomycetes > Mycobacteriales > Mycobacteriaceae > Mycobacterium > Mycobacterium shunyiense. Next base: position 75,090 of record NZ_JBZDPU010000001.1, on the reverse strand, counting down.
GCAACGGCTGCCCACCACCCTGGCCGAGGCGGCTGAGCTGTTCGCAAAGTCCGAGGTGGCACGCGCGGCGTTCGGGGACGACGTCGTCGAGCACTACCTCAACAACGCGCGCGTCGAGTTGGCTGCGTTCAATTCCACGGTGACCGACTGGGAAAGGGTCCGCGGCTTTGAACGGCTCTGATTTCAGCGCGAGCAGACGGTCAGGCCCGGTCATCGGCATGACGACCTATCTGCAGCAGGCGCAGACGGGTATTTGGGATGTACGGGCCAGCTTCTTGCCGCAGGTCTACTTCGAAGGCATCACCCGGGCCGGTGGGACCGCTCTTCTGCTGCCGCCGCAAGCGGTGGACCGCGACATCGCCGACCGGGTGCTCGACCGCCTCGACGGCCTGGTGATCACCGGCGGCCCGGATGTCGATCCGGCCCGCTACGGCCAACAGCCGCACCCGGCCACCAACGAACCAGACAGCGGGCGTGACGCGTGGGAGTTCGCTCTGCTGGAAAGTGCTCTGCAACACGGCATTCCGGTGCTCGGTGTGTGCCGCGGGGCGCAGGTTCTCAACGCGGCGCTGGGCGGCACGTTGCACCAGCATCTACCCGACGTCATCGGGAGCACGCATCACCAGAAGGGCAATGCGGTGTTCGGCACCTCGACGGTACGCACCGTGCCGAACACCCGACTGGCGGCTCTGATCGGCGATTCCTCCGATGCGCAGTGCTATCACCATCAGGCCATCGATCTACTGGGCGAGGGCCTGGTGGTCAGCGCCCGGGATGCCGACGGGGTGATCGAGGCGGTTGAGCTACCCGGCGAGGCCTTCGTGGTCGGCGTGCAATGGCATCCGGAGGAGACTCTCGATGACTTGAGACTGTTCGCCGCCCTGGTCGATGCGGCCGGAACCTATGCAACAGAAAGGATCTCATGACATCCAGTCAGGTCATCAATCCGGCGACCGAGGAGCTGTTGACCACCGTCGACCTCCTCGACGTGGCCGCTGTCGACGACGCAGTGGCGCGTGCCGCCGCGGCGCAGCGGAAATGGTGCCGGCTGGCTCCGGCCGAGCGGGCGGCAGGCTTGCGAGCCTTCGCCGGTGTCGTCGACGCACACATTGATGAGCTGGCCGCCCTCGAGGTTGCCAATTCCGGGCATCCGATCGCGCAGGCCGAATGGGAGGCCGGGCACGTCCGCGATGTCCTGCAGTTCTACTCGGCGACTCCGGAAAGATTGAGCGGCAAGCAGATCCCGGTGGCCGGCGGTCTGGACGTCACGTTCAACGAGCCGCTCGGCGTGGTCGGCGTGATCACACCGTGGAACTTCCCGATGACCATCGCCGCGTGGGGCTTCGCCCCGGCGCTCGCCGCCGGCAACGCCGTCGTGCTCAAGCCTGCCGAGTGGACCCCGCTGACCACGATCCGGCTCGGTGAGCTCGCCATCGCATCGGGCTTGCCGGAGGGGCTCTTTCAGGTGTTGCCCGGCAAGGGCTCGGTGGTGGGAGAACGGTTCGTCACCCATCCAGGCGTCCGCAAGGTCGTGTTCACCGGATCCACCGAGGTGGGGATGCGGGTGATGGCCGGAGCGGCGGCCCAGGTCAAACGGGTGACCCTGGAATTGGGTGGCAAGAGCGCGAACATCGTTTTCGACGACTGCGATCTGGAGAAGGCGGCAGCCACCGCGCCATACGGCGTGTTCGACAACGCTGGACAGGACTGCTGTGCGCGCAGCCGGATCCTGGTGCAGCGCAATGTCTACGACCGGTTCATGGAGCTGCTGGAGCCGGCCGTCAAGGGCGTCGTCGTGGGGGACCCCACGGTGCGTGACACCGAGATGGGGCCGTTGGTGTCCCGTCCGCACTGGGAGTCGGTGGCGTCCTACGTGCCCGACGGCGCGCCGGTCGCATTCCGGGCGTCTGCCCCTGAGGGGCCCGGGTTCTGGTTCCCGCCGACGGTGTTGACGCCGCAGCGTACGGACCGGACCGTGACCGAGGAGATCTTCGGCCCTGTGGTGACCGTGCTGCCGTTCGAGGACGAGGCCGACGCCATCGCACTGGCCAACGACACGCCTTACGGTTTGTCGGGCTCGATCTGGACCGACAACCTCTCGCGAGCGATGCGGGTGTCGCGGGCGGTGGAATCGGGCAATCTCAGTGTCAATTCGCATTCCTCGGTGCGCTACAACACGCCGTTCGGTGGCTTCAAACAGTCCGGACTCGGGCGCGAGTTGGGGCCTGACGCACCGTTGTCTTTCACCGAGACCAAGAACGTCTTTTTCGCAGTAGAGGAGCTGTAGATGGATCTGACCCAACGTCTGGCCGGCAAGATCGCCGTGATCACCGGGGGCGCCAGCGGCATCGGCCTGGCCACCGGCCGGCGATTGCGCGCCGAGGGGGCCACGATCGTGGTGGGCGACATCGACCCTGCCACCGGAGAGGCCGCTGCCGAAGAACTCGACGGGTTGTTCGTCCCGGTCGACGTGTCCGATCAGGATGCCGTCGACAACCTCTTCGATACTGCGGCGGCGACATTCGGATCGGTCGACATCGCGTTCAACAACGCCGGGATCTCGCCACCCGAAGATGACCTGATCGAGACCACCGAACTGCCGGCCTGGCAACGGGTGCAGGACATCAACCTGAAATCGGTCTACCTGTCGTGCCGGGCGGCGCTGCGCCACATGGTGCCCGCGGGCAAGGGCTCGATCATCAACACCGCATCGTTCGTGGCCGTGATGGGCTCGGCCACCTCCCAGATCTCTTACACCGCGTCCAAGGGCGGCGTGCTGGCGATGTCGCGCGAACTCGGCGTGCAGTATGCGAGGCAGGGAATCCGGGTCAACGCACTGTGCCCCGGGCCGGTCAACACCCCGCTACTGCAGGAGTTGTTCGCCAAGGATCCCGAGCGTGCCGCGCGCCGGCTGGTACACATCCCGCTGGGCCGGTTCGCCGAACCCGAGGAGTTGGCCGCCGCGGTGGCGTTCCTGGCCAGTGACGACGCGTCGTTCATCACCGGTTCGAAATTCCTCGTCGACGGCGGCATCAGCTCCGCGTACGTGACGCCCCTGTGACACCCTGGTAGCTCGCCATGACAGCCGAACCGGATCCCCAGCCCGCCGCGGAAACGGCCGGTGCCCTGCTGCGTCCGGTCCGGCTGGGCAATGCCTTCGAGGACACCGTGGGTCGGCTGCTGGAGACGATCCGACTGGGCGTATTAGGTCCGGGGGAGTCGCTCCCGCCAGAGCGTGAGCTTGCCGCGCGGCTCGGGGTCAGTCGCGACACCGTCCGGGAGGCGATCAAATCGCTCGCCGATGCCGGTTATCTGGTGTCCAAGCGGGGTAGGTACGGCGGCACCTTCCTGGCCGCTGAGTTGCCCAGGCACACCGCCGACGGTCCGAGTCCGACGCGCGCGGAGATCGACGATGCGTTGCGGCTGCGCGAGATCCTGGAGGTCGGGGCGGCGCGGATGGCGGCCGGACGGACGTTGAGCGCTGCCGAGCGGGAGGGCCTGTGGTCGCGGCTGGAAGACGTCCGCGCGGCCGAGCCCGACGATTACCGCCGCCTGGATTCGCGGCTGCACCTGGCCATCGCGGAGGCCGCGGGGTCGCCGTCACTGGTACCGCTGGTCGCCGAGAACCGCATGCGGCTCAATGCGCTGCTGGATCAGATCCCGCTGCTGCTGCGCAACATCGCCCATTCCGACGAACAGCACGAAGCGATCGTGATGGCGATCCTGGCTGGTGACAGCGAGCGGGCCGCCGCGGCCATGCTGGCCCACGTCGGGGGATCGGCGGCCTTGCTGCACGGCTTCCTGGACTAGATTCGTACCGTGGACCGGCACGGTAAACAGGTCCAGGTCGAACGCGCGTCGTCGGCCTTGGCCGACGTCGACACCCCAGGGTGGGCGCAGCGCTTCGACCTGCTGTCCGACCCGCACCGGCTGGAGATCCTGCTCGGCCTGCACCGCGCGCCGGGCATCTGTGTCAGTGACCTGGCCACGGCTCTCGGCCGCTCGGAAAACGCCGTCTCCCAGGCGTTGCGTGTGCTCCGGGACCAGGGCTGGGTCACCTCCACCCGGGCCGGCCGGACGGTGAACTACCGGCTCGAGGACGAGACCGTGCACGACCTACTGCACTGGATCGGGGCCCGGCACGGCTGAAACCGTGCTCATCTGTTCACCTGGACAGATATCCAGTGCCGTCCTAGGCTCGCCGAATGACCATTGGCGCGGCTCCCGAGGTGACGACGACGAAGCCGCAGCCATTCGACCGCCCAGACTGGATTTCGATTGCGATGGTCGGCGCGGTGGTGTTGTTGCTGCATGTATTCGGTTGGGGCGTGCTGGTTTTCGGGGTTGCCCCGCAACACATCACGCTGGGATCGGCCGGCGTGTTCGGGGTCGGAATCGGAGTCACCGCCTATCTGCTGGGCGTGCGCCACGCGTTCGACGCCGACCACATCGCCGTCATCGACAACACCACCCGAAAACTCGTCGGTGAGGGCACGCGATCACTTTCCGCAGGATTCTGGTTCTCGCTGGGGCATTCCAGCGTGGTGTTCGGGCTTGCCCTGTTGTTGGCGTTCGGAGTTCATGCGCTGGCCGGACCGGTGCAGAACGACGAATCGTCGATGTTGCAGACCCTGGGACTGATCGGGTCGGTGGTGGCCGGAACATTCCTCATTCTGATCGGCCTGACGAATCTGTTCGCCGTGGTCGGTATCGCCAAGATCTTCCGCGCCATGCGTAGCGGACAGTTCGACGAAGCCGAGCTCGAACGTCAACTTCACCAGCGAGGCTTCCTGGCCCGCCTGCTCGGCCGGGTCATGCGACGGGTGAGCAAGCCGTGGCACCTGTACCCGGTCGGCTTCCTGATGGGCCTCGGCTTCGACACCGCCACCCAGGTGGCGCTTCTGGTGCTGGCGGCGGGTGCGGCCGCATTCACCTTGCCCTGGTACGCCATTCTCGTGCTTCCGGTGCTCTTCGCGGCAGGGATGAGCCTGTTCGACAGCCTGGACGGAATCTTCATGGCGCGGGCCTACGGCTGGGCGTTCCTGCAGCCGGTCCGCAAGGTCTATTACAACCTGACTGTCACCGTGCTGTCGGTCATCGTGGCCCTGGTGGTCGGGGTCATCGTTCTGGCCGGTCTCCTGGTCGAGCGCCTGGGCATCACCACGGGTCCGCTGGCATTCATCGGTTCGGCCGATCTGGAGTTCGTCGGGTTCGCGATCGTCGGGCTGTTCGTACTGAGCTGGCTTGTCGCCCTCGGAATCTGGCGGTTCGGCCGGATCGAGCAGCGCTGGGCTGCACGGGTCTAATCGATCAGGCCCAGCAAGGCGTTCTCGATCACCTCGGGCAGCGCCGGGTGAATCCAGTACTGGCCCCGGGCCACCTCTTCGGCGGTCTGCCCGAAGCTCATCGCCTGGATCAGCGGCTGGATGATCGAGGACGCCTGATAGCCCATGATGTGGGCGCCCAGTATCTTGCCGGTGGCACGGTCGCCGATCAGCTTGGCGATGCCGGTGGTGTCCTCCATCGCCCAGCCGTACGCGGTGTCGCCGTAGCCCTGGATCTTGGTGACATAGTCGTAGCCCTCGTCGCGGGCCTGCTCCTCGGTCAATCCGACCGTGGCGATCTGTGGGTCGGTGAATACCGCGGACGGTACGAATCGGTGGTCGCTGCGCACCATCGCGCCGGTGTCATCCCACTCGCGCAGCAGGTTCTCCCTGACCACCCGGGACTCATGGTTGGCCACGTGTTTGAGCTGATAGTCCGAGGACACGTCACCGAGTGCGAAAATGCCACGCGCCGTTGTGCGTTGGTATTCGTCCACGATCACCAGGCCGTCCTCGTCGACCTCGACCCCGGCGAGGTCGGCATCGAGCAGGTCCCCGTTGGGGACGCGTCCGGTGGCCACCAGCAGCATGTCGGCGGGCAGCGTCTTGCCGTCGTCGAGTTCGAGGACGATCTTGTCGCCGTCCTGATGAGAACCGACCACGTTCTCGTGGGTCCGGAAGTCCCACTTCTCCGCGGCCAGCGCGCTGAATTCCCGGCAGATCGTCTCGTCGCAATGGCTGAGAAGGCAGTCGCCACGCACCACGATGGTGACCCGCACGCCCAGCGCCGAGAACACATGGGCGAACTCGGCGGCGACGAATCCGCCGCCGACGATCACCAGGTGTTCGGGCAGCTCGGGGATACGCATGATGTCGTCGCTGGTGTAGTACGTGACGCCGCAGTCCATGATGGCCGGCGGGACGTAGGCGCGGGACCCGGCCGCGATGACCACCTGGTCGCTGCTGAATTCGTCACCGGCCTCGGTGCGCAGCGTGTAGCGGCCATCGGCGGTCTTGGGCCCGAAGCGGGTGTGGCTGCCGTACACCGTGATGTGGGGGTCGTTGCGGCGATAGTCCTCGCCGCCGGCGGCGATCGGGTCGATCCGGCCGAACACCCGCGCGACGACGTCGGGCCAGCGCACCTTGTCGATGTGGGAATCGATGCCGTACTTGGCGCTGTCCTTGATCGTGTCCGCGACGTCAGCGGCGTAGACGAACATCTTGGTGGGGATGCAGCCGACGTTCAGGCAGGTGCCGCCGAACGTGCCCTGCTCGCAGATCGCGACCTTCTTGCCGGCATAGCGCTCGTCGAGAATGCTGTTGCCCGAGCCGGTACCGATGATCGTCAGATCGTAATGCTCCATGTGCGCTCCCTATCCGGAAGATGTTGTGCTCGGCCGCGTTTGCAGGCTCAGGTAGTAGTCCAGCCAGCGGTCGAGCTCACCGTAGGCCGCCGTGCGGGCGTCGGCCATCGACAGGAACACGTCGTGCTTGGCGTCGGTGATCGGTGCGACTGTGGTGTGGTTACCCACGCAACCCGACCACCGTGCGATCTGGCGAACATCGAGTACCGCATCGCCGCGCTGCATCGCGGACGGATCGGAAGTTTCGGTGACACTCCGGTCCGAACGCAGGATCAGGTTCGGTACGCCGACGTCCAGGCCGCGGTGTAAGCGGGCCTGTCCGCGGCGGATCGCATTGATCCACCCGAGGGTGACAGGGAAGCCTCCCAACGGTTTCCAGTCGAGGTTGTAGTCGAAATCGCCGCCGTAGTCGCGGTGAAGTGTTGTGCCGTACCCACCTTCGGTGGGTCTGCGGATCACCGACAGCTTGCGCAGCCGGGCCAGGGCGATCAGCGCGGCCGATGTGGGTGCGGTGCGCAGGATCGCCGGGCCGTGCAGGTCGAAGAACGGGCTGTTCAGGATCAGTCCGCCGACGTGCAACGGAGCGAGCCGGCGGCTGCGACGCAGACGATCGGCGAACAACGTGAGGATCAGCCCTCCCGCCGAATGCCCGTACAGGCACACCGTGGCGTTGTCGGTGTCGGCCGCGATCACCTCCAGCGCGCGCTGAAGCTCGTCGTCGTACCGCGCCAGATCGGTGGTGAAATGCGCGGTCTGCCCCTCGTGTCGGGAGCGTCCGCACTTGGGGAGATCCAGCGCGTAGAACGCGAAGCCGCGCTCGGCGAATCGATCCGCCAGTTCGGTGTGGAAGAAGTAGTCGGTGTAGCCGTGCAGTGCCAGCACCGCGTGGCCGGGGCGGGCGGACCCGCTCGCCGTGGCGGCCGGGCCGCGGCGAACCAGCGTGGCGACCAGGTCGCCTTCGCCATCGGGATCAGGTCCTGCATCGATGGTCTGTTGCCAGAACCCCGGCAATACATCCGGCTCCCAAGAGGGCTCCCGTGACGTCACGGTTCCACCCTAGCCGCGCGCCGGAAACGGGTGTCGTAACGACGGCGGAGAGTCCGTTTGCCGGACCGGGGACCTGCAGAGTTGCCGGGCCACCCGCCAGATCCAGGGGTGCCCGGCGGCCGATGTCGGGTTGAGAAGGCCTGACGGGTGACGGATCGCACTACCATGCCTGGCCAACTGGGATTCGTCGCGCGATAACCTGGGCATAACAAAAGCCGTCCATGTCGACGGGCCGCGCAACAACAAAGGACGAGCGATCAGGGTGTCTGAGGCAAACGTGGGTACGACCGTGAAGACAGACGTCGTGCTGGTTGGGGCCGGCATCATGAGCGCAACCCTCGGCGCTCTGATCCGTCTGCTGGAGCCGGACTGGTCCATCACCATGATCGAGCGGCTCGACGGCGCTGCCGCCGAGAGCAGCGATCCGTGGAACAACGCAGGTACCGGGCACTCGGCGCTGTGTGAGCTGAACTACACGCCCGAGCTGTCCGATGGCTCAATCGACACCACCAAGGCCATCAACGTCAACGAGCAGTTCCAGGTGTCGCGGCAGTTCTGGGCCTACGCGGCCGAGAACGGCGTGCTGCCCGACGTGCGCGGCTTCCTCAACCCGATCCCGCACGTCAGTTTCGTGCACGGCGCAGGCAACGTCGACTACCTCAAGCGCCGGCATCAGGCCCTCGTCGGTAACCCGCTGTTCGCGTCGATGGAATTCATCGACGACAAGGACGAGTTCGCGCGCCGGCTGCCGTTCATGGCCGCCAAGCGCGATTTCTCCGATCCGGTCGGGCTGAACTGGTCGCAGCACGGCACCGACGTCGACTTCGGCGCACTCTCGCGCCAGCTCATCGGCTTCACCGCGCAGCGTGGGATGGACACCCTGTTCGGCCATGAGGTCCGCAACCTGCGCAAGGAATCGGACGGGACCTGGACGCTCAAGGTGACCAACCGGCGCACCGGTCTCAAGCGCAAGTTCAATGCGAAGTTCGTGTTCGTCGGCGCCGGTGGTGGCGCGCTACCGCTGCTGCAGAAGTCCGGCATCCCCGAGGCCAAGGGCTTCGGCGGATTCCCGGTCGGCGGCGCGTTCCTGCGGACCAACAACCAGGCGCTGACCGCAGGCCACCAGGCAAAGGTGTACGGGCTGCCGCCCCTGGGCGCCCCGCCGATGTCGGTGCCGCACCTGGACACCCGCGTGATCAACGGCAAGTCGTGGCTGCTGTTCGGTCCGTTCGCCGGTTGGACGCCGAAGTTCCTCAAGCAGGGCAAGTTCACCGACCTGCCGTTGTCGGTCAAGCCCAACAACATCATGTCGATGCTCGGCGTCGGGCTCACCGAGATGGGGCTGGTCAACTACCTGGTCGGCCAGCTGCTGCTGAGTGAGGCCGCACGGGTCGACACCTTGCGCGAATTCGCGCCCAGCGCAGTCGATTCCGATTGGGAGCTCGACATCGCCGGACAGCGCGTGCAGGTCATCCGGCGCAAGGGTGCGGGTGGTGTGCTGGAGTTCGGCACCACCGTGCTGACCGCCGCCGACGGCAGCATCGCCGGCCTGCTCGGCGCCTCGCCGGGCGCGTCCACCGCCGTGCCGGCCATGCTCGACGTGCTGGAGCGCTGCTTCACCGATCGGTACCAGAGCTGGTTGCCGAAGCTCAAGGAGATGGTGCCCTCCCTCGGTACCAAGCTGTCCACCGAACCCGGCCTGTTCGAGGAAGTCTGGGCGTGGGGCACCAAGGCGCTGCAGCTGGACGTCCCTGTGACTGCGTGACCGGGGCGGGCGGATGACGGTCGCACTACGCCGCAGTTGGGCCAAAGACCTAGACGTACCAACGCTTTACGAGCTGCTCAAGCTCCGTGTCGAGGTGTTCGTGGTGGAGCAGGCCACGCCCTACCCTGAGCTCGACGGGCGGGATCTGCTCGCCGAGACCCGCCATTTCTGGCTGGAAAGCCCGGACGGAGAAGTCATTTCGACGCTGCGGTTGATGGAGGAGCATCCCGGCGGCGAGAAGGCATTCCGGATCGGCCGGGTGTGCACCAAACGCAGTGCCCGGGGTAGCGGCCACACAACCCGGCTCATGCAGGCCGCGCTGGCCGAAGTCGGCGACTACCCGTGCCACATCAATGCCCAGACCTACCTGATCGACATGTACGGTCGGCACGGATTCGTCCGTGACGGCGACGAATTCCTTGATGACGGAATCCCGCACGTGCCGATGGTGCGGGCTGGGTTCCGGACCGACGAGCGCTTGCGCGAGGAGCCGACATGACCGACGAGCGCTTGCGCGAGGAGCCGACATGACCGACGAGCGCTTGCGCGAGGAGCCGACATGACCGACGAGCGCTTGCGCGAGGAGCCGACATGACCGACGAGCGAGTCCTCCTGATGACGGCCGAGACCAACACCTACCCGTTCAGCGCACTGGTGGGGCAGGACCGGCTGCGCCTGGCCCTGCTGCTGTGCGCGGTTCATCCCGAGATCGGCGGCGTGCTGATCCGCGGTGAGAAGGGGACGGCGAAATCCACCGCGGTCCGCGGCCTGGCTGCGGTGCTGTCCGCGGTCGACGACGACGCGCGCCTGGTGGAATTGCCGATCGGCGCCACCGAGGACCGGGTGGTCGGATCGCTGGATCTGCAGAAGGTGCTCCGCGACGGCGAGCACGCGTTCTCGCCGGGCCTGCTGGCCCGCGCCCACGGTGGCGTCCTCTACGTCGACGAGGTCAACCTGCTGCACGACCACCTGGTCGACGTGCTGCTCGACGCCGCCGCCATGGGACGGGTTCACGTTGAACGCGAAGGGATTTCGCACTCGCACGAGTCCCGATTCGTCCTGATCGGCACCATGAACCCCGAAGAGGGGGAGCTGCGCCCGCAGCTGCTGGACCGGTTCGGTCTGACCGTCGACGTCGCCGCCTCACGCGATGTCGACGTCCGCGTCGAGGTGATCCGCGCCCGCATGGCGTTCGAAGCCGACCCGCGGGCCTTCGTCGAGCGCCACGCGGGCGCCGATGCGGAGCTGGCCGACCGGATCGCCGCCGCCCGCGCGGCGATCGGCTCGGTCGAACTGCCCGACACCGAATTGCGGCGCATCGCGGCGCTGTGCGCGGCATTCGACGTCGACGGGATGCGTGCCGATCTGGTGGTGGCACGCACCGCCGTCGCTCACGCTGCCTGGCGCGGTGCCACCACGGTCGCCGAAGAGGACATCCGAGTGGCCGCCGAACTGGCGTTGCCGCACCGGCGCCGGCGTGATCCGTTCGACGACCCGGGCCTGGACCCCGAACGTCTCGAAGAGGCCATGCAGCAGGCGGGGGAGTCGGCCGCCCAGTCGGGCAATGACGCCGAGCCTGACCCCGATTTCGATCCAGACTTCGATCCGCCCGGCGGAGGCGTCGACTCCGGCGCGGACGGGCAGCCGGCACAGGGGAATTCGACGCCACGCAACTCGAAAACATCGGCGAACCGCCCGAGCGCCCCGCCGTCGGCGGTGTTCCGGACTAAGGCGCTGGTGGTGCCCGGAGTCGGCGAGGGCGCGCCCGGCCGCCGTTCGAGGGCCCGCAACCGCACCGGCACCCCCATCGCGGCCACCGCGGAACCCGGCAGCGGGCACGGGCTGCACATGTTCGCCACCTTGCTCGCCACCGCAGGCCGCCAACAGGGTGCGGGACTGCCGCGGCCCCGCCCCGAGGACATCCGGCGTGCGGTACGGGAAGGCCGCGAAGGCAATCTGGTGATCTTCGTCGTCGACGCCTCCGGGTCCATGGCCGCCCGCGACCGGATGTCGGCGGTCACCGGCGCGACGCTGTCGCTCCTGCGCGACGCCTACCAACGTCGGGACAAGGTCGCGGTGATCACGTTCCGTCAACAGGACGCTCGGGTGCTGCTGCCGCCCACCACCTCGGTGCACATCGCCGGCCGCCGGCTGGCCCGGTTCGACACCGGAGGCAAGACTCCGCTGGCCCAGGGGCTGCTGGCGGCCCGCGATCTGGTGATCCGGGAGAAGGCCCGTGATCGGGCCCGGCGCAGCCTGGTGGTGGTGCTCACCGACGGCCGCGCCACCGGCGGCCCCGATCCGCTGGGCCGTACCAGGCAGGCCGCGGCCGCGCTGGTGGCCGAGGGCGCTGCCGCCGTGGTGGTGGATTGTGAAACATCTTTTGTGCGACTGGGATTGGCCGGGCAACTGGCTGAGCAGCTGGGGTCGCCGGCAGTCCGGCTCGAGCAGTTGCGCGCGGCCGAACTGACCCGGCTCGTCCAGCACCAGACTGCCGCCTGACGCGGCCCCATACTCTGCGCAGAAAGGACCGCCCATGCCACAGGGACAGCCGCTGACGGTGCCCGACGACGGCCTCACCACCAAGGCCCGACGCAACGCGCCGCTGCTCGCCGTGCACACCGGGCCGGGGAAGGGCAAGTCCACCGCGGCCTTCGGCATGGCGCTGCGGGCCTGGAACCAGGGCTTTTCGGTCGCGGTGTTCCAGTTCGTCAAGAGCGCGAAGTGGAAGGTCGGCGAGGAGGCCGTGTTCGGTCAGCTCGGTCGGCTGCACGACGAGCACGGGGCCGGCGGGCCGGTCGAATGGCACAAGATGGGCTCGGGCTGGTCTTGGACCCGCAAGCACGGCAGTGATGTCGACCATGCCGCGGCGGCCGCCGACGGTTGGGCCGAGATCAAACGTCGGCTGGCGGAGGAGCGTCATCAGTTCTATGTGCTCGACGAGTTCACCTATCCGCTCAAATGGGGCTGGGTTGCCGTAGACGAAGTAGTCGAGGTGCTGAATGCCCGCCCGGGTAGCCAGCATGTGGTGATCACGGGCCGCGATGCCCCGCAGGCCCTGATCGACGCCGCGGACCTGGTGACGGAGATGACGAAGATCAAGCATCCGATGGATGCCGGCCGCAAAGGCCAGAAGGGCATCGAATGGTAGGCGTGGTCGCCCTCGTTCGCGCGAGCAGACGCGTAGGTGCCCGGAAACGGCCGTTGCGAGGTACCCAAGCGTCTGCTCGCCGGAAGAAATGAAAACCACCCCGGCAGTGGTGATCGCTGCTCCGGCCTCGGGCAGCGGGAAGACCACGGTGGCAACGGGTTTGGTCGGTGCGCTGCGCCAGGCCGGTCACACGGTGGCGCCGTTCAAGGTGGGTCCGGACTTCATCGATCCCGGTTACCATGCCCTGGCCGCCGGCCGCCCGGGCCGCAACCTGGATCCGGTGCTCGTCGGTGAGGATCTGATCGGACCGCTGTACCGGCACGGCTGCGCCGGCGCCGACATCGCGGTGGTCGAAGGCGTGATGGGCCTGTTCGACGGTCGCATCGAGGGGCAGATGACCGGTATCCCGCGGGGTTCGGCGGCCCAGGTGGCCGGCCTGCTGGGTGCCCCGGTGGTGCTGGTGGTCGATGCCCGTGGGCAGAGTCACAGCGTCGCGGCCCTGATCCACGGCTTCGTCACCTTCGACCCGGCGGTGCGGATCGCCGGGGTGGTCCTCAACCGGGTGGGTTCCGACCGGCACGAGGCGGTGCTGCGCCAGGCCTGTGAACACGCGGGGGCGCAGGTCCTCGGTGCGATTCCGCGGAGTGACGAGTTAACGGTCCCATCAAGACATCTCGGTCTCATCACCGCCGTCGAGCACGGCCGGCAGGCCCGTGACGCGGTGGCCGCAATGACCGCCCTGGTGGCCCGGCACGTGGATCTCGGGGCCCTGGCATCCGCAGCTAGCGCGCACGTCACCGCCGAGCCGTGGAGCCCCGTCGCCGAGTCGGTGACCAACGTCACGGTCGCCCTGGCGGCCGGCAAGGCCTTCAGCTTCAGCTATGCCGAGCATGCCGAGCTGCTGCAGGGGGCCGGGGCGCAGGTCGCCGAGTTCGACCCCCTGTCCGAACCGCTGCCCGCCGGTGCGGATGCGCTGGTGCTGCCCGGCGGGTTTCCCGAGCAGTTCACGGCCGAACTGTCGGCCAACGATGTTGTCCGCCAGCAGATCCGCCGCCTTGCTGCCAGCGGAGCCCCGGTGCATGCCGAGTGCGCAGGTCTGACGTATCTGGTCGACGATCTCGACGGGGTGCCGATGTGCGGTGTGCTGGCCGGTTCGGCGCGGTTCACCGAACGCCTCACGCTGGGCTACCGCGACGCGGTGGCGGTCGTGGACTCCAGCATGCACGCGGCAGGCGATCGGGTCACCGGTCACGAATTCCACCGGACTGCCGTCGAATTCGTCGAACAACCATCGCCCGCCTGGGCGTTCGCCGGGCCCGGCCAGGCGGGCCGGCGGGACGGTGCCGTGCAGCGCGGTGTGCATGCCGGATATCTCCACACCCACCCCGCGGCACATCCGGAGGCCATCACCCGCTTCGTGGCGTCGGCGGTGCCGACACAACGGTCGGGTGGCAGCAACCACTAAGCTCGGCGGGTGACCGAGAATGCCTACCTCGTCGGCCTGCGCCTGTCGGGCAAGAAGGTCGTCGTTGTCGGCGGCGGAACCGTCGCGCAACGTCGGCTGCCCCTGCTGATCGCCCATGGCGCCGACGTACATGTGATTGCACGGGCGGCCAGCCCCGCGGTGGAGGCGCTGTCGCACGACGACCCGGGGATCACCCTGCAACTGCGCGACTTCCGCGCCGGGGATCTCGACGGCGCCTGGTATGTGCTTGCGGCCACGGACGACTCCGAGGTCAACGCCGCCATCGCCGCCGAAGCCGACGAGCGGCGCATCTTCTGCGTCCGCGCCGACGTGGCGCGCGAGGGATCCGCCGTGACCCCCGCAACGTTCGACTCCGACGGCCTGTCGGTGGGCGTCCTCGCCGGCGGGGAGCACCGCCGTTCGGCGGCCATCCGCACCGCCATCCACGAAGCGCTACAGCGCGGCCTGCTCACCGCAGACGCCGGTGACGAGCCGGGGGAGGCGCCCCGTGGGGTGGCTCTCGTCGGCGGCGGCCCCGGCGATCCCGAGTTGATCACCGTGCGCGGACGCCGCCTGCTGGCCCGCGCAGATGTGGTGGTCGCAGACCGGCTGGCGCCCCAGGAGTTGCTCGCCGAACTCGGACCTCACGTCGAGGTGATCGACGCGGCCAAAATCCCGTACGGCCGGGCGATGGCGCAGGAGGCGATCAACCAGGTACTCGTGGACCGGGCCCGCGACGGAAAATTCGTCGTCCGGCTCAAAGGCGGTGACCCGTTCGTCTTCGCCCGCGGATATGAAGAGGTCCTGGCGTGCACCGAGGCCGGCATCCCGGTGACCGTCGTTCCCGGTGTGACGAGTGCCATATCGGTACCCGCACTGGCCGGGGTTCCGGTCACCCACCGCGGCATGACCCACGAGTTCGTGGTGGTCAGCGGCCATGTTGCGCCTGGCCACCCCGAATCGTTAGTCAATTGGAATGCGCTGGCGGCGATGACCGGCACCATCGTGCTGCTGATGGCCGTCGAACGCATCGAGCTGTTCACCAAGGCGCTCCTGGACGGGGGCCGACCTGCGGATACGCCGGTCCTCGTGGTGCAACACGGCACCACCCTCGCGCAGCGCACCCTGCTGGCGACACTCGGCGACGCGCCCGAGCGGATTCGTGCGGACGGCATTCGACCTCCGGCGATCATCGTGATCGGACCTGTGGCGGCCTTCGCCGGTTAAAGGATTCTTAAGATTCCGGTAAGGTGACGCGTTATGACGGCACTCAACGACGCCGAGCGCCAGGGCCTCGCCGCCCGCCTCCCGTCCTGGTTCCCGTCCTGGGGCTTCCTTTCCGCGGTGATCGCAATCGGTGGCATGCAGCTGCTCGCCACGATGGACAGCACGGTCGCGATCGTCGCGTTGCCGCGGATCCAGGACGAACTCGGCCTGTCCGACGCCGGGCGCAGCTGGGTCATCACCGCCTACGTCCTGACCTTCGGCGGCCTGATGCTCCTGGGCGGACGGCTCGGCGACACGATCGGCCGCAAGCGCACCTTCATCGTGGGCGTCGGGTTGTTCATCATCGCCTCGATCCTGTGCGGCATCGCCTGGAATGAGGCCACCCTGGTCGTCGCCCGGCTGCTTCAGGGCGTCGGCGCCGCCATCGCGGCACCAACAGGGCTCGCGCTCGTCGCGACGACGTTCCCCAAAGGCCCGGCCCGCAACGCTGCCACCGCGGTGTTCGGAGCCATGACCGCAGTCGGTTCGGTGATGGGCCTGGTGGTCGGCGGAGCTCTCACCGAGGTGTCCTGGCGGTGGGCCTTCCTGGTCAACGTGCCCATCGGTCTGGTGATGCTGTACCTGGCCCGTACCTCGCTGCAGGAAACGCATCGCGAGCGGATGAAGTTGGATGCCGCCGGCGCGCTGCTGGCCACGCTGGCCTGTACGGCCGCGGTGTTCGCCTTCACCCAGGGCCCGGAGAGCGGCTGGTTGTCCCCGATCACGCTCGGCTCCGGCGCCGCGGCAGCCGTCTTCGGCATTGCCTTCCTCATTGCCGAGCGCAGCGCCGAGAACCCGGTGGTGCCGTTCGACCTGTTCCACGAACGCAACCGGGTCGCCACGTTCGCGGCGATCTTCCTGGCCGGCGGTGTGCTGTTCACCCTGACCGTGCTGATCGGTCTCTACGTGCAGGACATCCTGGGCTACAGCGCCCTGCACGCCGGGGTCGGCTTCATTCCGTTCGTGATCGGCATGGGCATCGGCCTCGGGGCCTCGTCCCAGATCGTGCGGTTCTTCCAGCCGCGCATCGTGGTGATCGCGGGCGGGATCCTGGTGCTCGGGGCCATGCTCTACGGCTCGACGCTGCACGCCGGCATTCCGTACTTCCCGAACCTGGTGCTGCCGATCACCATCGGCGGTATCGGTATCGGCATGATCGTGGTGCCGCTGACGCTCTCGGCGATCGCCGGTGTCGACATTGACCGTATCGGTCCGGCGTCGGCCATCGCGCTGATGCTGCAGAACCTGGGCGGCCCGCTCGTGCTGGCCATCATCCAGGCGGTCATCACCTCGCGCACCCTTTACCTGGGCGGCATCACCGGTCCGGTCAAGGACATGAACGAACCGCAACTGGCGGCGCTCGACGCGGGCTACACGTACGGATTGCTGTGGGTGGCCGCGGTCGCGGTCCTGGTCGGTGTCGCGGCATTGTTCATCGGCTACACCTCCAAGCAGGTGGCCCACGCCCAGGACGTCAAGGAAGCCATCGATGCCGGAGAGCTCGAAGTCGACTGACCTCGTCCCGGTCGCGGAGTTAGGCTGACGCCGATGAACCGCCGGGAGATCTCGGACGCCGTCGGCCCGCTGGGCTGGCGCCTGGTGCTGGGAGCCGTCTACACCGAGGTCCTGGCCCCGTCGATGGGCGACGCCGCCTCAGCGGCCGGCCACGCCGTGCACGCGGCCGGCGCGGATGCGTCACAACACCTCTCCGTCGACATCCGTGGTGATCGGGCGGTGCTGAGGCTGCGCACGCGCGACGCCCACGCGGTGACCGAGCGGGATCTGGAACTCGCCCGTGAGGTGTCCCAGGCGCTGGCCGGGCACGGCTTCGAAACGACCACCGGTCGTGTGGCCGTCCAGGCGATCGAGATCGCGATCGACGCCCTCGACATCGGTGCGGTCCGCCCGTTCTGGAAGGCCGTCACGGGTTATATAGACGAAACCCCAGCTGAACCGGGCGTATCAGATCTCAACGCCGGACTCGTGGATCCCTTCGGCCGTGGCCCGGCCATCTGGTTTCAGCAGATGGATGCGCCTCGGCCCCAACGTAACCGGATCCACCTCGACATCGACGTTCCTCACGACGCGGCGCAGGCCCGCGTCGACGCGGCACTGGCCGCAGGCGGCATATTGCTGAGTGATCGGGTCGCCCCGCGCTTTTGGGTGCTGGCCGACACCGAGGGCAACGAAGCCTGCATCTGTACCTGGCAGGGCCGTGACTGAAGACACGCCTTAAGGTTGTCGCCTGTGATCACCCGCATGTCCGAGCTGTTCCTGAGAACCCTGCGCGACGACCCCGCTGATGCCGAGGTGCCCAGCCACAAGCTGCTCATCCGCGCCGGCTATGTCCGGCCGGTCGGCCCCGGCATCTACAGCTGGCTGCCGCTGGGCCTGCGGGTGCTGCGCCGGATCGAGAGCATCGTGCGGGAAGAGATGAACGCGATCGGTGGCCAGGAGATCCTCCTGCCGGCGCTGCTGCCCCGCGGTCCCTATGAGACCACCAACCGGTGGACCGAGTACGGCGACACTTTGTTCCGGCTGCAGGACCGGCGCGGCAACGACTATCTGCTCGGGCCGACGCACGAGGAGATCTTCACGCTGACGGTCAAGG
The DNA here is from genome assembly GCF_058270075.1 of Mycobacterium shunyiense. Taxonomy (NCBI): domain Bacteria; kingdom Bacillati; phylum Actinomycetota; class Actinomycetes; order Mycobacteriales; family Mycobacteriaceae; genus Mycobacterium; species Mycobacterium shunyiense. The sequence goes on along the minus strand of NZ_JBZDPU010000001.1, from coordinate 57,097 downwards.
GGGAGTACTCCTCCTACAAGGACTTCCCGGTGATCCTGTATCAAGTCCAGACCAAGTACCGCGACGAGGCGCGTCCGCGTGCCGGCATTCTGCGCGGCCGTGAGTTCGTGATGAAGGACTCGTACTCGTTCGATGTCGACGACGACGGCCTGAAGAACGCGTACCACGCGCACCGCGAGGCGTACCAGAAGATCTTCGGCCGCCTGGGTGTGCGCTACGTGATCGTCTCGGCGGTCTCTGGCGCGATGGGTGGAAGTGCTTCCGAGGAGTTCCTGGCCGAGAGCGAGGTCGGTGAGGACACCTTCGTGCGCTGCCTGGAGTCCGGCTACGCCGCCAACGTCGAAGCGGTGATCACCCGGGCGCCGGCGCCGCTGCCGATCGAGGGGCAGCCCGCCGCGCAGGTGCACGACACCCCGGACACCCCAACCATCGCGACACTGGTGGACTGGGCCAATTCGGCTGCTCTGGAACAGTTCTCGGGTCGCAAGGTCACCGCCGCCGACACCCTGAAGAACGTTCTGCTCAAGACCCGCGAGCCCGGCGGCGAGTGGGAGCTGCTGGCGGTCGGTGTGCCGGGGGACCGCGAGGTCGACGAGAAACGCCTCGGCGCTGCGCTGGAACCCGCCGAGTTCGCCCTGCTCGACGACGCGGATTTCGCCAAGAACCCGTTCCTGGTCAAGGGCTACGTCGGACCGAAGGCCTTGCTGGACAACGGGGTTCGCTACCTCGTCGATCCGCGCGTGGTGGACGGCACAGCGTGGATCACCGGTGCCGACGCGCCCAACAGGCACGTCGTCGGCCTGGTCGCAGGCCGTGACTTCACTGCCGACGGCACCATCGAGGCCGCCGAGGTCCGCGAAGGCGACCCGTCGCCGGACGGCGCCGGCGTGCTGACCTCGGCGCGGGGCATCGAGATCGGTCACATTTTCCAGCTGGGCCGCAAGTACGCGGAGGCCTTCACCGCCGACGTGCTCGGCGAGGACGGCAAGCCGGTACGGCTCACGATGGGCTCCTACGGCATCGGGGTGTCCCGCATGGTCGCGGTGATCGCCGAGCAGCAGCACGACGAGCTCGGCCTGCGCTGGCCCAGCGCCGTCGCACCTTTTGATGTGCACGTGGTCGTGGCCAACAAGGACGAGGCCGCACGGACCGGGGCGACCGAACTGGTCGCCGCGCTGGACCGGCTGGGCCACGAGGTGCTGTTCGACGACCGCAAGGCCTCACCCGGCGTGAAATTCAAGGACGCCGAGTTGCTGGGTATGCCGTGGATCGTCGTTGTCGGACGCGGCTTCTCCGACGGTGTGGTGGAGCTGCGCAACCGGTTCACCGGTGAGAACCGCGAGATCGCTGTCGACGATGCGGCGGCCGAGATCTCGGCGGCCCTCACCGCCGGCTGATCCAGCGCGAGCAGACGTGGCGGTACCCCGGAGAACGCGTTACCGGGTACCTGAGCGTCTGCTCGCGGGTTATTCGCCGCCGCCGGGGAAAGCGACCGTCACCGGCCAGGCGTTGACGATGGCTCGCCACCTGGCCGCCGTGACGGCAGTCTGGGTCAGCGCGGCCACCGCGAACGTGCGGTCGTCGTCACTGACGGCCTGCTCGAGCACCGCACGCCAGGCCACCGAGGAGTCCTCCTCCATCCGGATCGCGAGGTTGGCCGCGTCGGCCGGATCGGTGACCGGCGCAGGCAACTGATATCCGGCCGCGGGCAGCGGCGGGGTGACCGAACGGGCTTCGAGCCTGGCCATGGCCTCCTCGCGACGCGCCCGATGTTCGGCCATCGCCGTGGCGACCAGCGCGTTGTCCTCGGCCGTCGAATGAGCAGAGACCAGCCCGTAACCGTAGATGACCCCATGCTCGACGGCCACGGCGTCGAACAGTGCGGCATCGGCGGCGGTCGTCGGCCGGGTGGGCGAGGTGGTCGATCGTGGTCCCGGTGAGGTCACTGTGCACCTCCCAGCGCGACGGTGTGGCCGGCCGTGCACGAGGCCGCGATGGATCCGAGCAGTCCGGCGCGATAGCCGGACAATCTGCGGGCCAGGCCGGCGGCCCGGTCGGCGGACTCCCTGAGCGCATCGACCACGTCGTCGACGCTGGGCGCCGACGGGTCTGCCCCGGTACCCGGAGCAGCCTTGGCTGTGCTCTTGGTGGTGGCAGTGGTGGTGTTCGCCGGGGTGGAACCCGTCATCCGGGTCAACTCATCGGCCAGGGCTTTGGCGTGCGCGCTGCGATCGGTCGCCACCGCATTCAGCGCCCGGGTCACCGGTGCCTGGGCCGGCTGGGCGGCGGCCGCGTCGGCGGCCAGCGCACTGTCGGCGCGCGCCCGGTCCAACTGCGCGGTCAGGTCGTCCACTTCGGGTTGAGGGGGCGTCGTACTGCATGCGGCGGTGGCGCCCAGCAGGGCAAGGGCCGCGGCCGAGAGCAGTACGCGCCGCCGGCTGATGTCTGCATGGGCGCTCGGCACGGTGAACATCCTGCCATTGCTCAGACACCCGCCTGACGCGGCGCTGACTGGCCGGCCGGCGTGGGCGCGACGACATTCGCCACGCACCGAACTGCGATTGGCGGTTGCTGCCGGGGGCCTGGCGTATCGTGGATAGGCAATTCCGGGGCCGATCCAGGTGGCTGGCCCTGAGACTTTGTGTCGGAGACAATTCAAGATGAGGAGCTCGCCGTGGCACCGGATCCAAAGTTGCGGTCTGCGGATTTGCCGTCGCAGACGCAGGTGATCGAGCTGCTCGGTGGCGAGTTCGCACGCGCAGGCTATGAAATCGACGATGTCGTGGTCGACGCGTCGACCCGGCCGCCCCGCATCACCGTGATCGCCGACGGCGACGAAGGTCTCGATCTCGATTCGCTGGCGGCGCTGTCGCGGACGGCTTCTGAGTTGCTCGACCAGGTTGCACCGGGCGACACGCCGTATGTGCTCGACGTCACCTCGCCGGGTGTGGATCGGCCCCTCACCAAGGCCAAGCACTTCCGCCGCGCCCGCGGGCGCAAGGCCGAGCTCACGCTGGCCGACGGTTCGGTGTTCACCGGCAGGCTCGGGGAAACCGACGGCACGGTCCTGAAAGTCGTGGTGCCGGAAGGTCGCGAACTGGCCATCCGTGAGATCGCTCTGACTGATATCGCCAAAGCTGTTGTCCAAGTGGAGTTTTCACCTCCGAACCGACGCGAACTGGAACTGTCGGGAGAAACTGGGAAGGGGGCCGGCGAATGAACATCGACATGGCGGCGCTGCATGCCATCGAAGCCGACAAGGGCATCACTGTCGACGTGGTCGTGGAGACCATCAAATCGGCGTTGCTCACCGCGTATCGCCATACCGAGGGTCATGAGCCCGACGCGCACATCGACATCGACCGGAAAACCGGCGTGGTCAAGGTGATCGCCCGTCAGACCGACGCCGACGGCAACGTCCTGCACGAATGGGATGACACACCCGAAGGATTCGGGCGGATCGCGGCGACGACGGCCCGCCAGGTGATCCTGCAGCGGCTGCGCGACGCGGAGAACGAGAAGACCTACGGGGAGTTCGCGGCCCACGAGGGCGACATCGTGGCCGGAGTCATCCAGCGCGACGCGCGCGCCAACGCCCGCGGGCTGGTCGTGGTCCGGATCGGCAGCGAGACCAAGGGCTCGGAAGGCGTGATCCCCAGCGCCGAGCAGGTGCCGGGGGAGCGCTACGAGCACGGCGACCGGTTGCGCTGCTACGTCGTCGGCGTCACCCGAGGCGCCCGCGAGCCGTTGATCACGCTGTCCCGCACCCACCCGAACCTGGTCCGCAAGCTGTTCTCCTTGGAGGTACCCGAGATCGCCGACGGATCGGTGGAGATCGTGGCGGTCGCCCGGGAGGCCGGGCACCGGTCCAAGATCGCCGTGGCCTCGCGGGTCCCCGGACTGAACGCCAAGGGTGCCTGTATCGGCCCGATGGGGCAGCGGGTGCGCAATGTGATGAGCGAACTGTCCGGCGAGAAGATCGACATCATCGACTACGACGAGGACGCCGCCCGATTCGTCGCCAACGCCCTGTCACCGGCAAAAGTCGTGTCCGTGTCGGTGATCGATGAGGCCGCGCGGGCGGCACGGGTGATCGTGCCGGACTTCCAGCTTTCACTGGCGATCGGCAAAGAAGGACAAAATGCCAGGTTGGCGGCCCGGCTGACCGGCTGGCGGATCGATATCCGCAGCGATGCGGCGCCGCAACCGGAGCAGGATGTGCGTCCCGGGGCGGTACACGACTGACAGTAGTGACCGGCGTTTCGGAGCACGGGCCCCGGGGCGGTAGACTCAGCCGTGATCCAGCGCGAGACTCCGGCTCTGACGCAACGAAGCACCTCCGACACCTCTGTCGGACCAGTGCGGACCTGCATAGGGTGTCGGAAGCGAGAGTTGGCCGCCGAGTTGCTCCGAGTGGTTGCGGTGACCGACGGGAACGGGACGAGTTCCGTAACCGTTGACCCCGCGGCGAGTCTGCCTGGGCGTGGTGCGTGGCTGCACCCCGACCAGCAGTGCGCACAGATGGCAGTGAAGCGACGAGCCTTCGTCCGAGCGTTGCGACTCACCGGTTCACCGGATACATCCGCGGTGATCGAGTACGTCGAGAAGTTAGACCTCGACGGGCCCGCCACCCCGGCAACAGAACAGGTAGCGAAGAACATGAGCACACCGTGAAGTCCCGATGACCATGCGTCATAGCTAAACCCGAGGCGCGGCGCCTACCACCGCTGTTGCCTCCAGACGAGGAGATGTAGTGGCAGCAGGTAAGGCCCGTGTACACGAGTTGGCGAAGGAACTCGGTGTCACCAGCAAGGAACTCTTAGCCAAGCTCAAGGAGCAGGGCGAGTTCGTCAAGTCGGCGTCCTCCACTGTGGAGCCGCCGGTCGCGCGTCGTTTGCGCGAGTCGTTCGGCACCAAGGCCGGCGGCAAGAAGCCCGAAGACAAGCCCCGCCCGCAGGGCAACGCTGCAGCGTCCGCGGCACCCAAGCCCGGCGCTCCGGCTCCCAGCCCCGCGACGGCGGCCAAGCCGTCACCGGCCAAGCCCGCGGCCCCCGTGGCCCCGGCGGTCGAACCCCAGGCTCCGGCAGCCGAGGCGGCCCCGGTCGCTCCGGCCCGTCCCGCCGCACCCAAGCCGGCTGCCCCGCAGCCTCCGGCCGCGCCCAGTGCGCCGGCCGCTGCTGCGCCCAGCGCCCCGGCAGCGCCCACTCCGGGCGCCACGCCCGGTCCGCGGCCCACTCCCGGTGCCACCCCCGGCCCGCGTCCGGGTCCGGCGTCGGGTGCCCCGAAGCCGGCCCCGCGGGCCCCGCGGGTCGGCAACAACCCCTTCTCTTCGCAGCAGCCGGTCGAGCGGCCCATCCCGCGGCCGCAGCCGCGTCCCGGTGCCCCGCGTCCCGGTGGTGGCCCGCGTCCGTCGCCCGGCAACATGCCGCCGCGTCCGGCCGGTGCCGGTGCTCCCGGACGTGGTGGCCCACGTCCCGGCCCGCGTCCCGGTGGCGGCCCCCGTCCCGGCGGTGCCGGTCAGGGTGCTCGTCCCGGTGGCGGTGGCGGCGGTAACTACCGCGGCGGCGGTGCCGGTGGTGGCGGTGGCGCACCCGCAGGTGGTGGCGGCGGTTTCCGCGGCCGCCCCGGTGGTGGTGGCGGCGGTCGTCCCGGTCAGCGCGGTGGCGCAGCCGGTGCGTTCGGTCGTCCCGGCGGTGCCCCGAAGCGCGGCCGTAAGTCGAAGCGGGCGAAACGCGCCGAATACGAGAACATGCAGGCGCCGGTCGTCGGTGGTGTGCGGTTGCCCAAGGGCAACGGCGAGACCATCCGGCTCGCCCGCGGCGCATCGCTGAGCGACTTCGCCGAGAAGATCGACGCCAACCCGGCCGCGCTGGTCCAGGCGCTGTTCAACCTCGGTGAGATGGTCACCGCGACCCAGTCGGTCGGTGACGACACCCTGGAGCTGCTCGGCAGCGAGATGAACTTCAAGGTGCAGGTCGTCTCGCCCGAGGACGAGGACCGCGAACTGCTGCAGTCCTTCGACCTCACCTACGGCGAGGACGAGGGCGACGAGGACGACCTCGAGTTCCGCCCGCCTGTGGTCACCGTCATGGGTCACGTCGACCACGGCAAGACCCGACTGCTGGACACCATCCGCAACGCCACCGTCCGCGAGGGCGAGGCCGGCGGCATCACCCAGCACATCGGCGCCTACCAGGTCGAGGTCGATCTGGACGGCAACGTCCGGCCGATCACCTTCATCGACACCCCCGGTCACGAGGCGTTCACCGCCATGCGTGCCCGTGGTGCCAAGGCGACCGACATCGCGATCCTCGTGGTCGCGGCCGACGACGGCGTCATGCCGCAGACGGTGGAGGCCATCAACCACGCGCAGGCCGCTGATGTCCCGATCGTGGTGGCGGTCAACAAGATCGACAAGGAAGGCGCCGACCCGGCCAAGATCCGGGCGCAGCTCACCGAGTACAACCTGGTGGCCGAGGACTACGGCGGCGACACCATGTTCGTCGACATCTCGGCCAAGCAGGGCACCAACATCCAGGCGCTGCTGGAAGCGGTCGTACTGACCGCCGACGCGGCCCTGGACCTGCGGGCCAACCCCGACATGGAGGCCCAGGGTGTGGCGATCGAGGCGCACCTGGACCGCGGTCGCGGTCCGGTGGCCACGGTGCTCATCCAGCGCGGCACCCTGCGTGTCGGCGACTCGGTGGTGGCCGGCGATGCCTATGGCCGCGTCCGCCGGATGGTCGACGAGCACGGCGACGACGTCGAAGAGGCGCTGCCCTCGCGTCCGGTCCAGGTCATCGGCTTCACGTCGGTGCCCGGTGCCGGTGACAACTTCCTGGTTGTCGACGAGGACCGCATCGCCCGCCAGATCGCCGACCGGCGCAGCGCGCGCAAGCGCAACGCGCTGGCCGCACGCAGCCGCAAGCGGATCAGCCTGGAAGACCTGGATTCGGCACTGAAGGAAACCAGCCAGCTGAACCTGATCCTCAAGGGCGACAACGCCGGTACGGTCGAAGCCCTCGAGGAAGCGCTGATGGGCATCGAGATCGACGACGAAGTGGAGCTGCGGGTCATCGACCGCGGTGTCGGTGGTGTCACCGAGACCAACGTCAACCTGGCTTCTGCCTCGGACGCGATCATCATCGGGTTCAACGTCCGTGCCGAAGGCAAGGCGACCGAGCTGGCCAACCGCGAGGGTGTGGAGATCCGGTACTACTCGGTGATCTACCAGGCCATCGACGAGATCGAGAAGGCCCTCAAGGGCATGCTCAAGCCGGTCTACGAGGAGAAGGAACTCGGCCGCGCCGAGATCCGGGCGATCTTCCGGTCGTCGAAGGTCGGCAACATCGCCGGCTGCCTGGTCACCTCGGGCATCATGCGTCGCAACGCCAAGGCCCGGCTGCTGCGTGACAACACGGTGGTCGCGCAGAACCTCACGGTGTCCTCGCTCAAGCGCGAGAAGGACGATGCCACCGAGGTCCGCGAGGGTTACGAGTGCGGTCTGACGCTGACCTACAACGACATCAAGGAAGGCGACGTCGTCGAGACGTACGAACTCGTCGAGAAGGTTCGGACGTAGGGTATGGCTGATCCGGCACGGGCCAAGCGGCTGGCCAAGCGGATCTCCACCATCGTCGCCTCGGCGATCGAGTACGAGATCAAGGATCCGCGGCTCAACGGCGTGACGATCACCGATGCCAAGATGACCGGTGATCTGCACGACGCCACGCTGTACTACACGGTCATCGGGACCAGTCTCGATGAGGAACCGGACTATGCCGGCGTGGCCGCGGCGCTGGAAAGTGCCAAGGGCGTATTGCGGACAAAGGTGGGCGCCGGGACCGGGGTGCGATTCACCCCGACCCTGGCGTTCGTCCGCGACACCGTGCCCGACGCGGCGCACCGGATGGAGGAGCTGCTGGCCCGGGCGCGGGCTGCCGATGAGGAAGTGGCGAGAGTCAGGCAGGGCGCCAAGCATGCCGGCGACGAAGACCCGTACCGTGTGAACGGGGCGGAGGACACTGATGGGCTTGCCGACGGGGCAGACACAGAGGATGCCGGTGACCGCGATCGAACGGATGACTGAAACTGCTCATTCGGGGGCACCCAACGGGTGCCCTTCCGGTCAGCGTGTCGACGCGCGTGCGGCAGCCGACCTTCTCTCCGGCGCGGCGAGCATCAGTGTGGTGTGCCATGTCTATCCCGATGCCGACACCATCGGCGCCGGGCTGGCCCTCGCACAGGTGCTCGACGACGCCGGCAAACAGGTCGAGGTGGCCTTCGCGGCTCCCGACCAGCTGCCCGAATCCCTGCAGACCCTGCCGGGCGGGCATCTGATGGTCTCGCCGAGCGCCATCCGGGATGACGCTGATCTGGTTGTCACAGTGGACATCCCGAGCGTCAATCGGCTTGGTGCACTGGCGGGACTGGCCGGCCCCGGCCGTGAGGTCCTGGTGATCGATCACCATGCGTCCAATCAGTTGTTCGGCACCGCCAACTACGTCGACCCGACGGCGGATTCCACCACGATGCTGGTGGCCGAACTTCTCGACGCCTGGGACAAGCCCATCGACAAGCGGGTGGCGCACTGTCTGTACGCCGGGCTGACCACCGACACCGGCTCGTTCCGCTGGGCGACCGCGCGGGCGCACCGGTTGGCGGCCCGGTTGGTCGAACTCGGAGTGGACAACGCTTCGATCAGTCGCGCTCTCCTCGACACGCATCCGTTTGCATGGTTGCCGATGCTGTCGCGGGTGCTGGCTTCGGCGCGGCTGCTCCCGGCTGCTGTCGGTGGCCGCGGACTCGTGTACGCCGTTGTGCCGCATGACGAATGGTCCAGCGCCCGGCCCGAGGAAGTGGAAAGCATCGTCGACATCGTGCGCACCACCCAACAGGCAGAGGTTGCCGCGGTGTTCAAAGAGATTGAGCCGCAACACTGGTCGGTGTCGATGCGGGCGAAGTCGCTGAACCTGGCCACGGTCGCCAGCTCATTCGGTGGCGGCGGTCACCCGCACGCGGCCGGGTACTCGGCCGCCGGGCCCGCCGATGACGTCGTGCAGGCGCTTGCGCAAGCTCTTGCCTGACTGCGTGCGGCACGCCTCTCCCGGGCGGGCGCATGGTTGAACCCGAAGGCGATATTCCCGTCACGCCGGCCACCACCCGCCGGATCGCCGGCCTGGCGTTTCCGGCACTCGGTGTGCTGGCCGCCGAGCCGATCTACCTGCTCTTCGACATCGCCATCGTCGGGCGGCTGGGCGCGCTCAGCCTGGCCGGCCTGGCGATCGGCGGCCTGATCCTCGGCCTGGTCAACTCGCAGGGCACGTTCCTGTCCTACGGCACCACGGCACGCTCGGCCCGCATGTTCGGGGCGGGTGACCGGCAGTCCGCCGTCGGCGAAGGTGTGCAGGCCACCTGGTTGGCCCTCGGACTGGGCCTCCTGATCATCGCGGTGGTACAGGCGGCGGCGGTGCCGCTGCTGTCGGCGATCGCGGGACGCTCCGACATCGCCGACGCCGCACTGCCGTGGCTGCGGATCGCCATCCTGGCCGCCCCGGCGATCCTGGTGTCGCTGGCAGGCAATGGCTGGATGCGCGGGGTACAGGACACGGTCCGGCCGCTGCGCTACGTGGTGTTCGGGTTCGCTGTGTCGGCGGTGCTCTGCCCGCCGCTGGTCTACGGCTGGCTGGGCCTGCCCCGGCTGGAGCTGGCCGGATCTGCGGTGGCCAACCTGGTGGGGCAGTGGGTGGCGGCGCTGTTGTTCCTGCGGGCCCTGTTGAGTGAGAAGGTGGCGCTACGGATTCAGCCCGCGGTACTGCGGGCCCAGTTGACCATGGGCCGGGATCTGCTGTTGCGGTCGATGGCGTTCCAGGCCTGCTTTCTGTCGGCCGGAGCCGTCGCTGCCCGGTTCGGTGCCGCGGCCGTGGCGGCCCATCAGGTTGTCCTGCAGGTCTGGAGTTTCCTTGCACTGGTGCTGGATTCGCTCGCCATCGCCGCGCAGTCGCTCGTCGGCGCGGCGTTGGGCGCGGGTCAACTTGCGCATGCCAAGAGCGTGGCCTGGCGGGTGACGCTGTTCTCCACGATGGCCGGTGTGGTGCTGGCCCTGGTGTTCGCCGTCGGCTCCTCGGTGCTGCCGCCCGTGTTCACCGATGATCAATCGGTGCTGGCGGCGATCAGGGTGCCGTGGTGGTTCCTGGTGGCCCAATTGCCGGTGGCGGGAATCGTCTTCGCCCTCGACGGTGTGCTTCTGGGCGCCGGCGACGCCAAATTCATGCGCAACGCGACCCTGGCCAGCGCGCTGGTCGGGTTCCTGCCGCTGATCTGGTTGTCGCTCATCTACGGCTGGGGCCTGTTCGGTATCTGGTCGGGGCTGAGCACGTTCATGGTGCTGAGGCTGATCTTCGTCGGCTGGCGGGCGTTCTCAGGGCGCTGGATGGTGCCCGGGACCGCTTAGTTGCAGTTGCACCGCGAGTGAGCGTGTCTGCACCCCGACACGCCGCTCAGCACAGGCATTTTGCGCACGCTCGTGCATGGGGCTACTGCCGCTTACCGCTGACCACCCAGACTGCTCCCTTTCCCGCGCCGTGCTCGGCCACTGACACCTCATCGAATCCGATGCCACGGCACAGCGTCGCAAACGCCTCGGCCTGCTGTCGTGTCCAGCCGTGGCTGGCCAATCCGGTGGCGTCATCGGGTGATTGACGCTCGATCGCGATCAACCTTCCACCCGGAACCAGCACGCGGTGGGCCTCGGCAACTGCCTTGTCGACGTCCTGCCAGTGGTGCACGGTGGCCAGTGCCCACACCACCGTGGCAGAACTGCCCGGCACGGGCAGTGCTTCTGCGGTGCCCTCGCGCCAGGTGATGGGCGCGCGTTTCGGCGTGACCAGCCGCGCGATGCGCACCATGGTGGACGAGGGGTCGACGCCGGTCACTTGCGCCCCGCGGCGGGCGGCCACTCGGGCGGCGGTGCCCGGTCCGCAGCCCACATCCACGACATGGTCTGCCGACGAGAGTTGCGCGACATCAGCGACCAACCGGGCCTTCGCCCGGCCCACCAGGAGGAAGGCCAGCCCGCACAACACCCCGGTGACCCCCGCGAACCCGGGGTGGTCGGCATGGTGATTGATCGCACGCGCGGCGTTCATAGGTAGACCTTGCCGGTTCAAGGTGGGTTGAAGTCAAATGGCGGCATGGACCTGATCCCGATCGGAGAGGCCGCGGCGAGGTTGCAGATGAGCCCGTCGGCGTTGCGGTACTACGACGAACGCGGCTTGGTGTCCCCTCGACAGCGGCAGGCCGGCAAGCGGATGTACGGGCCCGAGGAGCTGCGCCGGCTCGCGTTGCTCAAGATTGTGAACCGGTTGGGTCTTCCCCTCGACACCGCGGCCGCGGTGCTCGACGCGCCGAGTGAACAGTGGCGCGAGACGGTGCGCGAGCAGATCGCCGCGCTGGATCGGGTGATAGCGCAAGCGCAAGGGGCGCAACAGTTTCTGATTCATGCGTTGCGTTGCCCGAAAGACCACCCGGCGCGCGAATGCGACACCATGATCGGCGCGCTGGACCGGCTCGTCGATGGGATGAGCGTCGAGGAACTCGCCAGCGACCAGGCCGGGTGGCTCGTGGACTGACCCTCACCCGAGAATCCCTGGAGAACGCCCGCTTTGTCACGCTGGAGTGGCACTCGAGCTCGACCGCCACTCCAGCGTGACAAAGCGCGTCAGCGCACCTGCGCGCGTCCCCGCTCGATCACGGAGCTGCGGCTGGCCGCGATGTCGTCGCCGGACGCCGTTGCCATCCAGGCGCGGGCGGAGGCCGCTTCGATCCACAGCCCTTGATTGGTCTGGGACTCGTCGATGCGGTGGTAAGAGGCCAGTAGCGCCCGGACCGCGGCTTGATTGTTGGCGACGATCGAGGCGGCCACCTTGCGAGCCGTTGGCAGCAGCTCGTCGTGGGGGACCACCTCGGTGACCAGCCCGGCCCGCAATGCGTCGGTGGCCGAGAGATAGTCACCGGTCAGGCTCATCCGCCGGGCCATGCCCACCCCGACTTTCTGCGGCAGGCGCACGCTCAGGCCCCAGGTCGGCAACAGCCCGACCCGCGCGTGGGTGTCGGCGAATCGGGCCTGCTCGGAGGCGATCAGGATGTCGCAGTACAGCGCCAGCTCCAGCCCACCGGTGACCGCGGCGCCGTTGATCGCGCCGATCACCGGCTTGGTCATCGCCGGCCACTTGGGGGAGATGTCGGGCAGCTCGGTGGTGTCGCCGAGTTCCTTGAGGTCCAGGCCTGCGCAGAACACCGGATCGGCACCGGTGAGGATCACCACGTCGACACCCTCGTCGGCCTGCGCGTCGCGCAACGCCTGGTAGAACTCGGTGCGCAGTCGCGACGACAGGGCGTTGCGGGACTGGGGCCGGTTCAGCGTCAGGGTGCGGACTCGGTCGGTGGTCTCGATCAGCAGGACGTCATCACTCATGCGATCAACCTATCGTGGGGTCATGTGCCGCAATATCACGGAGCTGCGTGGGCTGGAGCCCGCCGCCACTGACGAAGAGATCGAAGCCGCGGCGCGCCAGTATGTGCGCAAGGTCAGCGGCATCACCCGACCGACCGGGGCCAACGTCGAGGCCTTCGAGGCGGCCGTCGCCGAGGTCACGGCCACCACCACGCGGTTGCTCGACGGACTCGCCCCGCGTCGGCAGCCGCCGAAAACCGTCCCGCCTCTACGTCGTCCAGAGGTGCGAGCCCGCCTGGCCGCACAGTGAGGCCGACTCCTGCGCTCAAGGAGTGGAGCGCGGCCGTGCACGCGCTGCTCGACGGTCGACAGACCGTGCTGCTGCGCAAGGGTGGCATCCACGAAAAGCGGTTCTCGGTCGCCGCACCGGAATTCGTGCTGTTCCCGACGATTGCGCACAGCCACGCCGAACGGGTGCGCCTCGAACACCATGACCTGCTCGCTGAGGCGTCCGCCGACAGCACCCAGGACACCGTGACGGTTCGAGCTGGAGCGAAAGTTGTTGCCGCTGTGGAGGTCAACCGTCCCGAGTCGATCGACGACCTGGCCGACCTGCACATCTGGACCGCCGAATCGGTGCGGGCCGACCGCCTCGATTTCCGCCCCAAACACCGCCTGACCGTCCTGGTCGTCCAGGTGGCCCCGTTGCGCACGCCGATTCAGCTGACCCGCACCCCCGAGTTCGCCGGATGCAAGAGCTGGGTCGACCTTGCGCTGCAGGCGGACTGGGGCCCGCCGGTGCACGACGACGCGATGTTGCGTGATGTCGCTGAGCGGGTGCGAACCTCAGTCGGCTGAGGGCGGCACCGGGCCGGCAGGCAACACCACCCGCGACACCCCGCCCTGACCGTGATGCACGGTATGGGTGGCCGGCACCAGCTGGGAACCGGAGATCGGCGGCTCGGCGGTGCCCAGGTTACGGGCGAAGCGTGGATGTGAGCCGCCGGCGATCAGCAGTCGGATCCGTGACCCCGCGGGGAAGCGGTGCGCGACGGCGTCGAGCTCGAGCCGAACCGGTCCGGTGTGATCATTCAACCGGAGGAAACCATCGGACACGTTGCGGGACCGGCCTTTTGCGTCCACCTCACTGATCCGCACGAAGATGTCGTGATGTGGGTTGTCGCAGCTGTGTGCCAGCTCGACGACCGGGTTTCCGGCCACATACAGATCGGCAGGAAGCGGATCGCCGGTGAACGTCAGCACATCGTCGCGCCGGGCCAGTCGAGTGTCGTCGCGGTAGCCGCCGGCCGCGGCGAGCAGCCGGCCGCCGACGGTCGGCGTGGGGTCGGAGGGGTCATAGGTGAACGTCGATGAGCGCTCGCGCGAAGAGCTGTCGTCCGACGGCGGGGCGGTGTCCGGCGGAGCGCTGTCGGTCAGTCGACCCGTCGGCTGCAGGAACAACTCGTGCTCCGGCATGGCCGGCGGCCAGTCGGCCAGCTCCACCCAGCCGCGCCCGTTGACATGGATCCGGACGGTGCTGCGGGTGGTCTCGCCGTGGCCGGCCAGGTGGGCGCCCAGCCAGTCCAGCGATTCGCCGACCACGGTGGTGAGCCCCTTGGTCATCAGCTGCGTGTGAGTCCACGGACCGACCGTCAATGCCACCGGGACACCGCGCCGGTGCAGCTGCTCGTACTGCTCCAAGGTTTGGTCCAGGAACAGGTCCTGCCATCCACTGAGCAGCAGGATGGGTACCTCGGCCTGCTGCAATGCGTCGTCGAACCGCAACAGGTCCCAGAACGGATCGTCGCGTTCGGGATGCTCCAGCCAGGATTCGTACCACGGTGCGCCCGTGCCCAGCAGCTGACGGCCGGCTGCACCCATGGGTAGGCCGGCGGTCGCCTTGGCAAGCTCGGCGGGCCCGCGCAGCTGCCGCGACAGGGCCTGCACCACGCCGGGCTCCTCCTGGCGGGCGACCATCGCACTCCAGCCGAGGAAGTCGTTGAGGGAGAACGATCCGGTGCCCCAGGAGGATGCGCTGAAGTCGTGCGGGCCGACGGTGATGACGGCGGCCTTCATCTCCGGCGGCGGATCGGCCAGTAGCGCCCACTGGGTGAAGCCGAGGTAGGACAGGCCCACAGTGGCGAACGAGCCGGTGAACCACGGCTGGTCGCGCAGCCAAGCCACGGTGTCGGCGCCGTCGGCCATTTCGTGGACCATCGGTGTGAATTGCCCGCCTGAGCCGAACGTGCCGCGCACACTCTGCAGCACCACGTGGTAGCCGCGAGCCGCATACACCTCGGCGAAAAGGGGTGAGAACGGGAAGCGTCGGCCGTAGGGCCCGCGCACCAGGAGAGTGCCCGCGGGACTGTCGGTGACGGGTGCGTAGTGATCGGCGATCAGCTCGACCCCGTCGCGCATCGGCACCCGCAGCCCGTGCTGCACTGTGAAGTCGGTCGTGTGCGGCGGCAGACTCAGAACTTTGCTGACCGCCTTACCGGCGTACCGGCGGAACTTGCTCACGCAACCAGGTTACGGATCGGCCGCCGCGGTGCTCGGACTCGGCGGCGCTCAGAACTTGTAGTACGGCGCGAGTTCGTGGGCCCGCTGCAGGTTGACCTGCAGGCAGTCCGGCCGATCCGGGGAGTGGACCGGCGAGTAGAACAGCGACTGCTGGATGAGGCCGTAACTGGTCTTGAACGCGATCATGCAGGTGACCCACCACCGATCGTTCCAGTCGGTCGGCTTCATGATCCAGTACTGCGCCGCGCGGTGACCGTTCACGTCCAACTCGACCGCGTCGGCCGGAATGGTCTGCTCGTAGGTGCGCCACACGAACGCCTCGACGGCCATCTGGTAATTGCCGGCGTCGTAGTGGCAGCGCAGGCTGTCCTCAGGCTCGGGCGGGGTGTAGGCCAGGCCGATCCGCTGGACCGCGTCGAACGGGATGTCATTGCACGGATCGAACGGTGAGGGGTCCGTGGTCTCGACGACCGGCCACTTGATCGTGGTGGACACGTTGGTCATCGGGAGGTCGGTGACGTCGAGTCGGAGCGGGCCCGAGTCTGCGCCTTGGGTCTGGTTCGGCTGCCACGCCACGAGCACCGCCGCAACCAACGCCGCAACCAGCCCTGTCGAAGCCGAAAGTAGGCGCAACTTGGCGGCCATCACACCCCCTCGTAGTTTGGTGGCAAAACCGTTCCCCGGCTTGCGGGGAGTGTAGCGGTCTGTCGCGACGGACTCGACCATAAACGAGAACCTGTTCTAGTTGTCAACGGCCTGCTGTCGCGCCGCCCGGTTAGGCTGGTCCGTTGTGGTGGTGCAACTGTGATGATTGATCACGAATCAAGGGACCGGCAGCCGGTTCTGTGGGCGATCAGCGACCTGCATACCGGTCACAACGGGAACAAGCCGGTGACCGAGTCGCTGTATCCGGCCTCGCCGGACGACTGGCTGATCGTCGCGGGTGATGTCGGGGAGCGCACCGATGAGATCAGATGGGCTCTGGACCTGCTGCGCAAGCGGTTCGCGAAAGTCATCTGGGTTCCGGGCAACCACGAACTGTGGACCACGAACAAGGACCCGATGCAGATCTTCGGCCGGTCCCGCTATGACTATCTGGTCGACATGTGCGACCAGATGGGTGTCATCACTCCCGAGCACCCGTTCCCGGTGTGGACCGAACAGGGCGGCCCGGCCACGATCGTGCCGATGTTCCTGCTCTACGATTACACCTTCCTGCCCGAGGGAGCCTCGAACAAGGCCGAGGGGTTGGCCATCGCCCGGGACCGGAACGTCGTCGGCACCGATGAGTTCCTGTTGTCCAGTGAGCCCTACGCGACCCGCGACGCCTGGTGTCGTGAACGGGTGGCGGCCACCCGCAAGCGACTCGAAGACCTGGACTGGATGACCCCGACGGTTCAGGTCAACCACTTTCCGATGGTCCGAGAACCCTGCGATGCGATGTTCTATCCGGAGTTCTCGTTGTGGTGCGGTACGACGGCCACCAGGGACTGGCACACCCGCTACAACGCGATCTGCTCGGTATACGGCCATCTGCACATTCCACGCACCACGTGGTACGACGACGTGCGCTTCGAAGAGGTTTCGGTCGGCTATCCGCGGGAGTGGCGTCGCCGCAAGCCCTTCCGTTGGCTGCGCCAGATCCTGCCCGACCCCAACTACACGCCCGGGTATCTCAACGAGTTCGGCGGACACTTCCAGATCACGGCCGAGATGCGTGCCCACGCACAGCAGATGCAGGAGCGCATCAAGGCGAGGCGCGCATGAGCGACACGTTGTTGGGGCAGGTGCTGCCTGATATGCCGGACAAGCTCGCGGCGGCCGAGATGTACGACGACCCGCCGGGTTTGACGGCGCTTCCGGAGGAGGCGGAACTGGTGGCCCGTGCGGTGGCCAAGCGGCGTAACGAGTTCACCACGGTGCGCTACTGCGCCCGCCAGGCGTTGGGCGAGCTGGGCGTGGGTCCGGTCCCGATCTTGAAGGGGGACAAGGGCGAGCCGTGCTGGCCCGACGGCATCGTCGGTAGCCTGACGCACTGTCAGGGCTTTCGCGGGGCGGTGGTCGGCCGGGTCGGCGGTGTCCGCTCCGTCGGCATCGACGCCGAACCGCACGACGTGCTACCCGACGGGGTGCTGGGCGCCATCTCCCTGCCGTTGGAGCGCTCCGAGCTGGGTGGGCTGCCCGACGGTTTGCACTGGGACCGAATCCTGTTCTGTGCCAAGGAGGCTACCTACAAGGCGTGGTACCCGTTGACCCATCGCTGGCTCGGGTTCGAAGATGCCCACATCACGTTCGGGGTGGACGGGTCGGGCACCGCCGGAACATTCCGCTCCCAGATCCTCATCGACCCGGCCGCCGAACACGGGCCGCCGCTGACCGCACTCGACGGCCGCTGGTCGGTGCGCGACGGCGTCACGTTGACGGCGATCGTGCTGTGAGCCGACCGGTTCCGGACCCCGGTTTGGTGATCGTCGACAAGCCGGCCGGAATGACCAGTCATGACGTGGTGGGTCGGTGCCGGCGACTGTTCGGCACCCGCAAGGTCGGTCACGCCGGCACGCTCGACCCGATGGCGACCGGTGTGCTGGTGGTGGGGATCGAACGCGCCACCAAGATCCTCGGCCTGCTCACCGCTACCGACAAGTCGTATTCGGCAACGATCCGGCTGGGACAGACCACCACGACCGAAGATGCCGAAGGTGAAGTGCTGCAGTCGGTCTCAGCTGCGAGCGTGACCGACGAGCAGATCGAAGCCGCCGTCGCGACGCTGCGCGGCGACATCGAGCAGGTGCCCTCGGCGGTGAGCGCCATCAAGGTCGGCGGTCAGCGGGCCTACAAGCTGGCGCGTGAGGGGCAGACTGTCGAGTTGGCCGCCCGGCCCGTACGCATCGGCCGGTTCGAGGTACTCGCCGTCCGGCGGGTGGACGACTTCGTCGACGTTGATGTCGAGGTGGACTGTTCCTCGGGCACCTATATCCGCGCCCTGGCTCGCGATGTCGGTGTGGCGCTGGGTGTTGGTGGGCATCTGACGGCCCTGCGGCGCACCAAGGTCGGTCGGTACGGCCTCGACGAGGCCCGCACCCTGGACGAGCTCGCAGAGGAGGCGCGGCTGAGCTACTCGCTCGACGAGGCCTGCCTGGTCGGTTTTCCGCGCCGCGACCTGACCGACGCGGAAACCGAGGACACGCGGCACGGCCGGGCGCTGACCCCCGCCGGGATCGACGGGGTCTACGCTGCCACCGCGCCCGACGGGCGGGTCATCGCACTGCTGCAGGACGGCACGTCGCGCACCAAGAACGTCGTGGTGCTCCGGCCGGCGACGCTGTAGGTGACTGTTGCGACGCTACATGCAATCAAGTCGGTATGTTAGGTCCATGCTGACCATTACCCTGGTCGGCTAGGATTCGGGCGATGTCAGCAGTGGTCAACGGGCAGGCCAAGCGGCGCACGCAGGCTGAGCGCAGCGCTGCGATGCGGACGCGCCTGCTGGATGCCACGGTTGAGTGCCTGGTCACCTACGGGTACGCGGGCACCACCACGCAGCGGGTCGCAGAGGTCGCGGGCGTCACGCGCGGCGCCCAGGTGCACCACTTCCGGTCCAAGGAAGACCTGGTGGTGGCGGCGATCGAGCACTTGGCCGAGCAGCGAGTCCAGGCCGCGGTTCGTGATCTCGGGCGAGCGGCCGGCAGTCCGGATGCGGTGTCGACGATGCTGGACTACCTCTGGGAATCGCATCAAGGTCCGATTTTCGTTGCCACGCTGGAACTCTGGGTGGCAGCTCGCACCGACGCGGTGCTGGCGGCGCAGATCGAGCGCGTCGAGCCGATCGTCAACGGTGCGCTGATCGCAGCATTGGCGCAACTGGTGCCAGACCGGGCTGCGCAAAAAGAACTGCGAGACCTGGCGTATACCGCCATGGACGCACTGCGGGGGATTCTGTTGTCCAGTTTCGCCGACCGCAACCCGGAGCGCGCCAAGAAGCGCTGGGACCGGGTGTGCGTCCAGTTGCGCGGCATGCTCACCGAAGCTCTGGGTGGCGAAACCCTGAGCGTCGACAACTGACCGCAGACTCCACTTCGTAACGAGCCTTCGGTCTCTCCACCTGCCATCTTCTGGTGAACCTCGGACGGTCCAGCAGACCCTCTTGTTAAGATACAAACCAGTTGGTATGTTTCTGACATCGCACAGAAAGTGAGGGTTTGATGCCCAACAAGGTGTATGTGATCGGTGTCGGGATGACGAAGTTCGAGAAGCCCGGCCACCGGACCAACGACGACGGGTCGGCGTGGGATTACCCGGATATGGCTCGCGAATCTGGCTCGAAAGCATTGGCGGACGCGGGGATTGACTACCGCGAGATTCAGGAGGCCTACGTCGGCTACGTCTATGGGGAATCGACCTCAGGGCAGCGGGCCGTCTACGAACTCGGGATGACAGGTCTTCCGATCGTCAACGTGAACAACAACTGTTCGACTGGATCCACCGCGTTGTATCTCGCGGCGCGGGCGGTGCGGAGCGGCATGGCCGACTGCGCGCTGGCGCTCGGTTTCGAGAAGATGCAGCCTGGCTCCCTCGGGTCGACGTACGACGATCGCGAACAGCCGATGGCCAAGCATTTCCTGGCGCTGGCCGAGATCTCCGAAGTGTTGTTTCCGCCGGCGCCCTGGATGTTCGGCGCTGCCGGGCGTGAACATATGAAGCAATACGGTTCCACCGCAGAGCATTTCGCCAAGATCGGTCACAAGAACCACAAGCACTCCGTGAACAACCCGTACGCCCAGTTCCAGGACGAGCACAGCCTCGACGACATCCTCGGTTCGCGGATGATCTACGACCCGCTGACCAAGCTGCAGTGCTCACCGACCTCTGATGGGTCCGGAGCGGCGATCCTGGCCAGCGAGGAGTTCGTCGACAAGCACGGACTGTCCGCCCGGGCCGTGGAGATCGTCGGTCAGGCAATGACCACCGATTTCGAGAACAGCTTCGACGGCACCTGTAAGGCATTGATCGGCCATCACATGAATGTCGCTGCCGCCCGGCAGGTTTACGACGAGTCAGGGCTTGGCCCCGAAGATTTTCAGGTCATCGAACTCCACGACTGCTTCAGCGCCAACGAACTGCTGCTGTACGAGGCGTTGGGTCTGTGTGGCGAGGGGGAGGCGCCGAAGCTGATCGACAACGGCGACACCACCTATGGCGGGAGGTGGGTAGTCAATCCGTCCGGCGGGCTGATCTCGAAGGGCCATCCTCTCGGTGCCACCGGCCTGGCGCAATGCGCCGAACTCACCTGGCAACTGCGCGGCACCGCCGACAAACGTCAGGTCGACGGCGTCACCGCCGCATTGCAACACAACATCGGCCTCGGCGGCGCCGCCGTCGTGACCGCTTACCAGCGCGCCGAGCGCTAGAGATTTCCTCCGCGAGCAGACGTGAAAGCACCCGGTTCTACGGCATGTCGGGTGCGTACACGTCTGCTCGCCCAACAAACAGGAGAAACGAACAATGGGACACATCGAAGCAACCCGTGACCTGACGGCTGGACCGGACGCACTGTGGGCGACCGTGTCCGATCCGCAGACCTGGGACAAGTGGTTCACCGTCCACGACAAATGGCTCGAGGAGCCGCCGGCCACGTTGACCGCCGGGGCGAAGCTCAGCGCCAAGATCGTCATGCTGGGCATGGCGAACAAGATCGACTGGACCATCGAATCCGTCGACGCACCCAACAGCCTCGTGCTTTCCGGCGCCGGTATGGCCGGCGTGAAGGCGAAGTTCGCGTTCACCATCGACCCGACCGGCACCGGGTCCCGCTTCACCGTCAGCGGTGACTTCGAAGGCGCGCTCGTCAAGGGTGCGCTGGCAAAGGCCGTGGAGAAGGACGGTGTCAAGCAACTCGACAAGAGCCTCGATGCGCTCGACGCGTTGGCATCGGCGGCGGCATGACCGCGATCGAGGAAGAACTGGTATTCGACGACAGCGGGCTGAACACCTGGACCGACGAGGAGCGGTTCGAGGTCACCAGTGAACGTCTCGCCGAATATGCCGCGGCCACCAACGATCCGATCCCGGCGCACCGCTCCGGTGACATCGCTCCTCCGGTGTTCGCGATCGTTCCGGTGTTCGAGGCGCTTTTGGTTCCCGCGGTCGACGTGTTGCCGGTCGAACTCATCCCAAGGGTGGTCCACGGCGAACAGGACTTCCATTTCCACCGGCCGATCCGGCCCGGCGACAAGCTGGTGTCACGCGGGAAGATGATCGGCTACGAGGGCCTGGAGAACGGAACCCGTGCAGCGATCTACCTCGAATGCCGCACGGAGGATGGCGAACTCGTCAACGAACAATACGTCACCACGTTCGTGCGGGGCTTCGACGCCGGCAAGACGATGGGGGAGTTAAGCCCGAGTCACCGGTTCGACGAAACGTTGCGTGCCGGCGCCCCGGTAGCGACCGTCGTCCAACACGTCGATGATGACCAGACATTCCGGTACAGCCCGGCTTCGGGCGACCCGATGCCCATTCACCTCGACGAGGAGGTGGCGAGGGATGCCGGTCTGCCCGGCATCATCGCGCACGGCCTTTGCACCATGGCGTTCACGTCGTGGGCCGTGCTCACCGAAGTGGCGGGATCGGATGTGAACCGACTCAAGCGATTTGCGGTGCGGTTCTCCAAGATGGTGCTCCCCGGCGACGACCTAGAGACCCGCATCTGGTGGAAGGGGTCGTCCGACGGTGTCACGACATACGCATTCGAAACCGCCAGGGGCTCCGATTTCGTCATCACCGACGGCCTGGCCGAAATAGCCGAGGAGGCATAGCAAGATGGGTGCATTGGAAGGACGCGTCGCGGTCATCACCGGCGCGGGTCGCGGAATCGGGCGGGAACACGCCCTGCTGTTCGCGTCGGAAGGGGCCAGCGTCGTCGTCAACGATCTGGGCGGCAGCAACGCCGGCGAGGGCACAGACGCCGGGCCGGCGCATGACGTGGTCGCGGAGATCCAGGCTGCCGGCGGCAAGGCCGTGGCCAATACCGCGAACGTTGCCACCTGGGATGGGGCGAAGTCCTTGGTACAGCAGGCGATCGACGAGTTCGGTCGGCTCGACGTCGTCGTCAACAACGCCGGAATACTGCGAGACGGATTCATCCCGACGATGGCCGAGGCGGACTGGGACGCGGTGATCGCCGTTCACCTCAAGGGGCACTTCTCGGTACTGCGCCACGCGGCCGAGTACTGGAAAGCCCAGTCGAAGGCCGGCGACCAGCCCAACGCAGCGGTGATCAACACCGCATCGGGCTCGGGGACCACGATCCCGAACGCCGGACAGGCGAACTACGGATCGGCCAAGGCGGCGATCGCCGCGCTGACTCTGGTAGCCGCCGACGAGTTGGAACGCTACGGCGTCCGGGTGAATGCGATCGCGCCGATCGCTCGGACCCGACTCACCCTGGCGACCCCCGGGATGGGCGCGCTGATGGCGGAACCCGAGGACGAGGGAGAGGCCGACCTGTTCAGCCCGGCCAACATCTCACCGCTCGTCGCCTACCTCGCGACGGAGAAGTGTCCGGTCACTGGTCGGGTGTACGCCGTTCAGGGCGGGGCGATCTCGCAGTTGGCCGGCTGGCACGACGTCGAGACCATCGAGACGGACGGTCTGTGGCAGATCGACGACATCGCCGGACGGCTGCCGTCATGATCGAGTGGTCCGACACCGATGTGATCATGCGTGACACGGTCCGCGAGTTCATCGACAAGGAGATCCGGCCGCATCTCGACGGGCTGGAGAGTGGTGAGCTGTCGCCGTACCCGTTCGCCCGCAAGCTGTTCAGTGAGTTCGGGCTCGACGTGATGACGGCCGAGGCAGTCAAGGCCATGCTCGACAAGGAGCGCGAACGCGGAGTCGGCGAGCGCCGGCAGTCCTCCGGCGGCATGAGTGGTCTCGGCGAACAGGCCTCGATGGCTGCGGTCATGGTCGCAGAGCTGGCCGGGGTCAGTATCGGGCTGCTCAGCACCGTGGGGGTCAGTCTGGGGCTGGGAGCGGCGACCATCATGAGCCGTGGCACCTTGGCTCAGAAGGAGCGGTGGCTGCCGGAACTGATGACGCTGGAAAAGGTTGCGGCCTGGGCGATCACCGAACCCGATGCGGGATCGGATGCGTTCGGCGGTATGAAGACCTACGTCAAGCGTGACGGTGCCGATTACATCCTGAACGGACAGAAGACCTTCATCACCAACGGCCCCTGTGCCGATGTGCTGATCGTCTACGCCAAGCTGGACGAGGGCAACGCCGGGACTGACCGGCGGGACCGCCCGGTGCTCACCTTCGTGCTGGACTCCGGCATGCCCGGCCTGACCCAGGGCAAGCCGTTCAAGAAGATGGGCATGATGTCCTCGCCCACGGGTGAGTTGTTCTTCGACAACGTGCGGATCAGCCCCGATCGCTTGTTGGGGGAGACCGAATCTCACTCCGGAGGCGACGGACGCGACAGTGCGCGAGCGAATTTCGCCGCGGAGCGTGTCGGGGTGGCGTTGATGTCGTTGGGCATCATCAACGAGTGTCACCGGCTCTGCCTGGACTATGCGAAGACCCGCACGTTGTGGGGTAAGAAGATCGCCGAGTTCCAGTTGATCCAGCTGAAGCTGGCCAAGATGGAGATCGCGCGGATCAATGTGCAGAACATGGTGTTCCAGACGCTGGAACGGCTGAAGTCTGGCTCGCTTCCGACGCTTTCGGAGGCCTCGGCGATCAAGCTCTACTCGTCGGAGGCCGCGACGGAGGTGGCCATGGACGCCGTTCAGTTGTTCGGCGGCAACGGCTACATGGCCGAATACCGCGTCGAGCAACTTGCGCGTGACGCCAAGTCGCTGATGATCTACGCGGGCAGCAACGAGGTGCAGGTGACTCACATCGCGAAGGGGCTGCTCGCGGGATGATCGCCGCAAACCGCGCTCACTTCGGCGGGGTGGGCACCAGAGTGCTGTCGGTGCCGGGCAGCGGGACCCCGGTGGTTCTGCTGCACGGCTACGCCGACAGTGCTGACACGTGGCGTGCGGTGCTCACGCGCTTGGAGGCGCTCGGACACAGGGCGCTCGCGGTCGATCTGCCCGGCTTCGGCCAGGCGGATCCGCGCCGCGCCGGCCCCTTGCGGCCGCAGTTCGATGCCTTCGCCGACGCACTTCTGGCCGAGACCGGACCCGTCGTCCTGGTGGGAAACTCGCTCGGTGCGGCGACGGCGCTCGGTGCGGCGGCCCGAAATCCGGACCTGGTCACGGCGGTCGTCGCGCTGAACGATCCGCTCAATGCCCGCCACTGGATCGCCAAACTAGCCCGAAAGCGCTCCATCCCCGCAGGGTTCTGGTCATGCGTGGCACGCGTCCCGGTTCCGGCGCGTACGCTGCGCTGGCTCACCGTTACCGCTGTGCCGCGGGTGCTGTACGGCCCAGGGATCACCGCCGATCCTCAGGTCGTGGCCTATTGGTCCGGTTTGGTGTCGGGGGCGTCCGATGTCGCGGCGTTGGGGCGGGATGCCTTCCAATATGCGCATGAGGCGCTGGGTGGTCACCACGGTATCCGGGTCGGCTGCCCCACCGTGGTCGTGCACGGCGCGCGTGACCGGATCATTCCTGTCAATGCCAGTCAGACACTGCACCAACAGATTCCAGGAAGTGAGCTCGTCGTGCTGTCCCGATCGGGTCATTGTCCACAACTCGACGATCCTGATGCCGTGGTTAGGATCATCACAGAGATCGGTGTAGCCGCGTGATGGGCGTACTGCATCAGCTGCGCGATGTCGTGGCGGCCGCTGTAGTTCTGCAGCGTCGCGGTCTGGTCGACCTGAGCGATCCCCTTGCAGCGCTCCGTGCGTCCCATGCCTTACGCAAGTACGGGTCGTTCGGCGGCCTGATCACCCACGCCGCTGCGCGATACGGCGACACGACTGCACTTGTCGACGAAGCCGGAACCCTGAGCTTCCGCGATCTGGAACGAACGTCGAATGCGTTGGCCCGCGGACTGTCCCGCAAGGGAGTCGAAGCGGGATCGGTAGTCGGCGTCCTCGAACGCAATCACCGGGGACTGATGCTCGCACTGGCGGCGGCGGGCAAGATCGGCGCCAGAGTGGTACTGCTCAACACCGGATTCGCAGCACCGCAGCTGGCCGACGTCTGTACGCGGGAGAGTGTTTCGGCGGTTGTCGCCGATGAGGAGTTCACAGCACTACTCGACGCGCTGCCGCCAGGTATCGAGAAGATCGTCGGATGGGCTGATGACGCAACGACGCGTAGCACGTTGGATACCGTCGCGCAGGACGAGTGGACCGATCCGTTGCCCGCGCCGGGCAGGCTCGGTGGGATGGTCTTGTTGACCAGCGGTACCACCGGAACGCCCAAGGGCGCACCGCGAAACAAGGTCAGCCCGTTGCAATCCGCCCAGTTGCTCGACCGGATCCCGTGGCCGGCCGGCGGGGCCTACTGTGTGGCGGCACCGATGTTCCATGCCACTGGGCTGGCGACCTGCTCGCTGGGACTTGCACTGGGCAACCGCGTCGTGTTGTCCCGCCGATTCGAGCCCGAGGACACACTTGCGTCGATCGAGAACCACCGGGCGGGCGCGCTCATCGTCGTGCCGACGATGTTGCAGCGAATCCTCGACCTGGGTCCCGATGTGCTCGGGCGCTATGACACCTCCTCGCTGGAGGTGGTGTTCGCTGCCGGTTCTGCGCTTTCGCCAGACCTCTGCCGGCGCACGGCAGACGTGTTCGGCGACGTGCTCTACAACCTGTACGGGTCGACCGAAGTCGCTGTCGCAGCCGTCGCCACCCCCAGCGAACTGCGGGCGGCCCCGGGCACCGTGGGACGTCCACCGGTCGGATGCGCCGTGGCCGCCTACGACGAGCAACGCCGCAGGATCACCGAACCCGGGTGTAGCGGAACGCTTTTCGTGTCCAGCGGGCTGAGCTTCTCGGGGTACACCGACGGTGGACACAAGGAGATCGTCGACGGTCTGTTGTCCTCGGGGGACACCGGGCATTTCACCGCCGACGGGTTGTGGTTCGTCGACGGTCGTGACGACGACATGATCGTCTCCGGGGGAGAGAACGTCTTCCCACTCGAGGTCGAGAACCTGCTCGCCGACCACCCGGCGGTGGTCGAATCATGTGTCCTCGGCGTGGACGACGATGACTTCGGAAAACGATTGCGAGCTTTCGTGGTTCGCAATCCGGATTCTGATCTGGATGCCGATGGTGTCAGGACGTATGTCCGTGCCGGGCTGGCCCGGCACAAGGTTCCCCGGGACGTGATCTTCGTCGACTCGTTGCCGCGCAACGAGACCGGAAAAGTCCTCAAAGGAGCGTTGCGGAAGGAGTTCCGATGAATACGACCCCATTCGGAAGTGGACAGGTGGTGGCGATCACCGGCGGTGCGCGGGGGATCGGCAGGGCGACCGGGGCGGCGTTTCTGCGCGCCGGTGCGCGGGTCGCACTGGGCGACATCGACGCCGAGTTGGTCGAGAAGACGGCGGGCGAACTCGTCGAGGCGACCGGGGGTGTGGTGTGCGGGCTGCCGCTCGATGTCACCGACCGGGCATCGTTCTCGTCGTTTCTCGACGCGACCCAGGAACGGCTCGGCCCACTGGGCGCGCTGGTGAACAACGCAGGCATCATGCCGACCGGCGAGTTCACGCAGGAGGACGACGACATGACCGACCGGATGGTCGCGATCAACCTGAGTGGTGTCCTCTACGGATCGAAGCTCGCTGCGAACCGGATGGCCGGGCGCCGTGGTCACATCGTCAACGTGGCGTCGCTGGCCGGTGTGAGCGCCTTTCCGGGATTGGCCACCTACTGCGCCACCAAGCACGCGGTCGTGGGGTTCTCCGAGGCGCTGCACCTCGAACTGGCCGCTACGGGA
Organism: Mycobacterium shunyiense; assembly: GCF_058270075.1. Classification (NCBI taxonomy): domain Bacteria; kingdom Bacillati; phylum Actinomycetota; class Actinomycetes; order Mycobacteriales; family Mycobacteriaceae; genus Mycobacterium; species Mycobacterium shunyiense. The sequence goes on along the minus strand of NZ_JBZDPU010000001.1, from coordinate 30,217 downwards.
ATCGGAGTCACCGCGGTGCTGCCCGGCGTGGTGCACACCGAACTGTCTGCCGGGCACAGCACTCCGAAATGGATTCGGCCGATCGCTGAGGTCGAACCCGAGGATGTCGCGGCTGCGATCGTCTCCGCAGTAGGAAGCCGCAAGAACACGGTTGCGGTACCTCGGGCCCTGGGCGCGATGATCAAAGTCGCCTCCGGCCTACCCGACAGCGTGCGGCACCGACTCTCCCGCACTGCCCATTTCGACACCGCATTCACCCATGTCGACGCGGAAGCACGGGCGGCCTACCACCGGCGTCTCGACATCTGAGGGCCTCAAAGCTGGCCGTGGCGAGGCGGTTTCGTGCCGGAGAGCGTGTAGTTGCCGATGTGACGGATCTTCCAGCGGGTCGCGTCGTGCAAGGTGTGCGTGCGCGCGTCACGCCAGTAGCGCGACAAGTTGCCCGACGCCGACGCGCTGCGGGTCCCGCCGAATTCGAACAATGCGCTGCCCGCTTCCACCGCGGCGCGGGCGGCGGCCACCTTGGCGATCGCCACCGCGATCGAGGCCGCCGCCGCGCTGTCCTCGGTGAGATCGGCCCGGGCCGCGTCGACCCGGAGGGCCGCCTCGGCGAGTAACGCTTGCGCGCCTCGCACCGTCACCGTCAGCTCACCGGCGGCCTGTACGAGGGTCGGGTCTTCGACGACGCTGGACACCGACGCCTCGAAATGCGGACGGGCGTTGGCCGCCTGACGCACCCCTTCCTCCAGCGCGGCCGTCGCGATGCCCACATCGAGAGCTGCGTGCAGCAGCTGAGCCCGCGCCCCGTAGACCGTGGGCCGCGTGAAGATCGGGCTGAACTCGACGACGTGCTCCGCCGGCACCTCGACGGCATCGAGCGTGACGGTGCCCGAGGCCGTGGTCCGCTGGCCCATGCCATCCCAGTCGTCGACAACTTCGACCCCGTGGGCATCGCGTGGGACGAACGCGATTGCCTTGGGGGTGGCGGCCGTCGGCACCAGCCCCGAGCCATCCGAGCGCGACGCCCGCACGATCAGCCAGTCGGCGAACAACGCCCCCGTCGAGTAGTACTTGCGGCCGTCGAGTACATAGCCCGGGCCCGAGGGGGTGAGCGTCGTGGTGTCCACGTCGACGGGATGAGGACCCCGTTCGGACTGGGCATTGGCGAACAGCGCCCCATCCAGCACCAGGCCGTAGAAGTACGCCTGCTGCTCCGGCGTGCCCTGCAGACGCAAAGCCTCCAGGAACGTGAAATGCGAATGCGGAATCTGGCCGATCGACGGGTCGCCGTGCGCGATCAGTCGCAGCACCTCGGCGAGCACCGACACGGGCACGTCGAGCCCGCCGTACTCGGCCGGCACCGTCACGGCCAGCAGCCCCGATTCCTTGAGGGCCCGCACCTGCTCGTGCGGCAGGGCCCGGTGCGCGTCACGGGCGCCGGCCTCCTCGGCGAACGAACTCGACAGCTGCGCCGCGGCGGCTAGCGCGGCCCGGGCCGAGGAGATGCGGGTAGCGCCGGCCAGATCGGTCATCGCGGTGTACCGACGAACGGGATCGAGGCGGGCGCACCGGCTTGTGCGCCTCCGCCGAACAGCCCGCGCTCGCGCAGGATCGGCACCACGCCCTCGCCGAACCAGAACAGCTCCTCCAGATGCGGATAGCCGGAAAAGATGAACTCGTCGATACCGATCTCGGCGTACTCGGCGATCCGGTCGGCGACCTCGGTGTGGGACCCGACCAGCGCGGTGCCTGCCCCGCCGCGCACCAGCCCGACGCCCGACCACAGGTTGGGGGCGATTTCCAGGCTGCGGGCGTCGCTCCAGGTGCCGTTGGCGCGGTTGCCCTCGTGCAGGGCACGCATGCGTTTCTGGCCCTCGGACTGGCTGCGCGCGAGTCCGGCCTGTGCGGCGGCGACGGTCTCCTCGTCCAGGGCGGCGACCAGCCGATCGGCCTGGGCCCACGCCTCCTCGGAGGTGTCACGCGAAATGGTGTGCAGGCGGATACCGAAACGCAGCTTGCGTCCCTGCTCCTCACCGAGCGCCCGGATCCACTCGATCTTCTCCCGCACCGCGGCCGGGGGCTCGCCCCAGGTCAGGTAGACGTCGGAGTGCCGGGCCGCCACCGGTCCGGCCGCCTGCGAGCTGCCGCCGAAGTACAGCGGCGGTACCGGGGTCGGGGGCAGGGCCAGCGAGGCCTCCTCGACGTCGATGTACTCACCCTTGTGGGTCACGGTCTCGCCGGCCCACAACCGGCGCACCACGTCGAGGAACTCGTCGCAACGCGCATACCGGGCGTCCTTGTCCAGGTGGTCGCCGAAGGCCCGCTGCTCGTGCGCCTCGCCGCCGACGACGACGTTGAGCAGAATCCGGCCGGGTGCGTGCCGGGCGAACGTCGCAGCCATCTGAGCCGACAACGTCGGGCTCACCAGACCTGGGCGGAACGCGACCAGGAACGCCAGCGACGTCGTCTCACGGGCCAGCAGCGCCGCGGTGATGAAGGCGTCCTCGCACCAGGCACCCGTCGGGATCAGCGCGCCGGTGAAACCGAACCGCTCGGCCGAGCGGACGATCGACGCCAGGTAGTCGATCGAGGCCTCGCGGTCACCACCGGCAGAACCGGCGGGCGTGCCGTGGCCGCCGCCGACGATGAGCCGGCTGTCGCCGTAGGTGGGTAGGAACCAGTGCAGAGAGACAGTCACGAACAGGACATCTTGGTGTCGAATCGGCTGTTGCACACGGGTAAAAATCGCGCTGATCCAGACACCTGTCAGGGTCGCGGTGTCGTGGAGCGGCAGATCAGCTCGCGACGACCCAGATTGCCTCGGCAGCCGGATTGCCCAGCTCGACCTGGACGCTGGTGTCGTCTCCCGTGGCGGTGGCGCTACCTGGATTTCCCGGGTTCTCGATGGCCACCGAGATGACGCCGGCGAAATCGCGCCGCGCCACCACCCGGACCCGTGAATCGAGGCTGATCCCGACGCTGTCGAAATACCGCAACATCTCCGGATCGGCATCGGAGATGCGGGCCACCGTACCGGCGTCGCCGTCCTGGCACGCCGAGAGCTGGCGGGCCGGCGGGGTGGGCACCTGGCCATCGGCGGCCGGGATCGGATCTCCGTGCGGATCGCGCGTCGGGTGGCCCAGCTTGGCGTCGATCCGGTCCAGCATCCGGTCACTCACGGCGTGCTCGAGGATCTCGGCCTCGTCGTGCACCTCGTCCCAGCCGTAGCCCAGCTCCTGGACCAGGAACGTCTCCATCAGCCGGTGCCGGCGGACCATCGCCAACGCCGCGCGCCGGCCGGCATCGGTCAGCGTCACCGCGCCGTACTTCTCGTGGTGGACCAGGCCCTGGTCGGCGAGTTTGCGAATGGATTCGGACGCCGTGGATGCCGACACGCCGATCCGCTCGGCCAGCAGTTTTGTGCTGACCTTTTCGCGAGACCACTCCTGGGCTGTCCAGATGACTTTCAGATAGTCCTGGGCAACCGTGGAGAGGTCTTGGTGGTTACCGTCTGGACTCACAGTAGGAAAGTTTAGGCAATCATCACCTGATCGGGGGATCTAGAGCAGACCGCGTCGCGTTCGGGTCGTAGGCTGATCGCGTGCAGCGCTGGCGTGGGCAGGACGAGATCCCCACGGACTGGGGCAGGTGTGTAGTCACCATCGGGGTGTTCGACGGGGTTCACCGCGGACACGCAGAGTTGATCAGCCATGCGGTGAAAGCCGGCCGATCACGCGGAGTACCGGTGGTTCTCATGACCTTCGATCCCCATCCGATGGAGGTGGTGTTTCCGGGCAGTCATCCGGCACAGCTGACCACGCTGACCCGGCGTGCCGAGCTGGTCGAGGAACTCGGTGTGGACGTGTTCCTGGTCATGCCGTTCACCTCGGATTTCATGAAGCTCACGCCCGAGCGCTACATCCACGAGTTGTTGGTCGAAGACCTGCACGTGCTCGAAGTGGTGGTCGGGGAGAACTTCACCTTCGGCAAGAAGGCCGCCGGGAACGTCGAGATGCTGCGCAAGGCAGGGGAGCGGTTCGGCTTCGCGGTCGAGAGCATGTCGTTGGTGACCGAATCGCTCGATGCCGAGCATCGCGACGAGCGGGTCACCTTCTCCTCGACATACATCCGTTCCTGCGTCGACGCCGGTGACGTCGTGGCGGCCGCCGAAGCGCTGGGCCGTCCGCACCGCGTCGAAGGCGTGGTGGTGCGCGGCGACGGGCGCGGCCGGGTACTGGGGTTCCCGACGGCCAACGTGGCGCCACCGATGTTCTCGGCGATTCCGGCGGACGGGGTGTACGCCGCCTGGTTCACCGTGCTGGGGCACGGCCCGGTGATGGGAACGGTGACGCCCGGTGAGCGGTATCAGGCCGCGGTGTCGGTGGGTACCAACCCGACCTTCTCCGGGCGGACCCGCACGGTCGAGGCATTCGTGCTCGATACCGAGGCCGATCTGTACGGTCAGCACGTCGCGGTCGATTTCGTGTCCCGGATCCGGGGCATGGAAAAGTTCGACCGGGTGGAAGAACTGGTCGCGGAGATGAAGCGGGACGCCGACAAGGCGCGCACGCTTCTGAGTTCACACTGAGGCGGGATTTAATTCGCGGCTCGCCGCGGTGCTAAACTCTGCTCCGATCCGGTGCATGCTGCAGTCCGCGGTGGCTGTGCCGAGAATATGTTCGCGGGACTGAAATGATGGAGTTACTTTCGTGGCGCTTACTGCCGAGCAGAAAAAAGAAATCCTGACCAGCTACGGTCTGCACGAGACCGACACCGGTTCGCCGGAGGCCCAGGTCGCCCTGCTGACCAAGCGGATCTCGGATCTGACCGAGCACCTCAAGCAGCACAAGCACGACCACCACTCGCGTCGCGGTCTGCTGCTGCTGGTCGGCCGTCGTCGCCGGCTGCTGAAGTACGTCGCCCAGGTTGACGTGGCGCGCTACCGCTCGCTGATCGAGCGCCTCGGGCTGCGTCGCTGACGCGGCGTCAGTGCCACCACTTTCCGCGGCTGCCCCTCTGGGGGCAGCCGCGCTACTTTTCCTCGGCGGTCTGACCGCATGCTCGTCCGCGGCGGCCGCGGACATGAAGGCAGGGGACTGCCTGAAGATGAGCGGCACGTACGAGCGCCCGGACTCCAGTCGGGCGGAGTGCGGCAGCGAAGCGTCGAACTACAAGGTCATCTCCACAGTCACCGACAGCGACCAGTGCCCAGTCGACGTCGACACCTATTACTCGGTGCGCAGCGCCTTCAGTGAAGAGACCCAGACGCTCTGTCTGGACATCGACTGGATCGCCGGCGGCTGTATGAGCATCGATCCGGAGAACGACAAAGACCCGTATCGGGTGGACTGCGCGGATTCGTCTGCGCCCCACCGGCAACGGGCCACCGAGGTTCTGCGCGGGGTGTCGAACGTCGATCAGTGCGCTAGCGGAGTGGGCTACGCCTACTCGGAACGCCAGTTCACCGTATGCGTGGAGGACGTGTCCTAGCTGGCACGGATGGCTGTTGGGACGTTGCTCCCGTGTAACATGAGGGCGTTCAGTGGCTGGAATCTGCGCTGAACACAGGGTGCGGCACCCGCGAACTGCGGGCGCTGTTCCTGCGAGTCATATCGGGCCCGCCTGGACGGGCGGTCTTCGGTAGTGGCTGCCGGAACCCCGACACAGGGATCATCTCTGGGGGTTATCCGGCCGCTTCGATCGACGGCCGTAGCCGTATCCAGGGCCCGTGGCGCATCGCCACCGTGACGCCGCGAAAACAGTTGAATGAATTCGAAAGAGGCCAACGGACTCTATGTCTGTAGTTGAACTTGAAGACGGTGTGTTCGAATCCACCGCAACCCTCGACAACGGGAGCTTCGGCACCCGCACCATCCGTTTCGAGACCGGGCGGCTCGCGCAGCAGGCCGCCGGTTCCGTCGTCGCCTACCTCGACGACGAGACCATGCTGCTGAGCGCCACCACTGCCAGCAAGACGCCGAAGGACCACTTCGACTTCTTCCCGCTGACCATCGACGTCGAGGAGCGGATGTACGCCGCGGGCCGGATCCCCGGCTCGTTCTTCCGGCGTGAGGGCCGTCCGTCGACCGACGCGATCCTGACCTGTCGCCTGATCGACCGGCCGCTGCGCCCGTCGTTCGTCAGCGGTCTGCGTAACGAGATCCAGGTCGTGGTGACGGTGCTGAGCCTGGATCCGAAGGATCTGTACGACGTGCTGGCCATCAACGCCGCGTCGGCGTCGACGCAGATCTCCGGCCTGCCGTTCTCCGGCCCGGTCGGCGGCGTGCGCGTCGCCTTGATAGACGGCCAGTGGGTTGCCTTCCCGACCGTCGAGCAGCTGGAGAAGGCTGTCTTCGACATGGTCGTGGCGGGCCGCAAGGTGGGCGACGACGTCGCGATCATGATGGTCGAGGCCGAAGCCACCGAGAACGTGATCGAGTTGGTCGCCGGCGGCGCCCAGGCTCCCACCGAGGCCGTCGTCGCCGAGGGCCTTGAGGCGGCCAAACCGTTCATCGCGACCCTGTGCGATGCGCAGGCTGCGCTGGCGGAGAAGGCTGCCAAAGAGATCGCCGAGTACCCGCTGTTCCCGGATTACGAGGCAGATGTCTACGACGCCGTGGCCGCGGTGGCCACCGACGCGCTGTCGGAGGCACTGACCATCGCGGGCAAGCACGAGCGCGACGACCGCACCAACGAGATCAAGGTCGAGGTGCTCGAGCGTCTGGGTGACACCTACGCCGGCCGTGAGAAGGAGATCGGCGCGGCGTACCGGTCGCTGACCAAAAAGCTTGTGCGCCAGCGCATCCTGACCGACCACTTCCGCATCGACGGCCGTGGCGTCACCGACATCCGGGCGCTCTCGGCCGAGGTGGCCATCATCCCGCGGGCGCACGGCAGCGCGCTGTTCGAGCGCGGCGAGACCCAGATCATGGGTGTCACCACGCTGGACATGGTCAAGATGGCCCAGCAGATCGACTCGCTGGGGCCCGAGACGTCCAAGCGCTACATGCACCACTACAACTTCCCGCCGTTCTCGACCGGTGAGACCGGCCGCGTCGGTTCGCCCAAGCGTCGCGAGATCGGCCACGGCGCGCTGGCCGAGCGTGCGCTGGTGCCCGTACTGCCCAGCGTCGAGGAGTTCCCGTACGCGATCCGCCAGGTGTCGGAGGCATTGGGCTCCAACGGTTCCACCTCGATGGGCTCGGTGTGTGCCTCGACCCTGTCGCTGCTGAACGCCGGTGTACCGCTCAAGGCGCCGGTGGCCGGCATCGCCATGGGTCTGGTCTCCGACGAGGTCAACGGCGAGACCCGCTACGTGACGCTGACCGACATCCTCGGCGCCGAGGATGCCTTCGGCGACATGGACTTCAAGTGCGCAGGCACCAAGGACTTCGTCACCGCGCTGCAGCTCGACACCAAGCTCGACGGCATCCCGTCGAAGGTGCTGGCGGGCGCACTGAGCCAGGCCAAGGACGCGCGCCTGACCATCCTGGACGTGATGGCCGAGGCCATCGACGCCCCCGATGAGATGAGCCCGTACGCACCGCGGATCACCACGATCAAGGTTCCGGTCGACAAGATCGGCGAGGTCATCGGGCCCAAGGGCAAGATGATCAACTCGATCACCGAGGAGACCGGTGCGTCGATCTCGATCGAGGATGACGGCACGGTGTTCGTCGGTGCCTCCAACGGCGAAGCCGCGCAGGCCGCGATCGACAAGATCAACGCCATCGCCAACCCGCAGCTGCCCAAGATCGGTGAGCGGTTCCTCGGGACCGTGGTCAAGACAACCGATTTCGGTGCGTTCGTGTCGCTGCTGCCGGGTCGTGACGGCCTGGTCCACATCTCCAAGCTGGGCCGCGGCAAGCGGATCAACAAGGTCGAAGATGTGGTGAAGGTGGGCGACAAGCTCCGCGTGGAGATCGCCGACATCGACAACCGCGGCAAGATCTCGCTGGTGCTCGTGGACGAAGAGACTGCGGAGAAGGCGGATCCGGCTGCCGACGGCGCCCCGGCCACCGCCGACGCCGCCGCTGCCGAGTCCTGATCACCTCAGCTCGACACAAGGCGTTTGCACTGAATACCACTGATGTCCGCCGGACAGATCTGCCCGGCGGACTCCGGGTGGTCACTGAGTACATCCCGTCGGTGCGTTCGGCATCCGTCGGGGTCTGGGTAGGTGTCGGTTCCCGCGACGAAGGACGAAGCGTCGCGGGTGCCGCCCACTTCCTGGAACACCTGCTGTTCAAGGCCACCCCGACGCGCAGCGCAGTCGATATTGCACAGGCTGTCGATGCCGTCGGTGGTGAGCTGAACGCGTTCACGACGCGCGAGCACACCTGCTACTACGCACATGTGCTCGACTCCGACCTGGAACTCGCCGTCGACCTGGTGGCCGACGTCGTGTTGCGGGGCCGTTGTGCCACCGAGGATGTCGAGGTGGAGCGCGACGTCGTCCTCGAAGAGATCGCCATGCGCGACGACGATCCCGAGGACAGTCTCGGTGACGTGTTCCTGACAGCGATGTTCGGCGATCACCCGGTCGGACGGCCGGTGATCGGCAGCGTCGAGTCCATCGAGACGATGACGCGCGCGCAGTTGCACTCCTTCCACGTGCGCCGTTACACGCCCGAACGGATGATCGTGGCGGTGGCGGGCAACATCGACCACGACGTGGTCGTCTCGCTCGTGCGGCAGCATTTCGGTCCGCGACTGGAACCCGGACGCACCGCGGTGGCACCGCGCAAAGGGGCGGGACGTGTCGTCGGCAAGCCGTCGCTGCTCGTGGTCGACCGCGACGGAGAGCAGACCCACGTGTCGCTGGGCGTTCGCACGCCCGGCCGGCACTGGGAACACCGGTGGGCGCTGTCGGTGCTCAACACCGCCCTCGGTGGCGGCCTGAGTTCCCGTCTGTTCCAGCAGATCCGGGAATCCCGCGGCCTGGCCTACTCGGTGTATTCGACGGTCGACACCTTTGCCGACAGCGGTGCGCTCTCGGTGTACGCCGGCTGTCAGCCCGAGCGGTTCGACGAAGTCGTCCGGGTGACCACCGAGGTGCTGGAAGGCGTTGCCAGAGACGGGATCACCGCCGACGAGTGCCGGATCGCCAAGGGCTCGTTGCGTGGTGGGCTGGTGCTGGGTCTGGAGGACTCCGGATCGCGCATGCACCGGATCGGCCGCAGTGAGCTCAATTACGGCGAACACCGGACCATCGATCACACGTTGGCCCAGATCGAGGCCGTCACCCTCGAAGAGGTCAATGCGGTGGCACATCAGTTGCTGTCCCGCGACTACGGTGCGGCCGTACTCGGCCCGCACCGATCGAAAAAGACTCTGCCGCAACAGCTTCAAACTATCGTCGGCTGACCCGCTAGGCTGGGTCCGATGACGGGACTCTCGCGGCGCAATGTTCTGATCGGTTCGCTCGTGGCGGCGGCAGCCGTCGGAGCCGGTGTGGGTAACGCCGCACCGGCGTTCGCGACTCCGGTAGTTGACCAGATCGCCGAACTGGAACGTCGTGACAACGCCCTGATCGGCTTGTCCGCGACCAATCTGGATTCCGGACGTACACTCACACACCGGCCCGACGAGATGTTCGCGATGTGTTCGACGTTCAAGGGGTATGCCGCGGCGCGCGTGCTGCAGATGGTCGGGCGTGGGCAGATCTCACTGGACAACCGGGTGTTCGTCGACCCGGAGGCGCTCGTGCCGAACTCTCCGGTCACCGAGACCCATGCCGGTTCCGAGATGACGCTGGCGGAGCTGTGTCAGGCGGCACTGCAGCGGAGTGACAACACTGCGGGCAACCTGCTGCTGAAAACGATTGACGGGCCTGCCGGCATCACCGCGTTCGCTCGTAGCATCGGAGATGAGCGCACCCGGCTGGACCGCTGGGAGGTCGAGCTGAACTCGGCGATTCCCGGGGACCCGAGAGATACGTCCACGCCGGCGGCGCTGGCGATCGGATACCGCGAGATCCTGGTCGGTGACGCGTTGAGCCCGCCGCAGCGGCGCCAGCTGGAGGACTGGATGCGGGCCAACCAGACCTCGAGCGTGCGTGCCGGACTGCCGGAGGGCTGGACCACCGCCGACAAGACCGGCAGCGGGGACTACGGCAGCACCAACGACGTGGGGATCGCCTATGGGCCGAACGGGCAACGGTTGCTGTTGGCGGTGATGACGCGGTCGCAGGCCGACGACCCGAAGGCCGACAACCTGCGTCCGCTCATCGGTGAGTTGACCGCGCTGATTCTGCCGGCGCTACTCTGAATGTTCGGCGGATTCGATTGCGGTCGAGCCGTTCTCGGTGTCCTGGATTGCGATCTGGCGGGCGCCGGCGGGGTTCTGCGACAACGGCACGCGTACGGTCAGGATGCCGCGCTCGTAGCCGGCCGTGATGTTGTCCTCATCGGCCTCGGCGGGCAGCGTTACGGTGCGCAGGAACGAGCCGTAGGAGAACTCCGACCGCGCGGTGGTGTCGGCGCGCTCTGAACGCTCGGCCTTCACAGTCAGCTGGCCGTCGGCGACAGTGATCTGAACGTCGTTGGCCGGATCGATACCGGGGATCTCGGCCCGCAGTTCGTAGTGGTCCTCGGTGACCTCGTCCTCGATGCGCATGAGGTTGCGCTTGAAGATCGGACGCAGGCGGGGGAACGGGGTGATGCCGGCGAAGAACTCCGAGAGCTCGGGCAGCAGTGGGCGGGGCTGGTGCGCGACGGGCAGGTTGACCATGGGTGACTCCTCAGTCCTGGAACGTCGATCGGAGGAAAAGACCTTGTAACGCTTGCCCTTTCGATCCAAGCACCGACGTGGAGCCACTGGCCGAATGTGTGGTTAACAGCGCGCGTACGCGTGGCTGCTAGGTCACCCGCATCGAGTCGTCTCGCTGTAGGACGAAGAAATACGGCTTGCGGGAGTTCCGCAGGTCCATCGCCCCGATCACGGTGTCGTCGGACAGCCGCCGGAACACGTCGTTGATGGGTAGCTGGTCGTAGACCATCGTCGCGGTGTCCACGCCGCGGTACCGGGTGGTGCGCAACCTGGCCTTGGGCGCGCGGGTCTGCAGCAGGGGCCGCAACGCCGCGATCGGCCCTGTCATCGACCGGTTCCGAAGCAGAGGGATTTTGGTCGACACCCCGAGGCCGCCGAATGCCAGCAGCGGGTTGAGGGCCCACAGCGAGGTGCCGTCGCCGGTGGGGAACAACAGGGGGTGCACGGTCTCGGCATCGACGAACTGCTTGCCCCACCAACCGCTGGCCGCCAGCAGACCATCCATCGGATGTCCGGTCGGGAGTTCGGCGCCGTGCCAGGTGCCGAGCATGAACTCCGGCTCCACAGCCTCGGCCGCGTCGAAGATTGCCAGCGCCTCGGCGGTGGTCGTCGGCACGGTGGGTAACAACTGCTGCAGCAACATGGACACCACCATACTTGACACGTGTCAAGTTTGACCCTGTCGGGGTGTCAACCGCCCGGCCGAAGGGATCGGCCGGGCGATCGCGAGGGGTTTGCCTACGCCAGGACTGTGCCCGGATCGGTGAACGGCATGTCGAGGTCGGCGGCGACCTGCTCGGACAGCAGCGCACCTTCGTGCGTCGACAGACCCTTGGCCAGTGCTTGGTCGGCCGCGCAGGCGGCTTTCCAGCCCTTGTCGGCCAACTTGAGGACGTACGGCATGGTGGCGTTGGTCAGTGCGAAGGTCGACGTGCGCGGCACGGAGCCGGGCATGTTGGCCACGCAGTAGAACACCGTGTCGTGCACGGCGAACGTCGGGTCGTCATGGGTGGTGGGGCGGGAGTCCTCGAAGCAGCCGCCCTGGTCGATGGCGATGTCGACCAGCACCGCCCCCGGCTTCATGTGGGCCACGGTCGAATTGGTGACCAACTTGGGTGCCTTGGCGCCCGGGATCAACACCGCGCCGATCACCAGATCTGCCTTCTTGACGGCCTCTTCGAGCTCCAGGCTGGACGAGTAACGCGTTTCGATGCCGGCGTTGGTCTCGTTGTCGATCTTGCGCAGCGTGTTGATGTTCAGGTCGAACACGGTGACGTGGGCGCCCATGCCCTTGGCGATGCGGGCCGCGTTGTAGCCGGCCACGCCACCGCCGATGACGACGACCTCGGCCGGTGCGACACCGGGAACGCCACCCATCAGAATGCCGCGGCCACCCTGCGTGCGCATCAGGTGGTACGAGCCGACCTGCGCCGACAGCCGGCCGGCGACCTCGCTCATCGGCGCCAACAGCGGCAGCGCACCATCAGCGGTCTGCACCGTCTCGTAGGCGATCGAGGTGGTGTTCGAGGCGAGCAGCGCGTCGGTGCATTCCTTGGACGCCGCCAGATGTAGATAGGTGAACAGCGTCTGGCCCTTGCGCATGCGCGAGTACTCCGCCGCGATGGGCTCCTTGACCTTGAGGAGCAGCTCGGCATCGGCCCAGACCTGATCGGCAGTGGTGACGATCTCCGCGCCTGCGGCCTTGAAGTCGTTGTCGGTGATGGCCGAACCCTCGCCGGCGCCGGCCTGGATGATCACGTCGTGGCCGCGTCGGGTCAGTTCCGCCACGCCCGCCGGGGTGATGGCCACGCGGTACTCGTTGTTCTTGATCTCGGTCGGGATGCCGACGAGCATGCTCGCTCCTTCAAAGTTGGGGTGCTGAAAATAAGTGTGAAGAACCTTCGATAAGTGAGCAATATCTCCGACGAAGATTCGTTAAGCTCGTCGAGTGGCGGAAGAATCATCAAACTTGCCCGGGCGTGTGGCCCGTTCGCCGAAGGATGTTCGGCCTGATCTCGACGACGTGGACCGGCGCATCCTGTTGGCGCTGCACGCCGACGCCCGCATGTCCAACAGCGCACTGGCGGAGACGGTCGGTATCGCCGCCTCGACCTGCCACGGTCGGGTGCGCAGGCTCCAGGAGATCGGAGTGATCCGCGGCTTCTACACCGATATCGATCCGGCTGCCGTGGGACTCAGTCTGCAGGCAATGATCTCGGTGAGTCTGCAATCGAACGCGCGGGGCAAGATCCGCAATTTCATTGCCCACATCCGCACCCGGCCGCAGGTGATGGACGTGTACTTCCTGGCCGGGGGAGACGATTTCATCCTGCACGTGGCCGCGCGTGACACCGATGACCTGCGGGCATTCGTGGTGGAAAACCTCAACGCCGACGCCGACGTCGCCGGGACGCAGACCTCGCTGATCTTCGAGCATCTGCGTGGGGCGTCACCGCTCTGACGTCACTGCGCGCGCAGCACCAGTCCGTTGCCGTCGGTGTCGGAGAGTCTCAGTTCGTCGGCGTCGATGGATGTCTGGACTGTGCCGTTGAGGACCCGCAACACGGCTTGCTCGATCTCGTTGATCTCCGGTGCGCAGGCCATCTTGGTGGTGGCCAGCGGGCCGAACTCGATCACTGCCGGCGACCCGGAAACGGTGGCGCGGCCGGTGATTCGATTGCAGCCCGTCGAACCGCTGACAGCGCCGTCGTCGCCGATGGTCAGCGTGGGTTTGGCCTGCTCGAGTGCAACCGAGGTGCTGACCGCCTGCGCGGACACCAGGCTGGTGACCTGCCAGGTGGTGCCGGTGAGCGGGTGATCGGGGTCGGCCACTTTTTTGTCCCGCAGCGTGACGGTCGCAGCGTCGGTGCGCAAGGTGAGGGTGTCGCCCGACAACGACCAGGTTGGCTTGGCGCCGAACAACTTTGATACCCAGGCATCCGAATCGCCGACCGGTGGTGGGCAGGCCATCATGGTCATCGCAAGTTGGGTCGTGATCCGGCCATCGGCAAGATCGGCGGAGCCGGAACCATGGTTACAGCCGGCGAAGGTGCTGATCTGCTTCCCATCGAAACCGACCGTCAGCGGTCCGCCGCCGGGGATCTGCTCACCCTCCACCTGCTCCGAGATGAAGGTGCGACCGTTGAGGTCTGCGGCGTCGGCGGCCGCGTTCTCCGAGCATCCCATGAATGCAAGAACGGCAACGACAAACGGCACCACCTGGACAGGACGCATGGTTCCACCGTAGTTGGCAGATGCACGTGCGCTGCGGGTACTCGCAATCAGGTTGCCGGACAGCCGGTTTCGTCGTCCCTCGATCGGATCCCTTTCAGCCGGATACTGCGGGGTCTGCCGCTGTGCCTCGCACGCCTGCCAACGGCACGCCGGGGCGGCTGCGGATGCGCCCTCGGAACGTTACGTCGGTTACTTCTGCCGACGGGATGTGACGCACATCGTCTCGCGGTCGCAATTTAATGTTTGCCGCACTCGGCCCGTTGCAGTTGCAGACGTCTCTGATCGTTTGCGAGAGTTCTGCTCGCTCACTCTGCTGACCAACTGGTTGGCCGCGTCAACAAGTTGGAGGTTTGCGCGTGGCCCCATCCGCCGTGACGTCGCGGGTCCGAGCCCAACGACGGTTCAAGCACTGGCGATACGACCCGCCGTACAAGACGGCGAGCGCGGGAATGATCATCCTGCTGGTCGCGGTGCTGACGTTGACCTGGATGCAGTTCCGCGGAACCTTCGAGAACAAAACGCAGCTGACCGTGTTGTCGGGTCGGGCTGGTCTGGCGATGGATCCGGGGTCCAAGGTCACCTTCAACGGTGTGCCGATCGGTCGGTTGGCTTCCATCGATGTCGTCACTGTCGACAACAATCCCGAGGCCAAGCTGACCTTGGATGTCAAGCCTCAGTATTTGAAGCTGATTCCGGAGAATGTGACCGCTGAACTGCGGGCGACGACGGTGTTCGGCAACAAGTACATCTCGTTCTTGTCGCCGCCGGACCCGTCGCCGACGCGGTTGTCGCCGGCGACGCCGATCCGGGCCCAGGGTGTGACCACGGAGTTCAACACGTTGTTCGAGACGATCACCGCGATCTCCGAACAGATCGACCCGATCAAGCTGAACCAGACGCTGACGGCGACGGCTCAGGCGTTGGACGGTCTGGGGGACAAGTTCGGCCAGTCGATCGTCAACGGCAACGACATCCTCTCGGATCTCAATCCGCGGATGCCCCAGATCCGTCGTGACATCGCGGGTCTGGCTGATTTGGGCGAGATGTATGCGAACGCGGGCCCGGATTTGTTCGATGGTTTGACCAATGCTGTGACGACGGCTCGCACACTCGACGAGCAGCGCGGCAATCTGGATCAGGCGCTGGTGGCCGCGGTCGGTTTCGGAAACACCGGCGGTGACATTTTGGAGCGGGGTGGGCCGTATCTGGTCCGCGGCGCCCAGGACCTGCTGCCGGTCAGCGAGATGCTCGACCGCAACAGCCCGGCGTTGGCGTGTTCTGTCCGCAACTATGCCGAGGCCGCGCCGAAGTTTGCCGCCCAGACCCGCAACGGTTACGCGCTTGAACTGCACGACTTCCTGATCGGGGCGGGCAACCCGTACGTCTATCCCGACAACCTGCCGCGGGTCAACGCCAAGGGTGGGCCCGAGGGCCGGCCCGGCTGCTGGCAGCCGGTCACCAAGGACCTGTGGCCGGCTCCGTATCTGGTGATGGATACCGGTGCATCGATCGCCCCGTACAACCACCTCGAGCTGGGACAACCGCTGGTGTCCGAGTACGTGTGGGGCCGCCAGATCGGCGCGGACACCATCAATCCGTAGGTGTCGGGACGAGTGGACGGCAGCGATCGCAGGCCGGCGTTCAACGTCCATCGTTCGAGCATCAGGGCGACAGGACAAAGTTTTCTCGGAGCGGCCCCAATACCGCCGGCAAGCACGGGCAGTAGGCTCCCAACCATGCGAGTTGGTGTTCTCGGGGCTAAGGGCAAAGTCGGCGCGACCATGGTGCACGCGGTCGAATCGGCGGCGGATCTGACATTTTCGACCGGGGTCGACGTCGGTGACTCGCTGAGCTTGCTCACCGACACCAAGACCGACGTGGTCATCGACTTCACCCATCCCGATGTGGTGATGGACAACCTGAAATTCCTCATAGACAACGGTATTCACGCGGTCGTCGGAACCACCGGATTCACCTGGGAGCGCATCGAACAGGTGGAGGCCTGGCTCAAGGAGAAGCCCGAGTCCGCGGTGCTCATCGCGCCGAACTTCGCCATCGGCGCCGTGCTGTCGATGCACTTCGCCCAGCAGGCGGCACGCTATTTCGAATCGGTCGAGATCATCGAACTGCACCACCCGCACAAGGCCGACGCTCCGTCCGGCACCGCCGCACGTACCGCGAAGCTCATCGCCGAGGCGCGAAAAGGCATGCCGCCCAACCCGGACGCCACCAGCACCGGTCTGGAGGGGGCCCGCGGCGCCGATGTGGACGGGGTGCCGGTGCACTCGGTGCGGCTGGCCGGCCTGGTCGCCCACCAGGAGGTGCTGTTCGGAACGCAGGGGGAGACGCTGACGATCCGGCACGACAGCCTGGACCGGTCCTCGTTCGTGCCGGGCGTGCTGCTGGCCGTGCGGAAGGTCGGCGAGCGGCCCGGCCTGACCATCGGCATTGAGCCGCTGCTCGACCTGTCGTGAGCGACGGCGCGCGGTCGCTGCGCATCCAACTGGTGATCGGCTGCATGTGCCTGGCGCTGATCGTCTACTTCCTGATGCTGGGACGCACCGCGCTCATCTTCATCACCTCGGGTGAGCCGGCCGCGATCGGGCTGGGCGTGGCACTGCTGGTGTTTCCGCTGATCGGTATCTGGGTGTTGGTGACCACGCTGCGGGCCGGTCTGGCGCATCAACGATTGGCTCGGCTCGCCCGTGAACAGGACATGGAACTCGACGTCAGCGAGCTGCCGACCCGGCCATCGGGCCGTATCGAACGCGACGCGGCCGACGAACTGTTCGGGACGGTGAAGGCCGAACTGGAGGCCGACCCGGACAACTGGGTTCGCTGGTACCGGTTGGCCCGCGCCTATGACTTCGCCGGCGACCGGGGCCGCGCGCGCGAGACCATGCGCACGGCGGTGCGGATGCAGGAACAACAGTCGTCATGACCAAGACGCTGCTGGTGGTGCATCACACGCCGTCTCCGGCAACGCGAGAGCTTCTCGAGTCGGTACTCGCCGGCGCGCACGATCCGGACATCTCCGGGGTTGAGGTGCTGGCCAAGCCGGCGTTAGCTGCGACCGTCAGTGACATGTTGGCCGCCGACGGCTACTTGTTCGGCACCACAGCCAATTTCGGCTACATGAGCGGCGCATTGAAGCACTTCTTCGATACCGTGTACTACCCGAGCCTCGATCACGTGGCCGGGCGCCCGTACGGGCTGTGGGTACATGGCAACAACGACACGGTCGGTGCTGCGGGTGCGGTCGACAAGATTGTGACCGGGCTGGCGTTGGTCAAAGCGGCTGACGTGCTTGAAGTTACGGGAGTGGTGGACGGAGCCGTCCGTGAGCGCGCCTACGAGTTGGGCGGCACGTTGGCTGCCACGCTGATGGACTGACGAGAGGACAGCTATGCCGGGGATCGCCGAACTTGCACTCGGAGCCGCGCCCATCGCCGGTGGCGCGATGCTCGGGGTGATCGCAGGCAACCTCAAACCGCCGGACATCCGCGGCATGATCACCAAGGACCTCGATCTGTTGGACCGGTTGCCCGCCGAAGACGTCGAACGCAAAGCGCGGCTCAAGGCCAGTATCGACGAACGTATCGACGGCTTGATCGATGCGAGTGACCGCAGCCGCGAAATCCGTGAGGCCGCGATGTCCTACCGTGGAAACTGGCGGGACATCGTCGTTTTCATCTGCGCGCTGCTGTTCACGTTCATCTGGTGGAACGTCAGTCACAGCCGCTCCAACTGGCTGGTGATGTTCATCGCGATGATCATCGTGTCCGTCGCCGCGGGCATTTACGCAGGCCGCGGAATCGTCCGCGCGATCAACAACTTCATGCACCGCAACGACGACAAAGCACGGGCCTGAGCGAACCTCAGTAGTGGTACGTGTCGGACGGCGCCGGCACGTGGTCCGGGTCGTCGCTGTACTCGGGTTCGTGGATGCCGTACGCCCGGGCCAGATCCAGGATCTTGTTGGCCCGGGCGATCCGGGGCAGGTCTGACCCGTTGCGGATCTCACCGCCGTCGCGCTGGAATTCGGCGAAAAATTCCTTCGCCCAACTGATCTCGTCCTGAGATGGGGCCAGACCCTCGTTGACCGTGGCGCACTGATCCGGCGTCAGGCATATCTTGCCGGTCATCCCGAACTCGGCCGAGACCGCTGTCGCCTCCGACAGCCGCAGCGCGCTGGACCCCACGGTGGGGCCGTCGATGGCGCCAGGAAGACCGGCGGCCTTGGCGGCGATGGTGAAGCGTGAGCGCGCATACGCCAGCGTTGCCGGGTTGTCACCGAAGCCGGTGTCGCGCCGAAAATCGCCGATGCCGAAGGCGAGCCGGAACGCGCCCTTGGCCGAGGCGATCTCGGTGATCCGCTCCAGACCCCGGGCCGTCTCCACCAGCGCGACGATGGGCACGTCCGGTAGGCGTCGGGCCGTCTCGGTGACATGGTCCACCGACTCGACCATGGCCAGCATCACACCGCCGACCGAGGTTCCGGCCAGCATCTCCAGATCGTCAGCCCACCACGGGGTGCCGAAGCCGTTGATCCGGACCCAGTCGCTGTTGTCGTCGGCCAGCCAGCGGGTCACCTTCTCGCGCGCGGCCACCTTGTCCTTGGGGGCCACCGCGTCCTCGATGTCGAGGACGACGATGTCGGCGTGCGAGCGGGCCGCCGGGGCGAACCGCTCGTACTGTGCGCCATTTACCAGCAACCAGCTCCGGGCCAGTACCGGATCGATCCGGAATCCGGGCTCGGTGGAATGGGACTCGTCGGAGAAGGGCTGGTCATACACGCCGTCAATCGTCGCCTACCGCCTATGCCGGGGTTAACGCGGCCCCGAACACCCGCTCGGTGTTCTCCCAGTGCCGCTGTGCGGCTGCCTCGTCGTACACCGCGGTGTGATCCGGCACCGCGAAGCCGTGGGCTGCGGGATAGAACTCGATGGTGTGGTCGACGGCTGCGCCCGACAGCGCATCCTCCAACCTTTTGCCGTCGTCCTCGGTGAACGACGCGTCGTTCTCGGCCGCGGCCACATAAACGGTGGCCTGGATCTTGTCGGCCAGCAGGTGGGGGCTGTCCGGGTCGTCTTCGACGGCCAGTCGGCCGCCGTGGAAGGACAGCGCAGCCGCGACTCGCTCCGGCACCCGGGTGGCGACGATCAACGAGGCACGGCCACCCATGCAGTAGCCGGTGGTGCCGAACTTCTCGCCGGTGACGTCGGGTCGAGCCGCCAGGTAGTCGAAGAATGCCTCGGCATCGGCGGCCAGTATCTCGGGGGTGAGAGTGCCCATCAGTTCGAAGAGCTGCCTGCGCTGCTCCTGGTCGGTGAACACCGTGTTGAGGTCGAAGGGTCCCCAGCCCGGGTTGCGGTAGTAGACGTCGGGTACCAGCACGACGTAACCGAATCCGGCCAGCTTGGCCGCCATCTCTTCCATGGTGGGGCGTAGGCCGCCGGCGTCAGGGAACAGCACGACGCCAGGCCAGGGACCTTCTCCCTCCGGTGTGGCGACGGTGACGCGGCAGGTGCCATCAGCTGTGGTGATCGTGTCTGTGGTGGTCGGCATGGCTCCGTTCTACTCTCCGTGCCGACACGTAAGCTGAGTGGCGTGCCGATCCCGACCCCCTACGAAGACCTGCTGCGAAAGGTGACCGAGCAGGGGGTGGCGAAATCCGATCGCACCGGTACCGGCACCCGCAGTTTGTTCGGACACCAGATGCGCTATGACCTGGCCGCCGGCTTTCCGTTGCTCACCACCAAGAAGGTGCACACCAAATCGGTGATCTACGAATTGCTGTGGTTTCTGCGCGGCGATTCGAACGTGCGGTGGCTGCAGGACCACGGTGTGACGATCTGGGATGAATGGGCCAGTGAGACAGGCGATCTGGGCCCGGTGTACGGCGTGCAGTGGCGGTCGTGGCCGACACCGTCGGGCGAGCACATCGACCAGATCTCGAACGCGCTGGATCTGCTCAAGCGTGACCCCGATTCGCGGCGCAACATCGTCTCGGCGTGGAACGTCGGCGAGATCCCCCAGATGGCGCTGCCACCGTGCCACGCCTTCTTCCAGTTCTATGTCGCCGACGGCAAGTTGTCCTGCCAGCTGTACCAGCGCAGCGCCGACCTCTTCCTGGGCGTGCCGTTCAACATCGCCAGCTACGCACTGCTGACCCACATGATGGCCGCGCAGGCCGGGCTCGGCGTCGGTGAGTTCGTCTGGACCGGCGGCGACTGCCACATCTACGACAACCACGTCGACCAGGTGGCCCTGCAGCTGAGCAGGGATCCCAGACCGTACCCAGAACTCGTTCTGGCGCAACGTGACTCGATCTTCGACTACAGCTTTGAGGATATTGCGATTCTGAATTACAACCCGCACCCGGCGATCAAGGCCCCCGTCGCTGTATGACCGACGATCTTCGACAGCTGGCGATGATCTGGGCGCAGTCCACCTCAGGCGTCATCGGCCGTGACAACGGCATTCCGTGGAATCTGCCGGAGGACCAGGCCCGGTTCAAGCAGCTCACCCTCGGGCAGACAGTGGTGATGGGCCGGCTGACCTGGGAGTCGCTCCCGGCCAAGGTCCGCCCGCTGCCGGGCCGGCGCAACGTCGTGATCACCCGCGATCCCGGATACGTGGCCGACGGTGCCGAGGTACTGACCGGCCTCGACGACGTGTTCCGCGGCTGGGTGATCGGCGGATCGCAGATCTACGCCCAGGCCCTTCCGTTCGCGGTCCGCTGCGAGGTGACCGAGATCGACATCGACCTGCCTCCAGCGGCGGGCGACGCGATGGCGCCGGGGCTCGACGATTCGTGGACGAAGACCACCGGAGAGTGGATGACCAGCAGCTCAGGTTTGCGGTACCGGTTCTGCAGTTACGTGCGCACGCGGTAACCGGCCAGCCGACGCACCTCACTGTCGGGGTCGTCGACGGCCAGCTCGTCGATCCGTCGCTCCAGGTTCTTCACCACCTCGCTGTCGAGGTCTCCGGGACCCATCGGTCCGATCAGATCGCTGAGAACGATGACCGCGTGGCGGCGGATCACGGGCTCGGAATGGTCGAGTCCGGGACGGACGCCCGGTAGGTCGGCCCCGTCCAGGGTGCAATAGCCGGTTCCGGGTTTCAGATCCTCTGCGACCGCCCCCGCGACCGCCGGATCGGCAAGCCCGGCGGCCAGCAGCGTGTAATCCAGTGGCAGGTGCGAGCGCCCCTGATCGCGAAACGAACGGTAGGGCGCAGCGACCGCCGCCGATCGGCTACCGGCCGGAAGATCGTTGCGCGCCAACACCTCCAGCCCGGCACCGAGGCGGCCGAGAGCCGCAGCCACCCAGTCGTGGGCGTTACCGCGCAGCGGCAGGGCCGCCCACAGCGCGTCCATCACCTCCGGCGTGACGATGTTGAGGTCGGCCAGGAACTTGGCGCCCGTCCAGGCGGTCTCGGGATGGCCGAGTGCCGCTACTGCGACCGGTACGGCGGCAGCACCGGTGTCGAGCAGGAGTTCGGTGGCGCGTTCCCGGCCGAGTTCGTGGCCCGGTCCGCTGACGAGACCGGCCGCCGCGGCGAGTGCTGCCACCCGCTGCTCGACGGGCAGGGCCAGAAGTTCACGTTCGGCTTCGGCAGAAGCGACGTACTCGGGAAAGTGACGCCGCAGCTCGTCGGCGGTCAATGAGCGGACCAGCAGGTCGGCTTCCTCGTCGTCGAGGTAGACGACCACATCATCGGGCAGGGTGCCGTCGGCGACGAGGGCGGTCCGCACCCCGGCCGCGATGGTCAGCATCGCCTCGGCGAACCGATCCCACGCCTGCTCCCACTGCGCGCGGGGTAGGCCGGTGACCGCAGCGATGAGCCGATCACTCCACTCCGAATCGGTTTCGCCCCACTCGTAGTCCTGATACTCCCAATCCGGCGGGCTGAACCGGCAATCCGGCTCCTCGACCGACTCCTCGGTGGCCAGCGCCAGATTCGGAAGGTAGATCACCCCGGTGGTCTCGGCATAGAACTCGCTGAATGCCACGGCATACGGCGTTTCTGAGGCGGCTGTCGCGACCAGCGCGCGGACCGCGTCCGCGGCAGCCAGGGTCAACTCGGTCTCGAACGCATCCCAGTCCACTGCCACGCGGACCAGTATCGCTCCAATCCGCTCCGCTACTTGTCGGGCCTGTTGCGCCAATCCGCTCCGCTACTTGTCGGTGCCGTAGGGAACGATGGCTACGTGGCCACCCTCACCAGCACACAGGCCCGCCGCATCGCCGTCGCGGCCCAGGGATTTCACGAATCCAAACCCCGCGGCCCGGTCACCCGTGCGCATCTGCGCAGGTTGATCTCCCGCATTCAGGTGCTGCAGTTGGATTCGGTGTCGGTGGCGGTACGGGCCCACTACGCGCCGGTGTTCAGCCGACTGGGGCCGTACGACCGCGATGCGCTGGACCGGGCGGCCTGGTCGCACAGCGCGCGTTCACCCCGGCTTCTGACCGAGTACTGGGCGCACGAGGCTGCGCTGATGGCGGTCGAGGACTGGCCGCTGCTGCGGTGGCGGATGCGGGAGTACACGCACGGGCGGTGGGGTACCGAGATCGTCCGGAAGAATCCCAAGCTGGCCGACGACATCGTGGCCGCGGTCGCTGAGCTCGGGCCGTCGACCGCCGGCCAGATCGAGGCACATCTCGAGTCCGAGCCGCGCGGCCGCAAGGGTCCGTGGTGGGACCGCAGCGAGACCAAGTGGGTCGCAGAGGCGCTGTGGTCCTCGGGCGTCCTGACGACGGCCACGCGGGTCGGCTTCGCCCGGCACTACGACCTCACCGAGCGGGTGCTGCCGCCGGAGGTGCTGGCTCGGCACGTCGACGACGACGAAGCGGTCCGGGAACTGACCATGCGCGCGGCGACCGCACTGGGGGTCGGCACCGAGGCCGACATCCGCGACTACTTCCGGATGGGTGCGCGGCAGGTCAAGCCGGCGATCGCCAAGCTGGTGGCCGACGGGCAGCTCGAGGCCGTCGACGTCGACGGCACCCCGGCCTACCTGCGTGCGGGCCAGACGGTTCCGCGGCGCGACCGCGGGACCGCACTGCTGTGCCCGTTCGACCCGTTGATCTTCTTCCGGCCCCGGGTGGAGCGGTGGTTCGATTTTCACTACCGCATCGAAATCTACGTGCCCGCGCCCAAACGCCAATTCGGTTACTACGTATGGCCGTTTCTGCTCGACGGGGAACTGGTGGCGCGAGTCGACCTCAAACGGACCGATGCCGCGTTGCAGGTATTGGGCGCTTTCACCGAAGACGGCCGCGACCGTTCGCGGGTCGCAGACGCGTTGGCGGGGGAGTTGCAATCGATGGCCGCATGGCTCGGGGTCGACGACGTGACCGTCGGGTCGCGCGGCGACCTCGCCGACGCGCTGCGCATGGCGTTGCGGTGAGTCCGACGTGGCCGTTCGAGTCGAGTAACAAGGACAACGGCGATGTATCGCCACGAGCAGAGTAGCCGCACCGCTCATCCACACGTACGAGACTCGAACGTCGACATCGTCGGCTACACAACGTAACTGGGCCACCGACGTACCCGCCGGCACTGAGCGACCAGAGCGGTACCCGGTCTACTACTCATCCGTAGTGCAGGGCGATCATCGCTGATTGACGGCCAGTGCGGGGGCGTCGCCGTAAAAGCGGTCGCTACGTCGCTGCCACGCGGCGGTGCGGGTCAACCACCAGTCGTAACGTTGAACCTCAAGATGGCAGTCCGGCTCTGCATGCTGCTGGGCCCACCGCACTGCGGTGCGTTTGCGCCAGAACCCAGCGATCGGCATCACGCCGCCGTCAGGGCGGTGCATGAAGACATACCATCCAAAACTCAACGGGACCCCCCGGCCACCATCAGACAAGATTACCTAGACAAGCATACTAATCTTGCTGCCGGCCGGCACGGTTGGCCGGGCGGACCATGCCGACTACTGCGCGTTCGCCCAGTAGTCGGGGGATCCGCCCGGATGCCATCCCCCGTTGTAGCGTTTGGTGGAGGCCTCTTTCAGTCGTGCGCGCCCGTGCTCACCACCAATCGGCCGGTGGTCTCGCGGGCGGCCATCCGCGCCAACGCCTGCGGCAGTTGATCCCACTCCACGTTGTCGCCCACCACAGTCTGCAGCCGGCCGGTACGCATCAGCTCGAGAATCTGCACGTGGGCGTCGAGGCCCTCGGAGCGCGCCGGCCAGTTGAACCCGAGCGTGCGGCGCACGGCCAGGGGATCGGTCACATAGACCAGGCAGACCCCGCACACATCGAAGTTGCCGTAGGCGATCGGACGCGGCGAGATGTAGTCGCCGTCTTCGAGGGCGATGTCCTCGGCGAACCCTGCCATCAGGTGACGTCCGTTGAATCCCATGCAGCGGAACGTATTCGTCGTCACGCTTCCGCCCACCGCGTCGAACGCGACGTCGACGCCGCGGCCGTAGGTGAGGTCCATGACCTGCTCGACCCAGTTGTCGTCGCGGTAGTTGACGGCGTGGTCTGCGCCCAGCTTCCGGCAGAGCTCCAGCTTCTCCTCGCTGCCGGCGGTGGCGATCACCTTGGCGCCCAGCGCCTTTCCGAGGACCAGCGCGCCCGACCCGGTGCCGCCGGCCGCCGCGTGCACCAGCAGCGTCTCACCGGGTTGCAACCGGCCGCGTTCGCGTAGTGCGAACCAGCCCAGATGGAACGGGTAGTGCAGGGCGGCGCCGTCGACGTCGCTGACCCACTCCGGCAGATCGAGCACTGTTGCCGCGTCGACGATGGCGTACGACGCATACCCTCCGAAGGCCATCACCGGGATCCCGACCACGCGGCGGCCGACCAGATGTTCGGCACCCAGGCCCGCACTCTCGACCACTCCGACCGCTTCCATGCCCGGCACGAACGGCGGCTGCAGGGGCAGCGTGGTGTAACGCCCCTTGATGATGTCGATGTCGTTGAAGTTCAGGCAGAACGCGCGGACTGCGACGCGGACTTCGTTGGGGCCGGGTGCACGCACCTCGACGGTTTGGCGTTCGAGTACCTCGGTGGGTTCGCCGAGCGCGGTGGCCACCCAGGCCTCCGCTGTGATGGGCTGTGGTGCAGGCTGGTTCATTTGTCCTCCGTAGGGGTGAGAAAGCGCTCACGGTAGGCGCGGAATCGCTCGGCCAGGGCGGCCGGATCGAGCTGTAGATCGGCCGGGTCGTAGATGACGCCCCCGTAGCGCCCGCGGGGGTGTTCGGTGAGGAAGTCGCTCATGGCCGCGCGGACGTCGTCGCCGAACGGCTGGTCGGCGAGCCGGTAGATGTCCGCGAGCGTGGCCCGCTCGTCGGCCATGAAGTCGTCGAACCGGACGTCGATGGACTGCCCGGTGGGCAGCACATCGCGATCCCGGATACAGCCGGCGAGCAGATCGTCGATGCGGTCCAACCAGTATCGGGTCACCTTGGCCACGTCGGGCTGCGTGACCGCCATCCGCATCGAGTAGCAGATCATGGTCATCATCGACAGCGTCACCTCGACCGGATCGCGGTGCGTGACAATGAAAGTGGCATCGGGGAAGGTAGCGGCCAGGGTCGGGAACTGCTCGAGGTGCTGGGGTGATTTCAGCACCCAGCGGGTTCCGCCGCGCAACCACTGCATGGCCTGCAGGCTGCGCTTCACATGCGCATAGGACGGCGCCTGATCGTGTGCCTTGTAGTGAGCCGCGAAGCTCGGCACGTAATACATGGTTTCCCAAAGCATCCCGGAAATGTCATTTGACAGGAGCTGGATCTCCTCATGGGCGTGCTCGACGGTCATGTCGTGCATCCGCTTGAACTCCGGCATCGAGGAGTTGATCAGTTCGAGGCCGGCAGCGCAGCGGTCCCCCCGGGGTCCGGGTGTGTCTTCTTCCCCGGGCGCAGGCACCGGCTCGAGGCTCTCCCAGTACGGCAGGTGGCGCAGCGCGGGATCCGCGGCGAGCAGGTTGTGCAGATGCGTGGTGCCGGTGCGGGGCAAACCGCAGATGATGATCGGCCGCTCGATCGCGATGTCCTCGATCTCGGGATGGTCGGCGATCAGTGCCTCCAGCCGCAGCCGATTGACCAGGCTGCCCACCAGCTGCTCGAAGGCCATTGCCGTGCCGGAGTCGCACAGGCCGGCTTCCTCACGCAGCGCGGTACACAGCACGTCGAGACGTTCCCGGAACGCCGGGTCACCGAAATCATCCAGCCCGGACCGCTCGGTGGCGGCCGCCAGCAGCGCCTCGGGGTCCAGCTCCAGATTCGCACCGTAGGCGGCCAGTCCGTCGCGGATCGGTTGGGCGGCCGCAGGATAGGCAGGGTTGGCCAGGTCGTCGAACCGGATGGGGGCGGGACGCTGCAGGTCGGCGGTCACAGGGCCGCGACTTCGGCCACGTCGACCACCCGACACTGCGGGTGTGCGGGGGTCTCGTCGGGCAGGAACCAGCGCAGCCAGATCAGGCCCTTGGGCCGGCCGGCTGTCGAGACCCAGTTCGGGTGGCCCGGGTCCTTGTCGCTGATGACGATCCGCCACGACCCGTCCGGTTCGTAGGTGACATGGGCGCCGTTGATCGTGACGCGTTCGTGCGTGTAGTCGAAGGTGTGGAGGAACGGATTCCACAGGCAGAGGTTCCAGAACACACACTCGGGCGAGGTGCCCTCGATGATCAGGGCCTGATCCGGTTCAAGGTCGTAAGCGCCCATGGCGTACGCCGCGTCGGCGGCTGACCACCCGTAGGCGTTCTGGGGGACCGGGAACGGTGGGTGCAGCTGGTTGGCGGGCTCAACCCTGGTGGGCAGGAAGGAAACCTGCTCGTGCAGCCAGGCCTTGGCGTACCGGAAGCGGCGGGCCAGATCTGCGGCGCTGTCGGACCGCCGGGCGGGCGGGTCGAGCGCCTCGATTCGCCACGTCGGGCGGCGGTCGGTGGTGGGATCGTTCAGATAATCACGGGTCAAGGCGAATTCGGTGTCGGCGTCCAGCTTGAGCCAGGCGCCCGGGTGGGAATCGGGGCTCATGATGAACTCGAAGTTGCCGTCCTCGTCGAACTCCAGGTCGCGGTTGTTGATCGTGCCGACGATGCGGTCGCTGTAGCGGCCTTCACCAGGCCCGCCGTAGACGGTCATCGACAGGTACACCGCATCACCGCGGTTGCCGGTGACTCGATAGGTGCGCGCCGGGTTCAGCGGTGCGAGCTGATAGAACGCATCCGAATTGTCACCGCCCCACTTGAGGTACGGGCTGATGACGTCGACGAGGATGGGCTTGTCCCGGTCACCCCACACGTAGGCGTCGACGCTGACCCGCAGCAGGCTGAACGTGAGGCGGTACCCGTCGAGCAGATCGGGTTCGCTCAGCGCGGGCTCGGCGGTCAGCAATTTCTGCTCGATGCCGCGCAGCTCGTCGAGCAGCGCGTTGAACGCCTCTGACAATTCGGCCTTGTCGGTCATGGTCGGTCCTTCTTTCGTGGTTGTTTACGTCCTGCTCCTTCGGTCAGCAAGGAGCACAATCGATCTGCGGTGTCGTCGACATCGATGTCCGGTTCCATGTGCGCGGCGTAGAACGCGGTGCCGATCAACGCTTGGTAGACCATGTCGACGTCGACATCGGGACGGACCCGGCTCTGCTCCACGCCTGAGGCGACCAGAGAGCGGAAGGCGCCCTTGGTCTGCTCATCGAGCAGTTGCTGGGTCTTGATGTGTAGTTCCGGGTCGCGGCGACGTTCGGTCAGGATGCCGAGTGCGGCGGCCTCCACCACGGGATCGCGCCAGAAGGTGAGTACCGCCGAGGTGAAGCCGCGCAGGTCGGCGTCGAAATCTCCTGAGAGCGACAGCAGTTCACCACCAGGTGGCTGGCCGAAGGCGGCATCGAAGACGAGGTGGGCCTTCGACGGCCACCGCCGATAGATGGTGGGCCGGCTGACGCCGGCCTCGCGGGCGATGGCCTCGATTGACAGTTGGTCGTAGCCGTCACGTGCGAGCAGGTCGCGGGTGGCGCGCATGATGTCGCGCTGAGTTTGTGGATCACGTGGCCGTCCCGGGCCTGTGAGCGAGGACACACGATTAAGTTACGATGCGTCACGTAATTAGGTCAAGAGGCAAATTGGTCTGGATGCGCGCCGCTATCGACACCGGGGTCGTGGTTGTCGTCGAACAGCAGCCCTGCCGTCGAAACCGACGCGGAGATCCGCCAGGAGAGCGGTCAGGTCCCGCGGTCAATCAGGTCGAACACCATCACGGCATGTGAAAACCGTTGTGGGGTAACGCCCACCGGGCCATAAGGATGGTCGAGCATGAAGACGAGGAAGAGCAGCAGGGCCAGCAGCACAGTGACGGTGCTGACCAGGATCATGTGAGCGCGGCTGCTCTCGAGGCGCATGAAGCTGGCCAGCGTGATCAGTACCAGGCTGCCGAAGATCAGGGCGCACCACAACAGCACGGGTATCCGTGGACTGGAGTTGAGGATGCGCGCACTGCGGTCCGAGGTCAGGACAGCCAGTTGGCTGAGGAACTGACTGTTGATCGGGCTGGCGGTCGAGTCCGACTTGGCAGTGCCGACGATGCGATACATCTCAGTGAGTGCGTGTCGGCCGTTGTTGCTGATGGCGCCGAACTCTTCCTTGCCCCATCCAGGACCCTGTACCGCTGCGGTGTATGCGCGCAGCTGTTCACGCACCTGGGTCTGTTCCGGCTGCGGCATGGCCACCGTCTGGCGGTACATGGTGACCAACGTCGAGGCTTCGTTGGACACGTTGGTCTGCGCGGAGAGATATTGCTGCCATCCGACGACAACGGTGAACCCCAGCAATGCACCGTAGACGAGGCCGACGACGGTGAGGAACGGTGACAACACCGAGTTGTGCTCAGGGCGGGTGTCGCGCGCGATGACGCGGCTGGCCAGCAACACGCTGCCGACCGCCAGCGCCACGGCGCCGACGACAACCACGGCAAGCAGGAGCCAGGTTCCGAACAACCCGAAGTCGCCCATAGGTGAGAAGGATGCCAGCAAACTTCCCGTCGCGAAGGCGGATCGATCGGTTTGGGGGCAGGTTCCCGATCAGATCATCTGCAGTGCGGCGAGGCAGACATCGGTGGACCCGAAGGCGTTGTTCGGCTTGACGCGTTTGTGGGCGACGCCGCCGTACCGCCTCTCGGAGAAGATGATGCGGCCGTCGGGGCTGAACCCGATTTCCAGCTCCGTGACCACGCCGGTGGCGCTGAGCAGAGGGTGTTCCCACACCATCGTGCGGTACTCCGCATTGGGGCCGCTGTCGAAGATCAGGTCCCAGTCTTTCTCGTTGGCGCGTTCGCGGACCAGGTCCAGCATCTCGTAGTACACGGCGGTTCCTCTCATGATCACTTTTCCTTGCTTGGTCTCGGGGAGATACGTTGCGCGGCAGGGGCGCCGACGGTTGTGTCGAGCGTCCTGCACGTCGTGCCTGGCGTCTGTCGGCTGATCGGACCACGGCCGGGACGGCGCTGCATCCGCCGATCGGGGGACACGGACGGACGAATTGGTCGCTGCCCCTCGATCAGCGACCAATTCGTCGGTCTCGGGGACACCTCAGCGCCCGGGCAGGACCTGGGTGACGGTGGCTTGTAGATCAGCGCCTTCTGGGCCGTCGAGTGTGGTTTCGCGGTCGAACGTGGCGATACCGTCACCGTCGATGGTGAAGTTGCAGATCTGCGTCTGATCACCACCCGTGACCCGGAAGACCACGGTGGTCTTGTCCGGCAATGGCTTTGAGCTCACGTGCTGCGGATTGATCGTGTACCGGTAGATACAGCCCGCCGATCCGAAGCACTTCTGCTCGGTGACGACCACCCCGATGACAAAATCAGCTGCGGTGGGTGGCGACGCGACCGGGGCCGGTGTCGACGACTCCCCGGCGTCCCACTTCGGTGCGCCGCTGGGATTCGCCGAGACCCGGTCCGGTGAAACACAGCCCGCGAGCGCCGCGGCGAGGAGCGTCGCGGCCAGGGTTGCGCGAATGATCGTGCGTAGCATCGAGAGACCTTCCAATTCAGGTGGGTGGGCCGGGTGGCGGGACAGGGTCCAAGCTGTGAATCCGCCGCCCGGTGTCCGGGGAACAGGACAGTAAAGAGGAAGGGTCTGACAAGTTCGGTCAGGCGACCGCCAGGTTCGAGGGTGAGAACACCGGCCTAGTGTCCCGAGTCGTTAATTCGGTCTCGTTTGTTATTGTGGGCCATGGCGACTCGGGGTCCTGCTGC